>JABZHQ010000054.1:0-8116 GCA_015258765.1 Atopobium sp. | reverse complement strand
TCTTACTTAAAAATATAAAGTTCTAAAGTACTCATGTCAAAGAACTATCTATATCTCTATAAAAAAACTCCCGCAATGTTTACGGGAGTTTTTCAAAAATATCAGATTGTAAGTAAAGCTTACTTACCCAGAAGCTCCTGAACATCAAGAGCGATCATGTACTCCTCGTTGGTAGGTACAACCAGGACGCGTACCTTTGAATCTGGAGCAGAGATGTCACGGATTTCACCGGAGCGAACCTTGTTCTTCTCCTCATCAATCTTGACGCCCATCCACTCAAGCTCTTTGACAACGCCAAGACGCATCTCGTCGGAATTCTCACCAATACCAGCAGAGAATGCCATGGTATCAAAGCCGTGCATAGCCTGAGCCATCTCCATGATGAGCTGAGACGTACGATAATAGAACATATCAAGTGCAAGCAGGCAGTCCTTATCGCCAGCGTGAGCGCCATCCTCAATATCACGAGAATCGGAATGACCAGACAGAGCGAGAAGACCAGACTGCTTGTTCATCATAGTGTCAATCTCATCGATGGAGTAACCACCAACGCGAGAGAGATAGAATACAGTAGCTGGGTCAATAGTGCCGCAACGAGTGCCCATGATAAGGCCATCAAGTGGAGTAAGGCCCATGGTGGTCTCAAGATCGCGACCATCCTCAATAGCGGAAAGAGAAGCACCAGAACCAAGGTGGCAGCTAACCAGCTTGTGAGTCTGACCGTTGGTAAACTCATTGGTTGCACGCCAAATGTAGCGGTGAGAAGTACCGTGAGCGCCGTATTTGCGGACGTGGTACTTATCAACAACATCGCGAGGAAGAGCATAGCGATGTGCCTTCTCTGGCATATTGAAGTGGAAAGAAGTATCGCAAACGATTACATTGCCGACCTCTGGGAAGAGCTCGCGGCAAATCTCAATAACATCAGCCTCAGCATAGTTATGAAGAGGAGCAAGTGGAGCAACCTCACGGACCTGAGCCAAGACCTTATCGTCTACAACAGCAGACTCTGGGAAGTACCAACCACCCTGAACAACACGGTGACCAATGCCATCGATTGGCTTATCAATAGTCTTAAGGATGTCAAAGACATGCTTAATAGCAGTCTTATGATCAGGAAGAGCAACCTCAAGCTTCTGCTTCTCTCCACCAAGCTCCTCATGACCAACAAAAGAACCTTCGATACCGATACGCTCGCAGTTTCCTTTTGCGTAAACCTCGCGGGTGTCAACGTCAAGAAGCTGATACTTAAGAGATGAGCTACCTGCGTTGATAACCAGTACGTTCATGTGACTCCTCTTTCCGTGAAGCAGAAAAGACTACTAAGTCTTCCTCTCCTACTTCAAACAAACATAACCGCATGACATCATAAACCCCAAGATACCCCGGAGTTAAATAGACGAGCAAAAAACTTGAATATTTTTATTTACAGCCCATTGAATCGTCCATCATTTTGCCACCTAAAACGTGGAAGTGGACGTGGTTGATTGACTGTCCGCCGTGTTCTCCAGTATTGGTAATTACACGGAATCCAGTCTCCTTAATTCCTGTCTTTTCTGTTACTACAGCTATAGCTTTAGTAACACTCTCAAGTGTTGCAGCAGGAATACCATCAATGATGTTGTCATAGTGGCCCTTTGGCACAACAAGAACATGCACGGGCATAAGAGGATTTAGGTCATTGAAAGCTACAACGTTTTCATCCTCATAGAGAAACTCTGTAGGAATTTCTTTGTTAGCTAACTTACAGAAAATGCAGTCAGACATGGCCTCTCCTTTACTCATCTAAATATGCAGTAGAAGGTGCTGCGGTAGTATCTGTAATTGCAGCTCCTGCCTGAGACTCATCAAGCAGAACCTTAACTTTTTGCTCTGCCGTATCAAGTCTTCCACGAAGGTCTTTAACCAGTTCAACACCACGAGCATACAGAGCCAAAGACTCTTCGAGCTCCAAATCTGTGCCCTCAAGCTTACGTACAATCTGCTCAAGTTCAATAGAAGCGTCTTTAAAAGTCAGCTCTTCGGTCTTCTTAGTATCCATGTTGTTCCCCTAATCTATGAGAGCTCAATATCAGAAACAGTTGCCTTGATTGTTCCATCCGTCATTTTGACCAGCAAAGAATCTCCAACCGAAGCATCTTTGGCCGTTTTAATGACAGACCCCTTTTCATCTTGGACATATGCATATCCCCTTGTAAGAACCTTTAAAGGAGAAAGTGCATCTAGTTTTCCTGCAAGCGAAGAAAGAGAAGCCTCATATGGATGAAGCATGGCAGCACTGGCTCTGGTAAGTCTTTGCGACTCAACAGAAAGCATCTCTTTCTTTCTTAAAAGAAGCGCTGGTAGAGCATCCATTAATCTTTGCTCTGTCTGATTAAGATCTTCCGTTCTTGTAGAAATAATATAAGCAGGATCTTTTAGACACGGACGATCAGACAGCTTCTCTAGCTGGAATTTTTTACTTGATAGGGCATTTCTCATTGCCAAGTTAGAACGCTGTTCAACAGTAGTTAGGTCCGTCTTATAGAACTGCAAAATCTTTCTTGTAGCATTTCCAAGGCGAGAAATTCTGTTGTTAAACGTAGTTTGTAACTCACTAATAGCGGGAGCCACGGACTCTGCAGCAGCAGTTGGCGTTGAAGTTCTTCTATCAGAAACCATATCTGCAATGGTGGTATCGGGCTCATGACCAATACCCGTGATAACAGGAACTGGACATGCAGCAATGGCGCGAGCCACTCCCTCATCATTGAAGCACATAAGATCTTCGAATGAGCCACCTCCACGTACCAGCAAGATTGCATCTGGCCGTGTAGTTGCAGCAACCTGGAGAGCTCTAATAATAGTTGCAGGTGCATGAGTACCCTGAACAGCACAGCCAGACACCTCAAGCTCTACAAGAGGGTTTCTGCGCGCAAGTGTGCGCTTAACGTCATCAATGACGCTGCCAGAAAGTGAAGTAACTACACCAATGCGTGTACAAAACTCTGGAATGTAGCGCTTTCTGGAAATGTCTGTAAGACCTTCTTTTTCTAGCTTTTTAGCAAGCTGTGCCACCTTTTGGCGAAGGTCTCCTTCTCCGGCGATCTGAATAGTACGCGCATGAAAAGAAAGCTTGCCACTTGAAGCGTAAATATCAAACTTTCCTGTCATCTGGATTTTCATGCCGTCTTGCAACGTAATGCCACTAGCAGCATAAATCTTTGACCAGACAATAACTGCCATAGAACTAACAGGGTCTTTTACGTCAAAGTAGCAATGCCCAGACTTATAGTTTGGGCCCCTAAATCCAGAGACCTCTCCAACCACCGTCATAGATGGCATTGAGGCAACTTCATTTTTTGCAAAGAGCACCGCATCAGATACCGAAAGAACAGAATCTTCTTTCTCTTGAATCTGATCCATTACTAATTCCTGCTTCTGGAAAAACCAAGCAGATATAGAAGCTGGAGTGCAGAAACCATTGCAGCGGCTACGTAAGTAAGAGCAGCGGCAATCAGTACCTTTTTAGCGCCATTGTAGTCAAAGCCTGCAGGAGCATTTGCCTTCAAAAAGGCTAATCCACGCCTTGAAGCATCAATCTCTACAGGAAGCGTAACTATATGGAATAAGAAGGTAAATGCATACAGCCAAATTGCTAGCACGGTCATGCCTGAAACATTTAGCAAGACACCAGCAATAAAGACATAGATCCATGCTGCGGATGCTAAATTAACAACAGGAACAAGAGCGGAACGAACGCGAGATGGCATGTACAGCTTAGCGGTCTGAACAGCATGACCTGCTTCATGGCAAGAAACAGCAACTGAAGCTACGCTACCCTCAGAGAAGTTTGCATCAGAAAGGTGCAGGCAATTGTCACGTGGATCAAAGTTATCGGTGAGCTCACCAGAAATTCTCTTGATGCCAACATTAGCTGCTCCGTTAGTGTCCATCATGGTACGAGCAACTGAAGCGCCAGTGGCATTAAACCCAGAGGGAACTAAAGAATACTTTTTAAATTCATGCTTGATGTACCACTGAGTACCCAATCCGAGCACCAACGAGGCAACTACTAGAACAACGTATGGGATAAACGCACCTGAGTAATACATATTTTTCTCCTATCTATGTATAGAGATGAGTATACCCAACTCACCGGACAAAAAGTCAGGTTTGCAAGAGTAATCGGTAGCCACTTGTTCTTAAGCTTAGGAGCAGCTTTTACAGTAGCTCTACTCGACCGTTTTTAACTGTTAGTCCTACCTCGCCATTGAGCAGTCCAACAAGCTGCTTACCTACTAATTGATAGCGCCATCCGGTTTTAAGTCTTGCGTCAGACCTATCCAAAAGCAAATCAGTAAGATCATCTTTATTGGCAATTAACGGAGATGCAATTCCCTCTTTTTCTGAAACAATCCTGATAAGAGCATACATAAGCTCAACAACACCTTCAGAGCCAGCTGAAGGATGAGCGTGATGCTCGATTTTTGGACACTGATCTGCGGGAGTCTTTTGTCCACGCTTAATTGCATCTAGAAGATGTACTACCCCACCTTGAGAGATTTGCTCAGTGCCACGGATTTTGCGCAGTCTATCTGGTGTTGTAGGAACACGGCGACAAATCTCAATAATGAGTTCGTCAGAAAGCACCCACTTACGTGGAACATCTCTTTTAGCAGCAGTTTCTTCTCGCCAGGCGCACACCTCTCGAGCAATAGCAAGTTGTCTGCGCGTAAGCGAACCAGAACGCTTTAAACGAAGATATGCCTGATAGGGGTCTCGGCGATACTGCTCAATATTAGTATGTTGGTCCATCTCTGGCTTTACCCAGCTCAGACGATCAAGCTTGATGAGCTTCTCGACCATTTGATTGTAGATTGCGGGAAGATATCTCACGTCATCCTCGGCATATACCAGCTGCTCTTTATCAAGAGGTCGCTTTGACCAGTCTGTTAAAGACTCAGCCTTAGCAAGCTTAACGTTAGCAAAATTTTCTACCAGACCGGCGTAGCTCACCTGCTGACGCATGCCTAAAAATGCAGCTGCTACCTGTGTATCAAATACAGGAGCGCATGCGCAATCCATTTTTTCTAGCAAGACCTCAAGGTCTTGTGAGCACGCGTGGAAAATCTTGACAATCTGCGGATTTTCCAGGAGCTCTTTAAGCGGAGTTAGGTCATCAATAAGCAAGGGATCAATCGCAGCAATCTCTGAACCTGTGGAAACCTGCACCAGGCAAAGCTTGGGAAAGTAGGTTTTCTCGCGAAGAAACTCCGTATCAACTGCAAGGATATGCGAAGTCTTTGCTCGCTCACAAAATGCGGAAAGTTCTTCTGAGGTTGCTATATACAATGCGTCCATCCAATTGCCGATTAAGTATCTAACGTAAAGCGATACACTCATACGTATCAAAATGATATACCAGCTTGTTGCAAATCTTCGGAGGATATATGAGAACCCTCATCATTCACAATCCTTGCTCGGGTTTTAGCTCTGACGCAATCTTTGAATTTGAGCGCGCTCTTCTGAAAAGCGGCGACGAATGCCTGGTAAAGCTAGTTGAAAGCCATTGGCACACAGATGAGGTTCTGAGTTCTGTTCAGCCTGAAGATTTTGACGTAGTGGTGCTCTCGGGCGGAGATGGCACCGTATCTAGCCTGCTTTACGGCCTTAGAGGATGCCAGACACCTATTCTTGTCTTCCCTTCTGGAACCGCTAATCTTCTGGCAGCAAGTATTGGAAATGCTCCTGAACCTAATGCACTGGCGCTGGCCTGCAGAAACCTTCAGACCGCTCAGCTTGACCTGGGTGAGATTACCTGGACCACAGTATCGGGAGAAACCCATGTAGCTGGAGTTCCTTTAATGGCTGGCACAGGCCTTGACGCAGAAATTATGCGTTCAGCTATCCCCCACAAACAAACCTTTGGAGAAGCCGCGTATTTTACTGCAGCCCTAGCCAACCTTATGCCGCCAGTTCATGACTTCAAAATTACTGTTGACGGCAAAGTACATGAGCTTCAGGGCATTGGCTGCCTTATTGCAAACAGTTCCATGATGCAAGCAGGAATTGAATTAGCCCCTGGTAATCGTATGAATGACGGTCTGCTTGAGGTTATTGTCATTGAGACTCACATGACCGCAAAACTGGTACGTCCGCTGCTCTCCGGCTTCTTTGATCGCACGGGAGACTCGCTTGGTAGGCCTTACCTCAATAGCTTTAGCGGCAGAGAAATTACCGTTGAATCAACAGCGCCTATGCCTCTTGAAGTAAATGGCGAGGTCACCTGCCACGACATCTACGCCTATTCTGCTAGGTGTCTTCCTGGCGCGGTAAACATTGTAGTGGACCACATGAGCCCTTACAGCAAAAAAGCATAAGAGCAGTTAAACAGCATTTTTCTGTACTGACAGAAAACGCGTTTTCTATTCTTTCGTTTTCGTAACATTCAGCCAAAAAGATTGCACGTAACCGTCAGATTAACTAATCTTTTATAGATACATTGCTAAGGTACGCACGTAAATTTCTAATGTGTGCGCACAGTTGATGGGATATTTTTTGGTTGACGTTTCTAAAATTCGCGAGAGGTTCGATGAGCTTTCGACTCCTATTCTGAAGTCTGGAAGACTCTATCAGCTTGCAACTTTTACACAACATGGAACTACCAGCACGCTCGACCACGTTATTGCGGTTGCTTATAGCAGCCTTGCCTTTGCCATGAATGCTGGCATCAAAGTTGACGAGCATGCCCTTGTGCGTGGCGCGCTTCTGCATGACTACTACCTCTATGATTGGCACGATCACGAGGCCGCGCCAGACAACTGGCACGGATTTACGCACCCTCGCCATGCACTTGATAATGCCCGCGAGGATTTCCCTGATTTAACCCCTGTTGAGGAAGACATCATCTTGCATCACATGTTTCCTCTCGTTCCTATTCCACCTCATACCAAAGAGGCTTGGATTGTAACAACTTGCGATAAAGCTTGTTCAACTGCAGAAACACTAACAGGCAATCCATACAAAAAAGATGGTTTCCGCCCAACGGGTTTCTCGACACCTGAAAGCGATTTTCAGGGCACAACAAACAGTGAGTCAAATGAGTTTAACGATTACATGGATTACGGAAACCTCTCGTGAGCGCTATGACTGAGACACTGCGTACGCTCTTTGCACTCGATAAGAATATTGAGCTCTTTGTGCAGCATCTGCCTCAGATGGTCATAATTTTTGCGCTGATTTCTTTTGGCGGCTGGGTATACGAAACCATCTATTGCTCCGTTGTTGAGGGAGAATTTACTAAGCGCGGCTTTCTTTTTGGACCTACGTGTCCCATTTATGGCATTGGAGCGATTGCGGAATGGCTGGTGCTAGGCCAGATTTCTAATCCAATTATTGTCTTTATCATTGGTGCAGTTTTAGCCACAGTTATTGAGTACTCGACCGGCCTCTTTTTGGAGCGTCGCTTTAAAAAGAAGTGGTGGGACTACTCCATGTTTAAGTTCAACTTGCATGGCCGAATTTGTCCCCAGGCCAGTGCAGTGTTTGGCGCGTTTTCTGTTACCTCAGTTTTTGTACTCGTTCCAATGATGCTTAATATTTTGATGATTTTCTCCAAGCATACTGTCTCGGTCGTGGCGTTTATTGTGGTCACGCTCTATTTTTTGGACACGGTTGCTAGTCTTCTTTGGAATGGGCCAACTACCCATCACAAGGTTGAAGCTGCCGCCCAGGATGCATCAATGAAGGTTGAAGAAGTAGCACAGAATGCGTCACAAAAAGTGAGTGCTGCGGCACAAAACGCATCGCAGAAAGCAAACGCAGCAGCTCAAAAGGCAAATGCGGCGGCCCAGAATGCAACTCTTATTGCTACCCAAAAGGCTCAACAGGTTTCGCAAAAAGTCCAGGTAACTAAGCAGAAACTTGACAATACCACGCAAAAAGTCAAAGACCGCTTGCCGGGTTCGTTCCCATGGGACAACTAGACGGGTTTCTCGACATATTGTAATACCTCAGCAAACGCTGATTTCGAGTTTGGATTTGTATGTACACCATTGAAAGTAGAGTTAGATACAGCGAATGCGATGAGACGGGCAAGCTTTCCCTGGTAGGCGTTATGAACTACCTTCAGGAT
>JABZHQ010000053.1:0-8140 GCA_015258765.1 Atopobium sp. | reverse complement strand
GATTGAGCGTATGACTAAGACAGTGGGCGAGGAAGCCGCTGCTATTATGGGTGCCCACATTGAGTTTGCAGAGGATGAGGGCATTAAAGAGGCTGTTAACGCCGCAATTGACGGTGGCACCTGCGTTGAGCAGGCTGTAAGTGACGCATACGACATGTACTACAACATGTTCCTTGGCATGGAGGATGAGCTCTTCCGTGAGCGCGCAGCAGACGTTGCTGACGTAAAGACCGGTCTTCTCGCTGACCTGCTTGGCAAAGAGGTTGTTGACCTCTCCACACTTCCAGAGAACTCCGTCATTGTCTGCCATGAGCTGACTCCTTCTATGACCGCAGACATCGATAAGGACCACGTAGCAGGTATTGTTACCGAGACTGGTGGTCGTACTTCTCACTCCGCAATCATTGCTCGTGCTCTTGAGATTCCTGCAGTTCTTTCTGTTCCTAACATCACTTCTGAGGTTGCAACTGGCAACGCTATTGTTGTCGACGGCACCAACGGCAAGGTTGTTGCTAATCCTTCTGAGACTGAGCTTACTGAGTACAGGGCTCAGGCTGAGGCTTATGCTGCAGAGAAGGCCGCTCTTGAGGCTTATCGTGGCAAGGAGACCGTAACTGCTGACGGCATCAAGGTTCTGCTTGTTGCTAACATCGGCAACCCAGATGACGCCAACGGCGCAGTTGACGCTGACGCTGAAGGCATTGGTCTGTTCCGCTCCGAGTTCCTGTTCATGGACGCAAAGGAGCTTCCAAGCGAGGAAGAGCAGTTTGCTGCTTACCAGAAGGTTGCTCTGCGCATGAAGGATAAGCCTGTCATCATCCGCACCCTTGATGTTGGTGGCGATAAGGAGATTCCTTACCTCAACATGAAGGCCGAGGAGAACCCATTCATGGGCTTCCGTGCTATCCGTTACTGCCTCAACAATGCTGAACAGTACAAGGTTCAGCTCCGCGCTCTTCTCCGCGCATCCGCATTTGGCGACATCAAGATTATGCTTCCTCTTGTTACTACTGTTGACGAGGTCCGTGAGGCAAAGGCTCTTGTTGAGGAGTGCAAGCGTGAGCTTGACGCTGAGGGCGTAGCTTACAACAAGGACATTGAGGTCGGCACCATGATCGAAACCCCATCTGCATCTCTGATTGCAGATAAGCTGGCTCGTGAGTGCGACTTCTTCTCTATTGGTACCAACGACCTCATCGGTTATACCATGTGCGCTGACCGCGGCAATGATCGCGTTGCCTACCTCTACGAGGTCTACCAGCCATCCGTTCTCCGTTCTCTCAAGTTCCTCATCGGCGAGGGCAACAAGGAGAAGATCATGGTTGGTATGTGCGGCGAGGCAGCTGCAGATCCACTGCTCATTCCAGTCCTGCTTTCCTTTGGTCTGGACGAGTTCTCCGTCTCTGCACCATCTGTCCTGCGTACCCGCAAGACCATTGCTGCTTGGACAAAGGCTGAGGCAGATGAGCTCACTGCTCGCGTTATGGAGCTTGATACCGCAGCTGAGGTTAAGGCTCTGCTTGAGCGTGAAGCTCGCTAAGTTCTAGTCGCTAAATCTTAGCTTACACGATACAAATTCAGGGGCATCTGCGCTGGCAGATGCCCCTGTTTCTTTAACATTAAACCTTTTGGCGAGAAGACCGATCTTCTCGCAATGCGCAACCAGCAAAGCTCGAGCCTCGAGGCGCGACCTACGGCGTAGGAGTCGCTCTGTGCGCTAGGGAACAATCACGGAAAGTGCAGCGGGAATAACCTCAATGACAAACTGTTCTGCAAAAGGAAGCTCTTCTCCGTCTACCTGAATTGGGACAGGCTTGTGGAAAGTTACCACTGCTTGTTTGAGGTGACGCTCCTCAATGATACGGGAGTTGACGTGTTTACCAGCTCTTGCCAGGCCAAACAGAGCCAGCAGGTGAGGAATGATAGGCACTTTAGTGTTGTAGCAGACGGTAAGAAGGCCATCGTCAGGCTGCGCATGCGGACAGACCTTAAAGCCGCCGCCATACGTAGGGCCAATCTGGAAGGCCATGATAAGTGCTTGAAGATCAATGTCCTTCTCGCCATCAAACGAGACGGTGCAAGGGTAACCCTTACTACCTGCAGCCATAAACTTGAGACCTGAGGTTAAGAAGAGCGCCTCGCCCTCGGTAGAGGAGTTGTTCGCGCGGCGCTTTGTGGTGTCGGCTGCAATAGCTGCATCAAGTCCAAACGACATGGTCTCCATGAAGTAGACGTCGTTGATGCGACCAATCTCTAGCTGCTTAACCTTGCCGCGGACTAGCTGTGCAAACGCGCCTTCGGGGTCGTTAATTTTCATGCCCAGGGTGCGTGCGTAATCGTTTCCGGAACCCATAGGGATAATACCAAGCGCTGGACGCTCCTCTGGCGATAAGGTCATGAGGCCGTTGACCACCTCGTGGATGACGCCATCTCCGCCAAGTGCGACAACAGTATCAAAATCTGCGGCTTCTGCGGCCATGACACGAGCATCTCCCATAGCTGTGGTGAGCTTGAGCTCGTATCCGTCTGTTGCAGCAGAATAGCTGGTTAAAAAGTGGCGAGCAAACTCTGCACCAGCAGCACCTTTACCGCTATGAGCAGCCGGATTAGCAATGATAAGCGTGCGTCCAAGAGGGGATTGAGACATATTGCACCATTTCTACAAGCGCTGCTGTTGAGCGCGCTGTTACTAAATAGTCTTGTCACCACATATCAAAATAAAATAGTGGAGAAAACAGTTCAACAACGTTTCAAGTTTAAACGGCTTTGTCTGTCTGTGCTAGGATAAACCATACAGAAATCGGTAGAAAAGGATAGCGCGTGAGCGAGTCTTCAACACAAACTAATAATGCGCAGGACGCAAGCGTAGTTTCTGCAAATACTAATAGTGCAAGTGCAAGTGCAAGTCTTGTTGCTGTTTCTGCTCGAGATGCATGGTATCCAACACATCAGCGTGACCAGTTCATTTTGCGTCAGCTGGTAAGTAAAGACTTCAAGCTCAAATATCGCCGTTCCATTTTGGGTGTTGTGTGGTCAGTTTTGAACCCACTTTTGATGATGACCGTTATGGCAGTTGTCTTTTCTACTTTTTTAGGCAACCGCGCCGAGGATGTTGTGAACTATCCTTTATATCTTATTCTGGGTAACACAGCGTTTCAGCTGATGAATGATGCTACTACTATGGGAATGCGCTCAATTATTGATGCATCTAGCCTGCTTAAGAAGGTTCGCATCAATCGTGTTGTTTTCCCTGTTCAGAAGGTGCTTTTTGCGGTTGTAAACTATCTTTTCTCGCTCATTGCTGTTGGCATTGTTATGCTTGTCTTCCGCATTCCGCTGACAATTTATTCATTGCTCACACCTGTTGCTTTGCTGCTTCTGGCTTGTTTTTGCATCGGTCTTGCAATGCTTCTCTCGGCCCTTGCAGTCTTCTTTAGAGACGTTATCCACCTGTGGAGCGTTGTAACCACCGCCTGGATGTATGGTACACCGCTCTTTTACTCCGTTAATATCATGTCGCCTTGGATGCTTCAGATTGAGCGTTTTAATCCAATGTTCCACTTTGTAACATTTATTAGAGACTGCCTTCTTTTCCAGAAGTTTCCTGCAACAAGCACCATTTTAGGCTGCCTTGTTTCTGCAGTTCTTGCTCTTGTAATTGGCTATACCGTCTTCCACAAACTAGAGAAGAAATTTATTCTGCACATTTAACCGCAGATTATCTTTTTGAAATAACCTTATAGCAGAACGTTTCTGGATGACTACGAGTTTGTGTGAAGCCAAACATAACGCCTTTTGAGTTGAATGAATGGCTTTCCACCACTGCAACGCAATTAAAATCTCCAAGCTCTAAATGTTGCTGGTCTTCTTCAGTTGCCAGTTCAACACTGATTGTTCTTTTGCTCTTTAGAATTTTCATATGAAGCGTGTTTTCTAGGTATGCATAAATAGACGTTGATGCATCAGCAATGGTTAGATTTCCAACGGCAGATGCTAAAAGGTAGTCGTTGTCTATCTGGCGAGAAGATCCGTCGAGTTTACGGATTCGAACAATGTGGATAAGTTCTTCTCCTGCTTTAAAACCAGTTTGATGAGAAATACTGTCTGTGCAAGGAATGTGCTCAAAGACAATGACATTTGTATCAGGTACAAGATTGTTTCTGTGGGCATATTCTTGAAAGGACTCAAGTCCTTCTAATGAGCCAATAACTTCACTTGGCTTTTTCTGCCAAATAACGCGTACGCCCCTACCGTGAATAGGCTGAAGAAAAGCTTCATCGGACAGAAGTGTGAGCGCACGTCGAACGGTGTTTCTGGAGCAGGAATATATCTTAGTAAGCTCCATCTCGGTTGGTAAATAGGACTCATACGCATATGTCCCGTCTAAGATCTTATTTTTTAAATCATGATAAATCGTATTAAATCGTGCGCTTGGCATATTTTTTCCTTAACGTGCTGTTGAAGGCTGGAGTTGCATGTTCAAGTTGCTCTTGATTAGATAGTAGCTTTATAAAAATGGAACGAACATAAAATAGTTCCTTTCATACCATTTACCGATAATTTCATACCGCTCGGAAGTGAGTTGTTTAAACAACTCGTTAATACTAATATACTTTTATTTTGTAGACATAAGCAAAATTGTTTTGAACGTGTATCAAAGCATAGCTTATGAAAATCATGAGAAGAGATGCAACCTAGCAAAGAGTTAGGAGCACTCTCTAAGGAGGAGTCTTATGTCCGGTATTAATCGTAGGCAGTTCGTCACCTTAAGTGCATCAGCTCTTTGCTCACTGGGTCTTGTTGCTTGTGGTGGAAATAACGACAAAAAGCAGGGAGAGTCTGATTCTGCAAACGGTTCAGTTTATTTCCTGAACTTCAAGCCTGAGGCTGATCAGCAGTGGAAAGATCTTGCAGCTAAGTATACTGAGGAAACAAAGGTTCCTGTAAAGGTAGTAACTGCTGCTTCTGATACCTATGCACAGACATTCCAGTCTGAGATTAACAAGGACGCTTCTGTAGCTCCAACATTGTTCCAGACAAATGGCCCTTCTGGTCTTATTGGTGTAAAGGATTACTGTATTGACCTAAAGGGTGCCAAGATTCTGGATGAGCTCACCAATGACGCTCTTAAACTTCAGGAGGATGGCGTTGTCTACGGTGTTGATTATGTAGAGGAAGACTACGGCATTATCTACAACAAGAAGCTGCTTGAGAAGGCTGGCTATAAGGGAGACGACATCAAGGACTTTGCCTCACTGAAGAAGGTCGTTGAGGATATTCAGGCTCGCAAAGCAGAGCTTGGCGTAAAGGGCGCATTTACCAGTGCTGGCCTTGATTCCAGTTCTGACTGGCGTTTTACCACACACCTTGCAAATCTTCCTCTGTACTATGAGTTCAAGGATACTGGTAATCCTGAGGCTAAAGAAATTAAGGGAACGTATCTCCCTAACTACAAGCAGATTTTTGATCTCTATATCAACAATGCCACATGCAGCCCAACAGAGCTTTCTGGCAAGACTGGTGATGACGCTGTGGCAGAGTTTGTTAACGGCGACGCAGTCTTCTACCAGAACGGTACCTGGGCATACAATGACATCAAGAAGCTTGGTGACGATGCTCTTGGTATGATTCCAATTTATATTGGTGTTAAGGGTGAAGAGAAGCAGGGTATGTGCTCCGGCGGCGAGAACTATTGGTGCGTAAGCTCCAAGGCAGACGACGCTTCTCAGAAGGCAACACTTGACTTTATCTATTGGTGCGTGACTTCTGATACAGCTACCACTGCAATTGCTGAGGAAATGGGCTTCACCATTCCATTCAAGAACGCAAAGGCAACTAAGAATGCTCTTGCAAACATTGCAGCTGAGTATGCAAAGAAGGGCAATGAGTCTGTTGCTTGGGACTTCATTTACATTCCTTCTCAGGAGTGGAAGAACAATCTCTCCAGTGCACTTAAGGGCTATGCAGCAGGAACAGAGGACTGGGATGCTGTTAAGTCTGCATTTGTTGACGGTTGGAAGACTGAAAAAGAGGCTAACGCATAGTAGTCCTTCTAGTAATGCTTTGATTGGTGAGAGACGAGAAGAGAGATCTCTCTTCTCGTCTCTTGTTATTGGAGGGTATCTCTATGGCTAAGATGTTGAAGCGGTGGTGGCCATTATTTGTTCTGCCTACTGCGCTATCTTTTTTGTTTGGCTTTATGATTCCGTTTGTGCAGGGATTTTATCTTTCGTTTTGTAAATTTATTACCATTAGCGATGCTAAACCAGTTGGTCTAGATAACTATGTAGCAGCTTTCTCTGACCCACAGTTTGCTAATGCTTTTTGGTATACCGCATTATTTGCATTAGTCTCAACAGTTCTTATTAATGTATTAGCGCTTGCAATTGCGCTTGCCTTAACTAGAAAAGACCTTAAGGGTACCAATTCATTTAGAACTGTCTTTTTTATGCCTAATCTTATTGGCGGCATTGTTCTGGGATACATCTGGAATATTTTGATTAACTGCGCGCTTTCTATTGTGGGCGAGCAGCTTCTTGCGCTTAATAGCACTGCTGGATTCTGGGGAATGATTCTTCTTACTCTTTGGCAGCAAGTTGGTTACATGATGATTATTTATATTGCTGGCCTGCAGTCTATCCCAAGTGATTATCTTGAAGCAGCGAGAGTTGATGGAGCAAATGCTTGGCAGACACTTTGGAAGGTAAAAATTCCAAACCTTATGTCTACCATTACTATTTGTCTTTTCTTGACGGTAACAAATGGCTTTAAATTATTTGATCAGAACTTAGCACTTACTGCAGGTGAGCCTAAGCACGCAACCGAAATGCTTGCTCTTAATATCTACAATACCTTCTACGCTCGACAGGGAGCAAAGTGGATGGGTATCGGCCAGGCTAAAGCTGTTATTTTCTGCATTCTAGTTATTTGTATTGTTATGATTCAGCTGCGAGCCACCAGGTCAAGGGAGGTGCAGCAATAATGAAGCGCGATAAAATCATTAATAAAATTCTTGCTGTATTCTTTACCATTCTTTCTCTTGCATGGATTTATCCAATGGTTATGATCTTGATGAATTCATTCAAAGAAGAAACAACTATTACTACATCCACGGCGTTTGATTTTGTTACATCAGAGAACTCTGCAGGCTTTGCTAACTACATTGCCGCTTTAGAGAAGCAAGGTTTCTTAGCAGCCTTTGGATATTCTCTAGTAATTACCATCACATCTGTAGCACTGATCTTGGTTTGCTGCTCAATGTGTGCATGGTTTATTGTTCGTGTAAAAAATCGCATTAGCAACATTTTGTACTACCTGTTTGTCTTCTCGATGGTAGTGCCTTTCCAGATGCTTATGTTCACGCTGTCCAATATGGCAAACACGCTTGGATTTAATACTCCTTTCAATATTTGCTTCATTTACTTGGGCTTTGGTGCTGGACTAGCAGTATTTATGTTTGCTGGATTTGTTAAGACTATTCCACTTGAGATTGAGGAAGCTGCAACTATTGATGGCTGCAATCCGCTTCAGACATTCTTCCATGTTGTTTTGCCTATTATGAAGCCAACGTATATTTCTGTTGGTATTCTCGAAACCATGTGGGTCTGGAATGACTATTTGCTTCCATACCTCGTACTGGATAGAACCAAATACCAAACTATCCCAATTCTGATTCAGTACTTTAGAGGTGGATATGGACGCGTAGAGATGGGTCCAATGTTTGCCTGCATCATGATGGTTATTGTCCCAATTGTCATTATGTATTTGCTGTGCCAGCGCTACATCATCAATGGTGTCATTTCTGGCGCGGTAAAAGGCTAAATCTCAATGTATTGCAGCAAGCTATAGGCATTTCTGAAAGGTTTTATCATGGCAGAAATCGTTTTAAAGAATATAAAAAAGATTTACCCAAATGAGAAGAAGAGCAAGTCTCTCTTTGGTAAGAAAACTGAGCAGAAAAAGAGCAACCTTGAGGTGACTGAAGAGGGTGTTGTCGCTGTTCAAGACTTCAATCTCACTATCAAGGAGCACGAGTTTGTGGTGCTTGTTGGTCCTTCGGGTTGCGGAAAATCTACTACACTGCGTATGATTGCAGGTCTAGAAGATATTTCTGCCGGCGAGCTTTATATTGATGGAAAGC
>JABZHQ010000005.1:0-35007 GCA_015258765.1 Atopobium sp. | reverse complement strand
AATTACAAGAACCGCAACATTAACAAGACCTAAAAGTCCGCCAGCCAAAAGCGCCAGACTAAAGAGCTTCATTTTGCGAGTCTCAGGAGTCATATATCCCCTATCTATCAAATATCACTTTGGCTATTGTACCCGTCTTTTATATAAATTAAGTAATCGAATCATTAAACGGTAGAGTGTTTCGGTAAAAGAAATGGCGAGAAAACCAAGGGGTTTCTCGCCACATGTGTATTTGGTGGGCCCAGAGGGATTTGAACCCCCAACCCAGGGATTATGAGTCCCCTGCGCTAACCGTTGCGCCATGAGCCCGTAAGAAAAAAGCGGCGACAGATGCCGCCGCCAGAATGCGTGGTGGAGAATAGGGGGATCGAACCCCTGACCTCATGACTGCCAGTCATGCGCTCTCCCAGCTGAGCTAATTCCCCGAACGTGGTGCGGGAAATACTATAGCAAACCAAAGCCCTGTTTTTATCGACAATTTTCTAATTGGTTGTATATTTTAGAGCTCGCGCTCTGGAAGGATCTTCTGGGCAAGCCAGGAACCAACCTCATCAAGGGCAACCTCAAAGCGCTCACCGGTAGCACGCTCTTTGACTTCTGCGATACCGTTAGCGACGCCCTTCTTGCCCACAATAACCTGCCATGGGAAGCCGATAAGATCTGCATCTGCAAACTTAACGCCAGGACGCTCTGCGCGATCATCAACAACAGTCTCAAGACCAGCGGCAACACAGGCGTCAGCTACAGCACCCGCTGCATTCCAAATCTCTGGGTCTTTGTCAGAGAGGCAAAGAACAGAAACCTCATAAGGAGCAACAGAGACTGGCCACTTGATGCCCTTCTCGTCATTGTATTGCTCAACAACAGCAGCAAGCAGTCTGGAAACACCAATGCCGTAGCAGCCCATAACCAGAGGCTTGTCCTCGCCGTTTTCGTCGGTGAAAGTAGCGTTAAGCGCTGAAGAGTACTTGGTACCAAGCTGGAAGACCTGGCCAACCTCAATACCGCGAGCGGCATGCAGAGGAAGGCCACACTCAGGACAAATATCGCCCTCCTGAGAAGTGACAAGGTCTTTCCACTCGTTAATCTCAAAGTCACGACCAAGCTCAACGTGATCAAGGTGATAATCTGCCTTGTTAGCGCCACAGAGCCACCACTGAGTATCCTCAAGAGAGAGATCTCCAATAACGCGAATGCCCTCAGGTAGACCAACAGGTCCAATGAAGCCCTTGATGAGGCCATACTCTTCAAGCTCTTCATCGGTCATCATGTGATAGTCACCAAAGACGTGCTCAGCTTTGACCTCATTAAGCTCATGAGTACCTGGAACAAAGCACACAACTGGCTTACCGTTTCCGTCAACAAGAGCTAGAGCCTTACGAGTTGCTGCAGGTGAAACGTGAAGGAACTCAGCAACATCATCAATGGAGCCAATACCAGGTGTGTGAATCTCACACATCTTGCCAGACTCACGCTCTTCTACGTTGATCTTTGCTGCAGCTGCCTCAGTATCTGCAGCATAGCCGCAATCGCAGTAGACAAGGCTTGCCTCGCCAGCCTCTGCCAGCGCCATAAACTCAACAGAGGTGTCTCCACCAATCTGACCAGAGTCTGCAACTACCTGCAGAGCCTTGAGACGCGTACGGTCACAAACGTTCTGGTAAGCAACCTTCTCCTGGTCATAGCATTCTTGCAGCGACTCTTGATTTGCCGAGAAGGAATATCCGTCTTTCATAATGAACTCACGGCCGCGCATAAGACCAAAGCGTGGACGACGCTCGTCACGGAACTTATCCTGAATCTGATAGAGCGTTACAGGAAGCTGCTTATAGCTCTTGAGCTCATTTCTAATAAGGTCTGTGAAAGTTTCCTCGTGAGTTGGGCCAAGAGCAAACTGACGATCATGGCGGTCATGCATACGCATGAGCTCGTCACCATAGACATCCCAACGACCAGACTCTTCCCAGAGCTCAGCGGGGGTCATAATAGGAACAAGAATCTCCTGAGCACCAATACCGTCCATCTCATCGCGAATGATGGCCTCAATCTTTAAAAGAGAGCGCCATGCAAGTGGCAGATAAGAGTAAAGACCCGCAGCGGTCTTTCTAATCATGCCAGCACGAAGGAGCAGGCGGTGACTTGCAAGTACAGCCTCAGCTGGGTCTTCTTTGAGTGTTGGTGCATACAAAGAAGACATGCGCATCCAGTGCTTCAAGGTAGTTTCCTTTCAATATGAAGTAATACGTATAGTTTACTTATTTTTTGCCAAAACGATTCTCTATTTCGGCGAATAACTCATCAACAATTTTATCTTCAGGAACTTTTCTAATAGGATTGCCGTTTTCAAACAACACTGCCTGGCCTTTGCCACAGGCTACACCAAGGTCAACACCCCTAGCTTCACCAGGTCCATTAACAACACATCCCATGACTGCTACAGAAATTGGAGCACGAACGCCATCCAGGCGCTTGGTAACTTCTTCTGCAATAGGAATCATGTCCACGCCACACCTGCCGCAGGTAGGGCAGCTCACCAACTCTGGCTTAATGCGACGCATTCCGAGGGCAGCAAGAAGCTCCCATGCTACGTGGACTTCTTCTACAGGATCGGCCGTTAGAGAGAGACGCATGGTATCGCCAATACCGCTCTCAAGCAAAATGCCCACCGCAGCAGAATTCTTTACCGTTCCCTGCCTTAACGCACCGGCTTCCGTAACGCCTACATGCAGAGGAATCTGTGGAAGCTCCTTAGAAAGCGCTCGATATACCGCAAGTGTAGTGGGAACATCGTGAGCTTTTGCAGACAAGACAATGTCGTCAAAACCGCGAGAAGAAAAGTGCTCTACAAAAGACTTTGACGATGCCACGAGTTTCTCGACAAGGGTCATATCTTGTCTTGTATCAAATTCTTTAGCAAGAGAGCCTGCATTAACGCCAATTCTAATTGGAATATGTGCCTCTTTAGCTGCATCAATAACAGCATCAACGCGCTCCATAGAGCCAATGTTTCCTGGGTTAATACGAAGAGCTGCCGCACCTCGCTTTGCAGCTTCAAGCGCCAGCTTATAGTCAAAGTGAATATCAGCAACAACAGGAAGTGGCGAGTATTTGCAAATCTCTTCAAAGCCATCGAGGGCCTTTGCGTCTGGAATTGCCACACGAATAATCTCGCACCCTGCCTCGGCAAGCCCTTTGATCTGAAGGAGCGTTGCGTCTGGATCATCTGTTTTAGTGGTGCACATAGATTGAACGGAAACGGGAGCGCCGCCACCAACCTGGACAGATCCAACCATGACGGGATGAGTTTTTGTGCGAGCAATCTCAGACATAAAATCAGCTACCTAAAAAGTAAATGCAGAATATCGTTTCTCAGTGCAACAACAAAGACAAACAGGAAAAACGCCAGTCCAATGTAAGACAAAATGTTTTGAACCTTGATAGACAGAGGCTTTCTAATAATCACCTGAATTACCTCAATCAGAATCTTTCCACCGTCAAGAGGTGGAATAGGTAAAAGATTCATGAATCCAAGTGACATGGAAATAGCTGCTACCAACATAATAAGAGTCGAGAAACCCTCTGCAGCAGCTTCTGATGCCATTACAGAAATTCCAACAACAGAAGACGACTGATTGAGAACTTCCATGGTCTGCGTTGGAATAATCAGCCTGAGCGCAAACTGACCAACCTGTGCGGCATACGATACAGCAGCAGCAGATGCGTCAATAAACGAGAAGTGATAGGTGGTCATGACAGGTGTCACGCCGATGATTTTATCGTCAGGACGCAAAACAGGTTTAATGGTAGTTTCAAGTTGAATGCCATTGCGCTCATACGTGACTGGGATATCCTTGCCTCCATTGGACATTGCATCCTTGATAGCAGCAGTAAGGTCTTCCCAGGTATGTACCTCTACCTTGTTAAAGGTAAGAATAGTGTCTCCGGCAGTAAGGCCTGAAATAGCAGCAAGAGAGCCAGATTCAACAGAGCCCAGCTGAGCCTTGTTTTGAGCTGCAGGAACGCCAACAAACATCAAAGAGCCCACAACAAGCACAAAGGCCAGCGCAATGTTGACCAAAGGTCCACCCAAGATCATGATCAAACGTTTGGGAACATTTACACCAACATAGGTATGGGCCTTCTCTTGAGCAAAGAAATCATCAGCAGACATCTGTGGAACACGAGGCTCCCCTGCTGCCGTTGAACCTTCAAGCTCAAAATTGTGGCCGCGATCATACTCACAGCGAAGATCAGCATCTCTCGCAAGCGTCTGAAACGTGGTGTGTGCTAGCTCATCTGACTCTTTAACAAGCTCAATGGAGCCCCAATCTGCAAGGGTGTACAGCAGATTGTAGGCGCGCTCATCCTCACAGTTAAGTTTTGCTGCAAGAGCACCAACCTCAAGTGAACCCGATTCTTGAACGCTCATCAGAGCTTGTGGAAGCAGCTCATCAAGCTCGCCTTCCATACCGCAGATACGCGTATAGCCACCAAAAAGAAGCGGAGTCACGCCAACCTCGGTACCGTATTTTTTGCTCTTGTGAGAAAGCTTGTACTTGAACGGCATGCCCAAGAAGAACTCAGTAACACGGACGCCACACAGGCGAGCCATACCGTAATGACCAGCCTCGTGAACAAATACAAGGAGCGAGAGGACCAAGAGTCCCCAAAAAATTGGTGAAAGAATAGCTATCAAATTCACAAAATTCCTATCCCACAAAAGAACGGGCTAAGGCTCGTGCTTCTGCGTCTACAAGCGTCAATTGTTGAAGGTCTTCTACCCTTTGAACTTCAGAGGCATTCATAGTCTCTGCAACAATGCGCTCAATATCAAGAAATGAACATCTTCCTCGTCTAAATGCATGGTTAGCAACTTCATTAGCTGCATTCATGATACATGGAAGCGTTCCGCCAACAGTTCCTGCATGACGAGCAAGAGCTAGGCATCCAAAAGTCTTCTCGTCAGCATAATCGCCTGTGAGAGGAGCAGTTTCTTGCCACTCAACTGGCTTTGCAATTGATGGCCAGCGATGTGGATAGCTGAGGGCATACTGGATAGGCAGCCTCATATCAGAGGCTCCGAGCTGTGCCTTAACAGAGCCGTCAACAAACTCAACCATAGAATGAATGCGACTCTGGCGATGTACCAACACCTCAAGCTTATCCATTGGAGTGTCAAAGAGGTGATGAGCCTCAATGAGCTCAAGGCCCTTATTCATGAGCGTGGCGCAGTCGATGGTAATCTTGGCACCCATCTTCCAGGTTGGATGCGCCAAGGCGTCGTCAGCCGAAACGTGTTTGAGCTGCTCGCGAGAATATCCGAAGAACGGACCACCAGAGCAGGTCAGCCAAATCCTCTGGATATCAGCGGGTCTCTCGCCAATAAGGCACTGGAAGATGGCACTGTGCTCGGAGTCAACAGGAATAAGCTGGCCGGGCTTAACCTGCGGCATCAGAAGGTCTCCGCCAACAACAATGGACTCCTTGTTGGCGTATGCCAGCACCTTGCCAGCCTTTACAGCGGCAAGACCAGCGTAAATGCCAGCCTCTCCCACCACTGCGTTGACTACACAGTCAACCTCATCTAGCTCAGCAAGTGCCTGAACTGCCTCGGGACCAAAGCTTGCCTTGCAGCCTTGAGGCAGCGCGTCGAGAAGAACGTTGCCCTTGACACTTGCATCGGCAAAAGCAACATATTTGCAGTTGAACTCATTTGCTGCCTTCACGGCAAACTCAGCCGACGACCTCACCGCAAGGGCAACTACCTGCACCTTTTGCGGGAAATGACGACATACATCAAGCGTTTGCATGCCCACAGAACCCGAAGCTCCAAGGACAGCAACACGTAAAGGCTCATGCCTAGCGGCACGAGGCGCAGTATCTTCAAAAATGCTCAAAGCCTATGCTCCAAACGGCAGCGCAATAGGAAGCTTGACCTGGCTAAAGAGCACAGCAAGCTGGAAGAGAAGAAACGCTGCCATAGTTCCAAAAATCATCGAATCGGTTCTATCAAGCAGACCACCATGGCCAGGCATAATTGAACCGGAGTCTTTAAGTCCTACGCCTCGCTTAATACGAGACTCAAAGAGGTCTCCCACAACGGAGAAAATACCCTCGGTTACGCCAAAGAGCAGGGCAAACAAAGGATTCATATCAATTGCACCAAATACAGCAATCAAGAACCACACCAGCATTGAACCTAAAAGGCCACCGTAGAAGCCTTCCCAGCTCTTATTTGGAGAAATCCTTGGCGCCAGTTTATGCTTGCCAAATTTAGATCCGAACAAATACGCAAAAGAATCGTTAGCCCACACAGAGAGCATGACGGCTAGCGTAATCCAAGGAATAGAAAAACTAGGCTCTGTAGACCTCAACAGTACCACCGTTGAAAGTGAGAGCGATGTATACAGAGGTCCAAAAGCCGTAACCGCCACGTCTGCAAGGTTTGCTCGCGGCGTAAAAACATACCAAAGGCCACAAAGGATAATCAAAAGCAGGGAGAATGCCAGTGGAAAAACGTGACCAAAATACGCGATTATGGGGAAAATAAGCGAGAAAACAAGGCCAAGAGGCTCGTTTGGCATACGTCCGCCCATGCGGCAGATGTGGAAGAACTCAGAGCAGCACAGCCATCCCATACCAGCAATCAAAACAATGGTGGCTTCTTTACCCACAAACAGAGCAGCAAGCACAATAGCTGCATAGACTACGCCAGACAGAGTTCTGGTCAAAAGCTTTTCGGTAACGCCACGAACACGCTGGCCCATAAGGTTACCAGCGGATCGTTGCAGCTCTTTAAGTGAGCGACGAATCTCCAGCTTTTCAATCTGTCTATCAATTCCAACACTACCTGTTTCTTCAGGAGTTAACTGAGAGGCAGTATCAATCCTGGAGGTAGGCTTTTTGGAATCGCGCGTATTGTCCACCACTATTTCACTCCTCCGAATCGCCTCTCGCGACTCTGATAGTCCTTAATGGCGCGCAAAAAATCCCACTTAGAGAAGTCAGGCCAGTAAGTTTGCGTAACATACAGCTCCGAGTAAGCCAGCTGCCACAACAAATAGTTAGAAAGCCTCAGCTCTCCTGACGTGCGAATCAAAAGGTCTGGATCAGAAAGACCTGCCGTATAGAGGTTCTTCTCAAAATCTACTGGAGTCACCGAATCAGCAGACACACTACCTTCAGCAATTTGGTTGGCGAGAAGAACAGCTGCTCTGGTTAGCTCCGCGCGGGAGCCATAATTGACCGCAAGCGCAAATGTCATACCAGTATTTTGTGCGGTCTCATCAAGTCCGCGCTGGAAGGTCTTGCGGGTCTTTTCTGGCAAAGCCTCAAGGTCACCAAAGAATCGCAGCTTTACGTTTTCTTGATGAAACAGCGGAAGCTCTTTGAGCAGCGTCTCTGCAAACAGACGCATAAGCAAGTCAACCTCACGCTGAGGGCGTTTCCAGTTTTCTGTGGAGAACGCATAAACCGACAGAACGTCCAATCCAAGGCGCACGCTTGTAGTAACAGCCTCACGCAAAGAAAGAACACCGGCTTTGTGACCTTCGGTTCTATCAAGCCCGCGAGCTGTAGCCCATCTGCCGTTTCCATCCATAATGATGGAAACGTGAGACGGAATAGTTTCTAAATTGATATCAGAGAGACTGATGTCTTCTGGTGCGTCAGAAAAATACCGGACGAGTTTGTCTGTATCAAACTGCACTTAAATCTCCATGATTTCTGAAGTCTTGGTCTTAAGAAGAGTCTCGATCTGTGCAATATACGTATCGGTTAGCTTCTGAATACCGTTCTTTTCGCGCTTCTGATCGTCCTCAGACAGCTCCTCATCGCGCTCAATCTTGCCATTAACGTCACGACGGACGTTACGAACAGCTACGCGAGCTTCCTCAGCAATCTGAGAGCACTCTTTAGCAAGCTCACGACGGCGCTCCTCGGTTGGCATTGGGAAAGGAAGCCTGATAGCAGAGCCATCATTAGATGGAGTAATACCCAAATCAGAAGTCTCAATGGCCTTCTCGATGCTCTTTAGAGCAGTCTTATCCCATGGCTCAACAAGCAGCATAGATGCCTCAGGAACCTTGATAGCTGCAAGCTGAGAAATTGGGGTTGGCTGGCCATAGTAGTCAACCTTAATGTGATCAAGTGCGTGTGGATTTGCGCGACCAGTACGGACGCGGCCAAAGTTATTCTTAAGTGCCTCGATGCACTTCTCCATAGACTGCTTAGCTTTATCAGAATGAACGCTCATTAGTCCTCCTCAACGACAGTGGTACCGACTTCTTCTCCGGAAATTGCCTTCATGAAAACGCCTTCAGACTGCATGTCAAATACAAGAATTGGCATCTTATTGTCTTTGCACAGCGCAATTGCTGCAGCGTCCATAACCTTAAGTTCTTTGGCGAGAACATCTTTGTAAGTGACGGTGTCGTACTTAACTGCATCTGCATGAGTAACAGGGTCGCAGTCGTAAATGCCATCTACCTTTGTTGCCTTCATTAGTGCCTCAGCACCAATCTCGCAAGCGCGAAGAGCTGCAGCCGTATCAGTGGTGAAGTAAGGGTTACCAGTACCTGCCGCAAAGATAACAATACGACCCTTCTCAAGGTGCCTAATAGCACGACGGCGAATATAAGGCTCTGCAACCTGAGCCATGGAAATTGCACTCATAACACGGCAATCCATGCCATTGCGCTCAAAACAATCCTGGAGTGAGAGAGCGTTGATTACTGTTGCAAGCATGCCCATATTATCGCCTTGAGCACGATCCATGCCAGCTGCTGCCTGAGAAACGCCTCTAAAGATGTTTCCGCCGCCAACAACAATGGCAACCTGAACGCCAGACTCCCAGACAGGCTTAATTTCTTTAGCAAGCATTTCTGGAATTGATGGGTCAATACCAAAGGATTGCTCACCCATCAATGCTTCACCAGAAAGCTTTAAAAGTACTCTTTTGTATTTAGCTGAAGACAAAGCTTCCTCGCTCTCTCCGTTTGCCATAGTTGTAATAATTTTAACAAACGACACCGTAAGTTTTGCAGGAATCACGGTAAAAAAAGAGCCGGTTGAAGACAACCGGCTCAAAATAATTGAAGTAAAAAGTCTTACTCTTCACCAAAAGCAAAACGTACGAAGCTGACAATCTTAACCTCGTCGTCAACCTTCTTGGAGAGCAGCTTTGCGTACTCAGAAATGGTCATATCTGGGTCCTTAACAAATGCCTGCTCAGTAAGGACGTACTCCTTGTAGTACTTCTCGAGACGACCATAAGCCATCTTCTCCTGAATAGCCTCAGGCTTGCCGGACTCAGCAGCCTGTGCCTTGTAAATGGAGAGCTCGTGATCAACGATGTCCTGTGGAACATCCTCACGGCGAGCAGCAACTGGAGCAGCTGCAGCTACCTGCATTGCAACATCGTGTGCAAAGTTCTTGAAGTCCTGCGACTCAGCGGTCTCTGGCTTGTTGAACTCAAAGGTAACAATGTCAGCAAGCTTGCCACCAAGGTGAATGTAGCTAGCAAGAGCGCCGTTTGCAGCCTCAACGCGCTGGAAACGAAGAACGCGCATGTTCTCGCCGATGTTGTGAATCTTATCGGTGATTGCCTCGTCAACAGTCTCGTCGCCAAGCTTAGCAGCCTTGAGCTCCTCAACGTCAGCTGGGTTGCTCTCAACGACAACTGCAGCAAGATCGCCAGCAAAGCCGGTGAACTGAGGGTTAGTACCAACAAAGTCAGTCTCGCAGGAGAGCTCGAGGATTGCGCCAGTCTTGCCGTCTGGGCTGATGAAAGTAGCAATGGTGCCCTCGTTGGTGTCACGGCCAGCACGCTTAACTGCCTTAGCAACGCCCATAGTACGAAGGATGTCTACTGCCTTCTCAATATCGCCCTCAGCCTCGACGAGTGCCTTCTTGCACTCCATCATAGGAGAGCTGGTCATATCACGAAGCTGCTTAACAAGTGCTGCGGTAATCTCTGCCATGTTTTCCTCCCAAAAATCTACTGAATAATTAAATTATTTGACCCGTTGCTAAGAGTTACTCAGCAGCTGGGGTCTCGGACTCAGCGCCCATCTCTTCAGCAGAAATCTGCTCCTTGCCGCTACCTGCAAGAATTGCGTCTGCAGCAAGCTGGCACATAAGAGAAATGGAACGAATAGCATCGTCATTTGCAGGAATGCCGTAATCAACAACATCTGGATCAGAGTTGGTGTCAAGCAGGGAGACAACTGGAATGTGAAGACGGTTTGCCTCACGAATTGCGTTCTCCTCACGCTTGGAGTCAACAACAAAGAGAGCCTGTGGAAGAGAAGTCATATCACGGACGCCACCGAGGTTGAGCTGAAGCTTCAGAAGCTCCTTGTTCTTAAGAGCCTGCTCCTTCTTAGGAAGAGCTGCCATACGGCCGTCCTCTACCATTGCCTCAAGCTCCTCAAGGCGCTTAATGCGGGAACGCATGGTGACAAAGTTGGTAAGCATACCGCCAAGCCAACGCTGGTTGATGTAAGGCATGTTTGCACGAGCTGCCTCAGTAGCGATTGGCTCCTGAGCCTGCTTCTTGGTGCCGACGAAGAGAACGCGGCCACCCTTAGATGCAACATTCTTCAGGAAAGTGTAAGCAGCGTCTGCGCCAAGCATGGTCTGCTTAAGGTCAAGAATGTAAATGCCGTTGCGCTCACCAAAGATGTAAGGCTTCATCTTAGGGTTCCAACGACGAGTCTGGTGACCATAGTGGCAACCAGCATCCAGAAGAGTCTGAATAGTAATCTTTGCAGCCATTTTTACCTCCATTGGTTGTTCCTCCGTACGAGTTCAAACCTTGTTAAAACCACCCAACACCTGGCTTAGCGTTAGGCACCACGGCAAACAAGTAGTCGTACGTGCGATTTTGTGCTGTTTGGTAACAGCATGTTGTGCTTCTACACAACTTTTGAAAGTATAACAGGAAAACAAGGGCTACGTCTATAAAGAATTTAGACCATAACCTCTACAAATACTGCGTAAATGCATCAAACTTCTTTGCGCAAGATATTTCGCAACAACGCTCAGCTTATTTTGATCTTGGATGAGCTGCTTTTGCTGCTTCTTTGAGCCTGTCAACTGACAAATGCGTATACACCTGTGTAGTTGAAAGTGATTCATGACCTAAAAGTTCTTGCACAACACGAAGATCTGCTCCACCACCAAGAAGTTCTGTGGCGTATGTATGTCTCATAGCGTGTGGCGAGAGTGAGCTATCTAGTCCTGCAGCCGTTAGATACGACGAAAAAACCTTGCGCAAAGAATCCGCGCTCATAGTATTTCCTCTTACGGAAATAAAAAGAGCCGAATGTGCACGGCCCGCTTTATCTTTCAACAAAAGCGTAGGCCGAGAAGAACTTAGGTACTTTTTAAGCCACTCGATAGCTGACTCATAGAGAGGAACGATTCGCTCTTTAGAACCTTTACCAAAGAGACGCACTGTCCCATTTTGCAAATCAACCTGTTCAAGCTTGAGAGACGCCACCTCAGAAATACGAGCTCCTGTTGCATACAAAAACTCAAGAAATGCTCTATCTCTAAGCCCTACCACGGTTGAAACATCACATGATTCTAAAAGCCTATTTACATCAGAATCAGTCATAGTATGTGGAAGATTTCGTGGCGCTCGAGGATTGCTGAGCGCAAGAGCCGGGTCTGTGGCAATCAGTTTTTCTCGCTGCATCCATTTATAAAAACCACGAAGCGCAGATAAATGCCTATTTAGTGTTTTTGCTGAATATTGAGCCTGTTTGAGATAGGCCAAATAGAGACGAAGGCTTCTGTGATCAACCCGAGTTACCGCAACACCTTCCCTACTACACCACTGCTCAAATGCCAAAAGATCAGTCTGATATGACCTTAGGGTATTCTCGGAAAGATTTCTGACCTTACTTAGATACTCAATAAATTGTTCAACGTGACTACCCTGCTCTTTTGAAATAGCCACGTTAATCACACTTCATACAATCAAAAAGTTCCTGACGAGAAGAGATGTAGTTATCAAAGTCATTATGAGCGCGCTCTGCCATCTTTTGACGGCGCTCGTCTTTTCTTTTGATATGCTCGTCCAGTGGCTCAAAAATTCCAAAATTAACATGCATGGGCTGATAATCTTTGGTGTTTGGGTTTGTTGCATAACCCACAAGAGAGCCAAACGAAGTGGTCAAAGGAAGACTGACTTCCTCTTTGCCCAACAGACGAGCATACATGTTAAGCGCAGCAAGCAATCCAGATGCTATAGCCTCAACATAGCCTTCTGTACCCGTAATTTGACCTGCAAGAATAGTAGAAGTTCCCGGAATTCCAAACGAACCGTCAAGCGCATGAGGAGAGTCAACAAAAGAGTTTCTGTGCATGACGCCGTAGCGAACAAACTCAGCGTTTTCCAACCCTGGGATGAGGGTAAATACGCGTTTTTGCTCTCCCCAGGTAAGATTTGTCTGAAAACCAACCAAATTAAATGCTGTTTTTGCTGTATTTTCTGCACGAAGCTGAACGGCTGCCCAAGGACGTTTACCCGTTCTAGGATCAATAAGTCCTACAGGTTTTAGGGCTCCAAACCTAATTGAATCATGTCCTGTTCTTGCAACCTCTTCAATAGGCTGACATGCCTGAAACAAATCAGACTGCTCAAAATCGTGACCAATAACACGTTTAGCGGCGAGTAGCTCATCTACAAATGTATCGTATTCCTCTTTATTCATAGGACAATTGAGGTAATCGCCAATTCCTAAATCCTCATAACGAGATTGGGAGAATGCAATTGAGCGATCGATTGACTCTTCAGACACAATAGGTGCTGCCGCATCAAAAAACGACATCCTGTCAGTTCCCACACGCTTAGAAATAGCCTGGTACAAGCTATCACAACACAGAGGGCCTGCGGCAATAACTGTTGGTACATTAGCAAGCTCTGTAACCTCTGCGTGAGTCACAGAGATGTTGGGGTGATTTTTAATCTGCTCAGTTACTGCTTTTGAAAACTCTTCCCTATTTACCGCAAGTGCGCCACCTGCAGGAACGGAGTTTTCCTCTGCTATACGAAGCAGAAAACTGTTCATCTTCTTAAGCTCAGACTTTAAAATTCCAGCTGCAGAATCTTCTTTGGTAGATTTCAGAGAGTTGGAACAAACTAGCTCAGCAAACATGTCTGTGTGATGTGCTGGAGAAGAAACAACAGGACGCTGCTCAATGAGCTCTACAGAAATACCACGAGAAGCAAGCTGTAAGGCACATTCACTTCCAGCTAAACCAGCTCCTACTACCGTAACTTTTTGTGTCATTGTTCACCTATCACACACTACGAATCCAAATAAAACTCTTTAGAAGGAGTATACCTTCCATCCGGTAATCTTTTTACCATTCCACGAGCTTCATAATCAGTAAGAGAATTTAACACGGTAAGTACGTTTTCTGATAGTCTCCACGCAAGCTCTTCTGGTCTTGAAGGAGAAGCAATAAGTGCAGATAAAAGTGGTGTTAGCTTCTTATCTTGCTTCACTTGTTCCTGAACTAGGCAATCAAAATCTAATGAAATGGCAATGCCCAACGATGTCTCATCAGGAATAATTTGAGCCCCTTCAGAGATGAGTCTATTCGTACCAGCAGAGGCTGGAGAAAAGATAGACCCGGGTATTGCATAAATAGTTTTACCAAGTGAGTTAGCAAATTCGGCAGTACTCATGGTGCCCGAACAAAGTCCTGCTTCCGTTACCAGAAGCACTTTTCCTAACGCTGCAATTACTGCATTTCTCCTGGGAAACGCATAGCGCCTAGGCGGTGTCCCCCACCTATCTAAAGATATAACCGCTCCTCTTCCTTCTCGTGCTGCTTCAAAAAGATCTAGCGATGTAGTTGGATACGTCACATCAGCGCCACAACCTGCTACTACAACGGTTTTTCCGCCAGCACTAAGCGATGCCATACCCGCCGTATAGTCACAGCCAAGAGCTCCTCCAGATACCACCACAATATTGTTATCTGCGGCGCATCTGCCAGCCATTTCTGCAATTGCCATGCCGTATGGAGTGGCTCTACGAGCCCCAATTACAGACATACAAGGTGCTTGCAAAACGCTTCTATCCCCCATTCCGTATATCACTTCGGGAGGATGATTAAGCAATAGCAGCTCTTTTGGATAATCCTCATCTTCTGATGAAATCTCCCATCTCTCCATTACTACTCCAAAGAACGAGACCTATAAGCTACAGCCTCAGATACGTCGTCTTTTGTCACTTTTTCATGGTGAGCAATATCTGCGATTGTCCGCGCAACTCTGCAAGTACGCGTTATTGCTCTACCTCCTAAATGAAGTCCTCGAGCAAATCTATGCAATAGTTGCAACGCTGACTCATCAAAACTCTCCACGTACTTTTGGCGAGAAGTACTTTCCACTTCACGGGTTTCTCGCCAAGAGGCAAAATCTCTACCAGAGATAACAAGAGAGCGCATGCCTGCTGAAGTGAGTCCTAGCTCTCCTTGAATAACTCGATCAGAAGAAGGACGAGCTACATCACACACAATATCTATTCGATCCATCAAGGGACCTCCAATTTTTGACTGATACGTAGAAATCTTTCCCGGAGAGCACTTGCAAGTGTGCGTTTTGTCTCCAAAGTAACCACAGGGACAAGGATTAGCTGCAGCAATGAGCTGAAACTGAGAAGGAAACTTATATATGCCATCAACTCGCGCAAGACGAACGTATCCATCTTCAATAGGCTGACGTAAAACTTGCAACGTATTAGAAGCAAATTCTGGTAGCTCATCCAGAAAGAGCACACCTTTATGAGCAAGGGAAATCTCACCCGGAATAACAGGTCTACCTCCACCAATCATGCCTGCTACAGAAGCCGAGTGATGTGGAGACCTAAAGGGTCTTACTCCTGCCTGAATAGAATCTGTCTCACAGCCTGCTACAGAGTGAATTAACAGCACCTCATCTCGTTCTTCTTTAGAGAGCTCTGGGAGGATAGTCGGAATTCTTTTAGCAAGCATAGTTTTACCCGCGCCGGGCGGACCAATCATGAGCATGCCTAGGTTTCCCGTAGCTGCGATTATGATTGCTCGTTTGACTAATTCTTGATCGATAACCTCTTCAAAATCTAAGTTATCGCTCAGAGCCATATTGTCTAACTTGTGCTGGCGTTGAGCTAAAGGCTTACAAAATGATGGATCTTTTAAGCTTAGATTAAGCAGAGATTGGATTCCAATAACATGATTCCAGTCAGAGCCAAATAAATTGCAGTCCGAAGAAGAAATAAGCTTCATCCCTAGTTTCTTAGCAAGCATTGCATACGCTGCCATACCTCTGACAGAAGAGATCTTTCCGTTTAATGAAAGCTCTCCAACAAATAACCTGTTGTGCACAATCTCTTGAGGAATCTGTCCTGTAGCTGCAAGAATAGCAACAGCTATGGGCAAATCAAATCCAGTTCCTGTCTTCTTTATATCTGCAGGCGTCAAATTGATTGTTACTAGCAATCGAGGAATGGTAAATCCAGCAGCTTTTAGTGAGCATCTCACACGAGAGCGAGATTCCATAATGGAACTGTCGGGCATACCCACGATAGTAATTCCTGGTATGCCACCTGAAATGCCCACTTCAACGTCTACAGGAATTGCTTCGATCCCTCTTAGAGTTGCTGTATGAACGCAAATGGTTGCTTGGTTCATTGCTCATCCCAGCTAAAAGCTCCAATTAGATGCCTCAAGCTTGCTGTACTTGGAGCTACCAAATTAATGGCAACAACATCAAATCTAATTGAGGTGAGCGCTGGATGAAGTGCTGCGTACATAAGCGCAAGCGTCCTGTATTTTTCCTGCTTTGCTTTATTTACCGCAAGTTCAGGCATGATGCTATCGTCTTTATTCAAGATGCGTCTTGTCTTTACCTCAACAAGCACAACGTTATCGCCATCTTGAGCAACAATATCAACCTCACCAATCTGACACGTCCAGTTAGTTTGGATAATTTTGTAGCCTCTTTTGATGAGGTATTTTGCAGCAATCTCCTCGCCTTTCTCGCCAATTTGACGAGAAGACATCTCTTCTAGCGGAATTCTGCTCTCTTGTTCGTCATCCTCTTGAGGGCTCTTATCCTGAGTCTTTTGATCTTCCTGTGGTACAGGCTTCTCCTCTACCTCGTAAGCTGTTGCGCCTTCATGCTTACTTGCTTCTTTCTTGCTCATAACTCTCCTTTCATTGTGGGAGAGTTCAGTTTGCAGGAGCACTTTGACACCAACTTGGCCACTATCTGTCCAAGCAGCGTAATGATTCTGACGAAAGTAAAAAATTTGATGTTAATGTCTCGTGGATATAGAAAAAGCCCGTTCAATCCTCTTGGAATGAACGGGCTTGGATTTATGTCTGAATGTTAGTTCGATTACTCAAATTGGGTGTATTAAAACAGTCTTTGCGTCTTAACAAAGTTTCCACAAAACGAAGCTCTATGAATAGGAGAAAGTCCCCTCTCACCAATAGCTTCAATGTGTTCAGCGGAAGCATATCCTTTGCATTCTGCCAGGTGATAGCCAGGGTACTCCTCATCGTAGGCCACCATTAAAGCATCTCGTGTTACTTTTGCCACAATTGAGGCAGCGGCAATAGATGCAATGCGTGCGTCACCCTTAACAAGAGTCTTCTCTTTAGGATGGATGTGCATAGGATTTCCATCAATCAAGACACAGCCAGGCTCAATACCTGTGTTTTTGACAGCTTGTAACATAGCGTCTCTTAGACACTGTGCCATACCAACTTCATCAATCCTTTGAGGTGCAATATGAGCAATACCAATTGCTGTAGCAATTTCTTGAATCTGTGCCGCTAGAATCTCTCGCTTTGTGGCGGTTAATTTTTTAGAGTCGTTTAGTCCATAAATAATAGGCTCATCAGGCAGACATACCGCACAAACCGTCAAAGGACCAGCTACAGAGCCTCTACCAACCTCATCAACACCAACAACTAGTCCGCCTCCAGAAAGCTCCTTCTGAAAGCGATACATTTCTTCTACACGGGCCTTCTCGGCATGTTCTTTTTCAATGCGCTTTTTAGCTGATTCCAACGCTTTAATAACTTGTTTACGAGGATCTTCACTATAACGAGCTATAAGTTCGTATACCTCAGCCACTGGAGCATCGCTTAAACGAGCAATTATGTCTTTAGCAGAATCAGCCATGTTTTCTCCAAACCACATGACAATGGTACTAAAAAAGCCGCCCGGAGGCGGCTTTAAAGAGCATATGAAGTTGATTAGCGCTTCTCGCGAAGACGAGCAGCCTTACCAACACGATCGCGCAGGAAGTAGAGCTTAGCGCGGTGAACAACACCGTGGCGAAGAACCTCAAGCTTAGCAATCTTTGGTGAGTGAAGTGGGAAAGTACGCTCAACACCAATGCCGAAGCTGATCTTACGAACGGTAAAAGTCTCACGGGAACCCTCGCCGGAAAGACGAATGATGTCACCCTGGAAGACCTGCTCACGAGTACGGTCACCCTCGACAATACGATAGTGAACCTTTACGTTGTCACCAACGCGGACCTCAGGAATGTCCTCGCGGATCTGCTGACGCTCAATAGCGCGAATGTAGTCCATTGTTTCCTCATCTCTAGAGGTGCCGACGCCCCTGCGAACGACACATAGTTAACACACAGACGGAAAGTATACGTGAATATTTTCCACTGTACAAGGGTTAGTTTAGATAAAACTTACTTTACATATCTTCTTTTACCCCAGGAACGAGGCAGACGAAGATCTTCAAACACTCTTGTTGCGTATCTATCGGTCATACCAGAAACATAATCTGCTACTTGAATCTCTGGATGGTCAAAATCATGACACTTATATTCTGCAGGAACCTCATCCAAATGATTTACAAAATAATCGAACAGCTCGATGATAAGGTCATACGCCTTAGGTTCTTCATATTTTGCATCCCCTGATGCATACAAATTAGCAAACAAGAAAGCTCTCATGGTCATCATGGCGCCCCACATGGAGTCGGTCATTTTAATATCGCCTACGCGAGAACTCTCCGAGACAATATCGTGAACCATGTTTTCAATGCGCTCAGGTGAGCTATTTCCAAGAACCTCTCGAGCTTCAGTTGGAAGATACTCCTCCGAAAGAAGTCCTGCTCGTTTTGCGTCATCAATATCGTGCGTTACATACGCAATACGGTCCGAAATGGCAACGATTCTTCCTTCTGCTGTTTCTGCGCGTAGATTACCTGAATGGCATCTAATACCATCAATAACCTCATGAGAAAGATTAAGACCTTGTCCGTCTTTCTCCAGATACTCAACAATGCGAGCACTCTGCTGATTATGAGCAAAAATATACTCATTTTCTGGAGCATCGGGGTCCATTCCCCTATACAGGCTAATGGCGTGCGAAAGCGCCTTCTCGCCAATATGGCCAAACGGCGTATGACCTAAATCATGTCCAAGTGCAATTGCCTCAGTCAGGTCTTCGTTTAAGCCAAGAGGACGAGCAATTGAGCGTGCAATCTGCGAAACCTCAAGCGTATGAATAAGACGAGTCCTATAGTGGTCCCCTTCTGGGGCGAGAAAAACCTGTGTCTTGTGAGCAAGTCTTCTGAAACTCTTACTATGCAAAATACGGTCTCTATCACACTGATAACAGGTACGGTACTGGTCAGGCTCCTCTGCTATCGCGCGACCTTTACTTTGATCAGAAAAAGCCGCCTCAGGAGATAAGATTTGATGCTCACGAGCCTCAAGATCTTCTCGTTGAATGGATAACATAGACCCTCCTTGTACCTGCATCTTTATCACATAATAGCAGGATATTACTATCTAGCAAAAGAGGGCGACCGAAGCCGCCCTCTAGAGTTTATTGCAGTGTGTCTTGAAGAAAACCTACTTAGTAGCAATCTTCTGTGGACCACCGTTAGCCTGAATCTTAGCCTGTGCTGCAGCAAGACGTGCAATTGGTACACGGTATGGTGAGCAGGAGACATAGTCAAGACCAAGGTTGTAGTACATGTGGATGGACTCTGGGTCGCCACCAGTCTCACCGCAGACACCAATGGTGAGGTTAGGATTACCCTTACGGCCACCCTCAACGCCCATACGGACAAGCTCTGCGACACCCTTATCAAGGGTTGCAAATGGGTTGGTCTTAACAATCTTGCGCTCAAGATAGAGGGGCATGAATGCGGACTCAACGTCGTCACGAGAGAAGCCAAGGCAAGTCTGGGTGAGGTCGTTAGTACCGAAGGAGAAGAAGTCTGCGTGCTTAGCAATCTCCTCAGACATGATAGCTGCACGTGGAAGCTCGATCATGGTACCAACTGGGATGTTGAGCTCAACACCGTACTCGTCAGCAACCTGCTGGATGGTCTGCTCAACCTCTTCACGGACCTGGATGAGCTCCTCTTCGAAGCCAACCAAAGGAACCATGATCTCTGGGCGAGGGTCAAGACCAACGCGCTTGAGCTCTGCAGCTGCGCTTGCGATAGCGCGAACCTGCATAACGTTGAGCTCTGGGTAGACAAGGCCAAGGCGGCAGCCACGGAGGCCGAGCATTGGGTTTGCCTCCTGGAAGGCGTCAAACTTAGCGAGAAGAGCACGCTTTGCAGCGGCGTCCTTACCCTGCTCCTCATCATGAGCAATCTCAACGTCAAGCTCACGTGGGGAATCAAGGAACTCATGCAGTGGTGGGTCAAGAAGACGGACAACAACGTCTTTGCCGTCCATTACCTTGAACATACCAAGGAAGTCACCCTTCTGAGCACGGCCAAGCTGCTCAATAGCAAGCTGCTTAACGTCCTCAGAGTCTGCAAGAATGAAGTCCTGAATGAGGTGCTTACGCTCACCAAGGAACATGTGCTCAGTACGGTCAAGACCAATTGCCTCAGCGCCGTTATCAACGGAAGTCTGAGCATCTGCTGGGTTATCAGCGTTTGCACGTACGCCAATGACGCGACCACGAGACTCGTCAAGACGGACCTCGTCTGCCCATGCAAGGATGGTCTGAAGGTCACCAGAAAGCTCTGGCTGAACAAGCTCAACAGCACCAAGGATGACGTCACCGGTGGTACCGTCGATGGAGATTACATCGCCCTCGTTAACAACAAGGCCGGAATCAGCAACGGTGAAGCGCTTGTTAGCAGCATCAATGCGGAGTGTATCAACACCGCAGACGCAAGGAGCGCCCATACCACGAGCAATAACAGCAGCGTGGCTGGTCTTGCCGCCGTGGGAAGTTAGGATGCCCTCTGCAGCAACCATGCCGTGGAGGTCATCTGGAGTGGTCTCCCAGCGGACAAGAATACAAGGCTTGCCTGCCTCTGCAAAAGCCTCAGCGTCTGCAGAAGAGAAGACTGCGGCACCAACAGCTGCACCAGGAGAAGCGTTAAGACCCTTAGCAATGGTCTCATACTCAGCGTTAGGATCAAACTGTGGGTGCAGAAGCTGATCGAGTTGCTCAGGAGCAACACGAGAAACAGCCTGCTCCTTGGTAATACGACCCTCTTCGTACATCTGAATTGCAACCTTGAGTGCAGAGAGAGCGGTACGCTTACCAACACGAGTCTGAAGCATCCAGAGCTTACCATTCTCAATGGTGAACTCGATGTCCATCATATCTGCGTAGTGATCCTCAAGAATCTCGAAGACGTGGAAGAGCTCCTCGCCTGCCTCCTTGAGTGCAGGAACCTTAACAAGGTCTGCAATAGGCTCAGTGTTACGAATACCAGCAACAACGTCCTCGCCCTGAGCGTTAATCAGGAAGTCACCGTAGCGCTCGTTGGTACCGTCTGCAGGGTTACGAGTAAATGCAACACCAGTTGCAGAAGTCTCACCCTTGTTACCAAAGACCATGACCTGAACGTTAACTGCAGTACCAAGCTCATCAGGAATCTTGTTCTGCTTGCGGTAAAGGATTGCGCGGTCGTTCATCCAAGAACCAAAGACTGCCTGCTCAGCAAGGCGGAGCTGGAGGTAAGGATCAGATGGGAAGACAGCGTAACCGTTCTTGGAGACCTCTGGGTGCTCCTTAACGTCAACGTTTGCAGCAAAGATGCCCTTGAACCAAGTTACAAGGTCACGAAGGTCATTTGCGTCCAGCTCTGTATCAAGCTTAACGCCCTTCTCGGCCTTCTTAGCAGCAATTGCGTCCTCAAAGAGCTGTCCAGAGACACCCATAACAACGCCGGAGAACATCTGAACAAAACGACGGTAAGAGTCCCAAGCAAAGCGCTCATTACCAGTCTGCTTAATGAGGCCCTGAACGGACTCATCGTTAAGACCAAGGTTAAGAACAGTGTCCATCATGCCAGGCATGGAGAATGGTGCACCAGAACGGACGGAGACAAGCAGTGGATCTTCTGCATCGCCGAGCTTCTTGCCCATGCGCTCCTCAAGGGTAGCCATAGCTGCGTCAATCTCATCAGTGACGCCCTCAGGCCAGACGTTGCCATTGTTGGAATAAGCAACGCAAGTTTGGCAAGTAATTGAGAATCCTGGAGGTACAGGCAGGCCAATCTTAGACATCTCTGCAAGGTTTGCTCCCTTGCCACCAACAATCCACTTTGCCTCTTCTACGGATGCGCCAGCGACCTCAGTAACATCGTTACCGGCGTGGTCCTTTCCGAAGCTGTAAACGTGCTTCTCGGACATAACACTCCAAACTCTCAAACTGTCACACGCAAAGCGTGCACCAACACGATTGAACGCAAAGACATCAAACCAAACAAAGTTGGTTCTGTCCTCACATTCATAGTATGTTACCAACCTACGCGATTCATCTGAACAAAATAACGGTGAGCGGTCAATATCGACCGTTCACAGAATGATTTGTAAACTTATGGTTGCAAATTGTGAAATTCTCCATAAAGAAAATGAGCACCCCAAATGGATGCTCATTTAACTTTTTGATATTTTGAGGCGTCGGCACTCTCTTAGCGAGTAACTCCCTCAAAGAATGCGCCAATTGCGTGGCTTGGCTCTTCGCCGGTAAGCGTAGAAATAACGTTTACCGCTGGTCCCAGAAGATCGATTGATGGGATAAGGCGCTGATCAAGCTCACGACGAATCTCTCTTCTAAGAGAGCCATCTGCAAAGGTGTGGAAGACTGCACGAGGGCGATTCTCATCTTCATGCTCATTGAAATACGCGCGAACGTCTTCAACGCTGTGAATGTTTGGAACCCTTACGATCTCTACGGAATCATCGCCAAACTGAGCAGCAGCAGCCTTAACTACTGCAGCACCGGTCTCTCCGCGGGAATCTGACAAAACATAGACGATAGGCAGACCATCACCAAGAGAGTTGTTGTCAATATCAAGTGTGCTCATGCTGTAACCCTTTCAGTCAACTATTCAGAAAGATACAAACATTTATCAGTCTAAGCGTACCCTACTTCTTGCGAGAAAGCACGCTAATATCGGCGACATTACTAAATACCTGGGCAAACTTGTTCAAAAGACGCAAACGATTTCGGCGAACGGTATCATTTTCGTCCATGACAAGCACTTTATCGAAGAAAATATCAATTGGCTCACGCAGCTGAGACAGCGCAGAAACAGCAGCGGCATAGTCCGCGCTAGCAAGAGCAGCAGCCACTTGCTTCTGGCCCTCTTCGCAAGCAGCGAGCAATGACATCTCTGGCTCAGTGAGAAGCTCTGTATCAACTTCTACGCCAAGAGAAGCGTCACTGAGGTGAGCTGCACGTGCATAAGCAGTAGCAAGGTCCTCAAAGAGCTCAGGCTCGTTCTGACGCGCTTCATCAAGTGCGCGAGCACGCTGAAGGAACTCATCAGGATTGATAACACCAATTGCGCTGACAGCCTCAATAGCATCTGCAGAGATCTTCTCGTCCTTAGCAATAGATGCAAGGCGACCAATAAAGTACTGCTCAACCTGGGACTGAACAGACTCGTCAACAGCAAGACCCTGCTGGCGGTAAAGCTCCAGAGAGCTTGCAATGAGCTTCTTGAGGTCAAGGTTGGAGGTAGAACGGACCAACGCAATGACGCCAATTGCTGCACGACGAACAGCGTAAGGATCGGAAGAGCCGGTTGGTGGCTCGTTGATAGCAAAGATGCCGCAGATGGTATCAAGCTTGTCAGCAATAGCTACAAAGCGACCAATCTGGCCACTTGGGAGCTCGTCGCCGGCAAAACGAGGACGATAGTGCTCGCGAATAGCTGCAGCTACATCGCTCTTCTCGCCAGCTGCCTCTGCGTAGTAGCCACCCATGACGCCCTGCTGACTGGTGAACTCGACAACTGCCTGGCTGACAAGGTCTGCCTTAGCAAGATGAGCGGCGCGAGCAGCAAGCTCTGCCTCTTCTTTGTTGGAAGTCTCGTCAAGCGCAATCTCTGCAGCAAGAGCCTCCATACGCTGAGTCTTCTGCAGAACCGTACCAAGCTTCTCCTGGAAAACAACAGTCTCTAGGCGCTGGGCAAACTCGTCAAGCGTATGCTTCAAGTCCTCCTCAAAGAAGAACTTAGCGTCGTCGAGACGAGCACGAACAACACGCTCGTTGCCGTCAATGACGCGCTCGGCGCAAGATGGATCTGCATTAGAAACCACAATAAACTCGCGAGTCAGCTTACCCTCAGCGTCATAGATTGGGAAATAGCGCTGGTTGGAAAGCATGGACTCAGTAATAATCTCTGAAGGAACGTTAAGGAATTCCTCATCAAAGGTGCCCACAAGAACCTGAGGCCACTCAGTAAGGTTGATAACCTCCTCAAAGACCTTCTCTGGCATATCAACGCGAGAGCCCGGACGAGCAGCCTCTACCTCTTTAATGCCGGCGAGAATAACGTCTTTTCTCTGCTCCTGAAGCAAAACACCAGCATCTTTGAGAACCTGCTCATAGTCAGCTGGAGCGGCTACCTCATGGTAACCAGGACCAAGAACACGATGGCCCTGGGTGGTGTTTGAGCTAGTTACATCAGCGTACGTAACAGGTACAATCTCTGAACCAAAGAGGACGCAAAGCCAGCGAACAGGGCGAACATAGCGCTCGTGGAAAGAACCCCAGCGCTGGCTGCGAGGCCAGTCAAGAGCAGCAATCCAAGAAGTTGCCAGCTCAGAGAGAATCTTTGTAGCAGGAACTGAAGGAATATTGAGCTCTGCAAAAACGTACTCATGGCCGTCGGTATCTACACGGCGAGTCAGCGCATCAGCACTTACGCCACACTTACGAGCAAATCCTTCAGCAGCTTTGGTTGGCTTGCCCTCTGCATCAAAAGCAATCTCTGCCTTAGGACCACGCTTGACCTCGGAAATCTCTTCTGTAGCCTCAGCAACGTCCTTTACATAGGCAGTTAAACGACGAGGTGTCGAGAGGATCTTAACCTCTCCAAATGACAAACCAGAGTCTTTAAGTCCAGAAACAACAAGCTTATTGAACTGAGCAATAGCTTTCTGCAATGGAGCAGAAGGCATCTCTTCAGAACCAATCTCAAAAAGGAAGTCTCTAACCTCAGCCATTTAAGCCACCTCCTCCTGAGTAGTTGATGCAGGTGCTTTCTTAGAAGCAACCTCCTCCAAATACGATTCGCAGCATGCCTTAGCAACGGTGCGAACACGAAGAATATAGTTAGCTCTCTCAACAGCAGAAAGAGCACCTCGAGAGTCAAGCAAGTTAAATGCGTGGCTGCACTTCATAACACAGTCATATGCAGGAAGTGGAAGCTTGCGCTCAAGGCAGCTATGGCACTCTGCCTCATACTCGTCGAACTTCTCGCGCATAAGCTCAATATTGGCTACCTCAAAGTTATAGGTTGAGAACTCGCGCTCGTTCTCAAGGAATACCTGACCGTAGGTCATTGGAGTGCCGTCTGGCAGGTAGCTCCAGACCAGGTCGTAGACGGAATCAACGCCCTGAGCATACATAGCAATACGCTCAAGACCATAGGTAATCTCAACAGGAACAGGATCTACCTCAATGCCACCAACCTGCTGGAAGTACGTGAACTGAGTAACCTCCATGCCGTTGAGCCAGACCTCCCAGCCAAGACCCCAAGCGCCAAGTGTTGGGCTCTCCCAGTCGTCCTCAACAAAACGAACGTCGTGGTCTTTTGGATCAAGGCCAATAGCAGCAAGTGAGCCAAGATAGAGATCTTGGGAATCTGCAGGAGATGGCTTGAGCAAGACCTGGAACTGATAATAGTGCTGCAAGCGATTGGGGTTCTCGCCATAGCGTCCATCAGCAGGACGGCGACAAGGCTGTGGATAGCAGGTACGCCAGGCGTCAGGGCCAAGTGAGCGCAGGATAGTTGCGGTATGGAAGGTACCAGCGCCCACCTCAGAGTCGTATGGCTGCATGACCGTGCAACCCTTTTCTGCCCAATAGTGTTCAAGGGTCAAAATCATATCTTGAAACGTTAGTGGTGTTGCGCCCATGATGTTCTTTCTCTCAAATGTCCGACGTAAGTACTATAGCCCGCGAGCATGATCAAAGGGCCAGAAAATAAACATTGCCTTAGAGGTCACGGTAGAAACCGCAACTGCTCCAAAATATCTGGAATCAAGCGAGTTTGTTCTGTTATCCCCCATAACAAAAATATGACCTGCAGGAACAGTATACGGATAATTCTGAATTACGGCACCCGTGCGATCCGCAAGAGAGTACGTTGGCTTGCCCTCAGTGTAAGGCTCGTCCATAAGCTGGCCATCAACATACACAGCACCGTCACGCAAATCAACCGTTTGACCTGCTGTGGCAATGACGCGCTTCACTAAAAGCGTATCGGGGTTTTGAGGGCTGGTAAAGGTAACCACGTCGCCTGCTTGAGGGGTACCACCAAAGCGGTAGGTAAGCTTCTCTCCTACCAAGCGATCTCCCAGCTGAATGGTATTGAGCATGGAACCTGTTGGAACCTCATACACCTCAGCAACAAAAGTCCTGATAAAAAATGCCAGAGCGACGGCAACCGCAACAATTACCAGGTATTCAAAAATTTCAAGAACTCTAGAATGTCCACTACTCATCGTCATCACCAGATTGCTGATCAAGCTCTGCTAAATACGCTCTGTCCTTCTCAGTGAGCTGAGCGCTCTCGAGAAGATCGGGACGCCATGCGCGCGTACGAGCAAGTGCGGATTGTCGTCTCCAGATTGCTACCGCTCCGTGGTCTCCAGATAGAAGCACGGACGGAACTTCTCGCCCCTCAAAGTTTGCTGGTCGCGTGTACTGAGCATACTCCAGAAGACCATCGTCAGAGAAAGACTCATCCTGCGAGCTCATCTCATCGCCAAGCGCACCAGGAAGCAGGCGCACAACCGAGTCAATCACGGTAAGCGCAGGAAGCTCTCCGCCCGTCAGAACGTAATCTCCCATAGAAATAACGTCATCTGCCAGCTCATAGACACGCTCGTCCATGCCCTCATAACGGCCACAAACAAACAGAATGCGCTCTTTTTGAGCAAACTCTTGAGCAATAGCCTGAGAATACGGCCTACCAACTGGCGAGAAAAACACCACGTGGGGCTTGATATCTGCCTGATTAGAAATCTCTCGAACTGCCTCAAAAATGGGTGCGGGCTTCATAAGCATGCCTTGCCCGCCACCAAAAGGAGCGTCATCTACCGTACGATGCCTATCATGTGTCCAGTCACGTAAATCATGCGCGTAGAACTCAAAAATGTTTGCCTTTTGAGCTCTACCCATAATAGAAGCATGTAAATAGGGCGAGAAGATCTCAGGAAATACTGAGAGCGTTTCTAGACGCATACTACTCACCTAACCTAAGAAGACCCTGAGGAATTGAGACGGTAATGGGACCCTCAGCTGGAGCCTCTTTGATAAATTCATCAACGGCAGGCATCATTACCTGGCCAAAAGGCCCCTCAAGCACCCACACATTTTGTGTAGGTCCAACAAGAACCTCTGAAATTTCACCCAGAGAACCATGTTCTATATCAAGCACTTCTCTACCAACAAGCAAAGAAACGTTAACCAGACCAAAGTTTTCTGGAAGACAATCTTCTTCCACCAGAAGCGTTTTACCTACAAGCTCTTCTGCATCAGAGATGGTAGTTACGTCTTCAAAAGTTACAAGACTACCTTCTCTGTCATCTGACTCAACAGAGACAACCAAGAACTTCCTTGGGACTTTAAGTGCAGGCGGAACAGGAACAACCGTCATGCCTTCAGCTATAAGAGAAGGAAGGCTGTGAACGGGAACCGTCACAACCTCCCCTCTTTTACCATGCGTTTTAACAATTTGAGCAATTGCTCGCCAGTGTTTACGCAAAATTAGCCTACAACCTCGACATCAACAGAGGTGCCAACACGCTGGCCAAGAGCACGAGCCAAAGTACGAATAGCCTTAATGGTTCTACCCTTGCGGCCGATGACACGTCCAGCGTCTTCCTCAGAGCAAGAAACCTCAATTAAGGCTCCATCCTCGCGATCGGTGACGTCGAGTGCAACAGCATCTTCATTATCGACAAGACCACAAACGATGTATTCAACAAGGTCAGCTACCTTGTCAGAAGGCATCTCCTGAATGTCTTGATCGACAGCGTCTACCTCAGTGGGCTCTGTGAATTCAGACACGATTTACTCAGCCTCTGGAGCCTCGGACTCCTCAGCAGCTGCGGCAGCAGCCTCAGCAGCAGCCTCTGCAGCTGCAGCAGCCTTTGCCTGTGCCTTCTTGGAGAGCTTGGTCTTCTTCTCTGCAACTGGAGCACCAGTACGAGCAATCTCAATGAGGTGAGAAACTGCGCTTGTTGGCTGAGCGCCCTTTGCTACCCACTCGTCAACCTTCTCGAGGTTGATATCAATCGTCTTTGGGCTAGTCAGTGGGTTATAACGACCGACTTCTTCAATGTAACGACCATCGCGAGGCATACGACCATCAGCGACAACTACGCGATAGTACGGACGCTTCTTGGCACCGTGACGGGCCAGACGAATCTTAACTGCCAATGAAAACTCCTCCATACGAGCGGTGCCTCGGATGTTAGATGGGCTGCACCGCAAAGCCACAAATCGGGTTACAAGTGTACAACAACGCGTTAACCTCGAAAAGTATAAATTTGCTCTCTTCAAAAAGTACTCGTAATTTATGTATGAAACACTTGTTCTATTTACGCAAAAAGTATACACTATATCTATGGAGACGTCAAAGAACATATCGGATAAAACTGCACGTAAATCGTGTGATTTTGAATGGCACGGTAAGGCTATTGGCCTTCTTGACCTAGATGCGTTCTTTGCATCTGTAGAACAACTTGATCATCCTGAGTGGCGTGGAAAACCTGTAATTGTAGGTGGTTCTCCTCACAAACGAGGCGTTGTTTCAACCGCTTCTTATGAAGCAAGAAAGTATGGTGTTCATTCTGCCATGCCTTCAGCTACTGCGGTAAGACTTTGTCCTCATGCAATTTGGACTTCAGGACGTTATGACAGATACTCAGAAATGAGCGCTCTTGTTATGGGTTTTCTTAAAGATGAGACTCCCCTTGTTGAACAAGTTTCTATTGATGAGGCATTTTTTGACATCACTCCTGGAAGATTTTCTAAAGAAAATCCTTTGGAGATTTGTAAGCGCATACAAAAGAAAGTTGCATCGCTAGGTGTTACCTGTTCCATTGGTCTAGGAACAAATAAAACAATTGCCAAGATTGCTTCTGAACAAGAAAAGCCTCGAGGTCTTACTGCGGTCTTTCCTGGTACAGAGGGCCGCTTTCTAGCACCACTGCCCATTGAGGCAATGAGCGGCATTGGTCCTGCTATGGCAAAAACTCTTCATCAGCAAGGAATCAAAACGCTTGGAGAGCTCTCAAGAGCAGATGCAACGTATCTCACTTCCCTTGTTGGCAATACTGCCTCAAAGATGATTTTGCGCGCACAAGGAAAAGAAATCTCAGAGGTTCATGAAGCTGCTCAACCTCGCGATGTTAAATCTGTTTCTAACGAGAGAACCTTTGAAACAGATTTGTTTGATAAACAAGAAATAGAAGAAGCCATCAGACACATCTCTGGTGTTGTAGGCAGACGTCTTCGCCGAAAACAGTTACAAGGATATACCGTAACGCTTAAGGTAAAAGCCTCTGCAACAGAGTCTCATACCGCTCAAAAAAGAATGTCTACTCCAACTGATGATGAGCATCTCTTTGCAGAGATTGCCGTAGGCCTTCTTTCAACCATTTGGAAAGAAGGGCAGCCGGTAAGACTACTTGGTGTTGGCATAAGCTCATTTACAGATGAGACACAGAGCAAGCCTGTTCAAACGTCTCTTTTTGATCAATTTGAAGACACCTTTGATGCGGCGGCTTCTGGACCCACAACAAAAAAGAAACCTCGGAGTGACTTACGTCATCTCTCCGAGGTAACCGATAAACTCAAAGATAAATTTGGTGCAGACGCTGTGCAGTATGGTAGAGACCTACGCTTTGAGCATCGCGTTTCTGACACCATGCCTACAGGCAAAAACGAGCAAATCTAGGACGCTCAACCTACTCAGTAGGATCAGCAGATTCTGGAAGATTGTCTACCAAATCATCCTCAGAAAGCTCAAAGGCTGGAGCCAAAGCATCCTCTGGAAGATCAGCGTAAGGAATCTCAGAAGTCATAGCTCCCTCAATATCCAGCTCTACACGAGGAGCATCTGCCCAAAGTCGCTCAAGACGATAGTAAGACCTTACCTCAGGCTGGAATACGTGAACTACAACTGAACCGTAATCAATCAGAATCCAATTAAGACCGTCACGGCCCTCAGTTGAAATAGGACGAACGCCGCAATTTGCCGTGACCTTCTCGCGAACCTCATCAACAATAGCGTCAGCCAAACGAGCATTTCCGCCGGTGCAGATAACAAAGTAATCGCAAACGTCACTGAGACCAGTGAGGTCAAGCACAAGAATATCTTCAGCTTTCTTCTGATCTGCAGCAATTGCAGCAGTCTTTGCAAGCTCAAGTGAAGTTACAGCCATGAATTTCTCCGTTTTCTCATGTAGCCAAGCTACTTAGATGTCTTCTCAATCATCTCATTGTATAGGGCAATTGAGTTTGGATACAAATAACTTCTAGTAGAAATTACATACATCATAACGCCACAAAACGCCGTCTCATAAAGCTCATCGAGAGAACCGCCGTGTAAATATACCTCGCGCGCCTCTTCAACTGACTTGAAACTTGGTCGTAAGGGCTCAATAAGGTCAGCTACGTACAAGATTTTGTCAAGATTGCTCATCTGACAATCACCTGCAGTGTGCTTTTGAATAGCGCTGAGAATCTGATCAGAGAGCCAGGGATAGATTGCTGGCAGGGTTTTTGCGGCGAGAGGACCGTGCAAGAGTCCTACGATTTTCTGATAAGGCGCTGCTGTCTGGATACGAAAGTGCTCTGCCAGTTCAATAGTTTTTGCATCAGGAAGAAGTTTCTCCCAATCATGCAAAATACCTGCCACACGAGCGCTAAACATATCTGCACCATAAGCCTGCGCAAGCGTTTCTGCACAATGTCCCACAGAGATAGAATGCGCAAAACGCTTAGGGTTCTTGTGATACATATGACTCTTCAAATCAGACTCAAGCTGATCAATAAGCGCCTGTTGTTCTGCGGTATAGACAATATCTTTTGCTATAAGTGTTCTTTCCATTATGTCCTACAAAATATTGAGCCAAGTCTAATCTCTACTGTTTGACACTGCCTTGTTACTGACGTATATCAATCTGAGCAGCGGGTCGCTTTGGCTTGACCACTTAATTGAGTGGCGTTGTGTCGGCGCCATAAAGCCCATGCTTGTGAATGTAACCTGTTACAGAATCTGGAGTTAGATATCTAAGGCTCTGGCCTTTTTGGACTCTACTGCGCAAATAGCTTGATGAAATAGCCAGTGCTGGAACCTCAAGATAGGTTACTTTAAAGTCATACGGTGAGTCAGCAATAACCTTTTGAGCACGGCTTAATTCATAGCCAGGACGCGTTGCAGCAACAAAGTGAGCAAGCTCTGCTACCGTCTGCGCATCTTTCCAGGTGACAATATCAGCGATTGCGTCTGCGCCGGTGATAAAGAAAAACTCAACGTTAGATGGGTATATCTTGCGCAATCTTCTGAGCGTATCAGCAGTGTACGTGATGCCCTCATAATCCACCTCAAAGCGAGAAGCAACAAAATGAGGATTATCTGAGGTTGCCAGAAGCGTCATTGAGTAACGGTCTTCTCCCCTGGTAATTCCCTTATTTTGTTTGAACGCAGGGCGACCAGCAGGCATAAACACAACCACGTCAAGATCCAAATCATCATATGCCTGCTCAGCGGCTACCAAGTGACCGTTATGAATGGGGTCAAAGGTTCCACCCATGATTCCCAGACGATAGGTGCAATTTTTATCCTGTCCTAAACGAGGCAAACCAGGATGCATGTTATTTAAGACATCAACGGCCATACACTACTCAGTTTCTGAAGAAGCACCAGCTATTTGAGACGGATCAGATGAAGCCTCTTCAAACTCAACATCTTCGAATTGCTGGTCTGAGACGTCCTCATCAGGAATCTCTATACCATCTGTATTTGGTTTATTTGGATCCTCATAGGTAAAGGTGAGCTCAAGAATGCGAATCTCATCGCCGTCAACTGCACCAGCCTTTGCCAGCTGTACTTCAAGACCCATACGATCAAGACGACGCTGTAGATATGCCACAGCCTCATCATTGTCCCAATCGGTCTGAATAACCATACGCTCAATCTGACCGCCGGAGACACGCCAAGCATGACGCTCTTCTCGCTCAATACGAAGCTTGTTATCACGGCGAAGTCGCTGGTTCTCCCAAGCCTCACTGCGGTCAACCGTAGGTGTAGTAATGGCAATTTCTTTACGGAGCTCTGCTACTTCTGCTGCGCAGGTGGTAACAAAGTCATCAAGATTTAAACCAGTTACGGTAGAGATGGCAAAGAAAGTCCTGCCATCGGCCTCGGCGGCTTTTCTGAGAGCCTCAATAGCATCTTCTGTGCCAGGCATATCACACTTATTTGCCACTACAATCTGGGGGCGATCAGCCAGCTTTGAAGCGTAAGCTTTGAGCTCCTCGTTAATGGCGTGGTAGTCCTCTACGGGGTCTCTGCCTTCATAGCCACCGGTAGCGTCGACCATATGGACAATGAGTGCCGTACGCTCAATGTGACGAAGGAACTGATGACCAAGACCCTTGCCCTCAGAGGCGCCCTCGATAAGACCAGGAACGTCCGCACAGACAAATGACTGTCCATTTTGCGCACGGACGACTCCAAGGTTTGGTACAAGAGTGGTAAAAGGATAGTCAGCGATCTTTGGGCGAGCAGCACTGATACGTGCGATAAGAGAACTCTTACCAACAGAAGGCATGCCCACCAAGGCCACATCTGCCATGAGCTTCATCTCTAGCTCAATCCAGTGCTCTTGAGCTGGCTCGCCCTTCTCGGCAAATGCGGGTGCACGCCTTACCGAGGTAACAAAGTGAATGTTGCCGCGGCCGCCGTTGCCACCAGGAGCAACAACTACCTGCTCACCTGGGGAGGTAAGATCAGCAATCTCATAGAGAGGCTCTTGTGTAATAGGATCAAGCTCGCGCACAACGGTTCCCAGAGGCACCTTGAGCAACAAGTCCTGTCCGTCAGAGCCATGACGGCGGGCGCCCTTACCGTGAGTGCCGCGCTCTGCTTTAAAGTGATGTTTATAGCGGTAATCAATCAGGGACGAGAGCTGCGGATCTGCAACAATGACAACATTGCCGCCATGACCACCATCGCCACCATCAGGGCCGCCCTTAGGTACATATGCTTCTCGACGGAAAGACATGCAACCTGCGCCGCCGTCTCCGCCTTTGACGTTGATATGACAAAGATCAGTGAAAGTTTCCACGTGTCCTCCTTCTAATACCTTAATGTTACGGCATTTACCAGCGAAGCACAGTGAAAACGCGAGAAGTTCTTATGAGAACATGAGGATAACAACAATTACCGCAACGCCAAGAATCATCAAAGCAAAGTCTGATGGAGCCAAAGGATAGCGTTTAAATGCAGATGAAGCGTTCCTTAAATAAAAACCTCGCTGCTCAGCTGCAAGCGCTGAGGCGTCAGCTTTTTTAACAGAGCTTACCAGCAGAGGAACAATCAAGGGCATGGTGAGCTGGAGCTTCTTAAGTGGATTTTTGGTATCAAACTCAACGCCGCGAGCCATCTGAGCCTCCATGATATGGTTCATCTCGGAAGCAAAGACAGGTACAAAGCGCAAAACCGTTGCAATGGTAAATGCATAAGGATATGGAACATGCGCCACTTCTACCAGAGCGTTCATCAGGTCTTCCACGCGCATAAGCGAAAGCATAGAAAGCAGTGGCAGTGCCAGTGCGATCGTTTTGAGAGCAACGTTAAAACCGCGCTCTAAACCGCCTACCGTGATGCATAAAAAGAGCACTTGACCAGCAGGGGCAACAAGCGTCTGCACCACGCACAGAATAAGACCTAAAACGGTAAAGCCAAATACCAGCTTAAAAGTCTTCTGAGCGTTTTGCGAGATAACTCCCACAAGAATGGTGAGCGCGAGCACTGCAAGCACCTCAAGCGTTCCCTGTGCGACAAAGGCGGCTACAAAGAGCTCAAGTGCAAATACAAGCTTGGCCACGGGATTTGCCTTATGAAGGAAGCTTGTTCCTTCGGTGTAATCAATAACACTACCCACGAGGAGCCTCCTTACCATTCAGCGTTGCTGCAATACGAGCAATCTCAAACTGATGCTGCAATGCCTCCAGCACCTCGGAAGCACTACTGAGCCCAGCAAATGACGGATCTACGTTCGCGCCCGCAAGCTTTGACAGCTGAATCATCTGAGGAGCCTCAACATATGCTTCCTTCAAAAATTCATCTGCCGAGAAGATCTGTGCAACTTCCCCATCGTCTAACACGCTACCATGTGCCATAACGACAATTCTTGTGGCAAAGTCCAGCACAACCTCCATGTCATGACAAACCATAAGAACTGCACAGCCCTTCTCGCACAGTGATTTGACCATATTCATGACCTGCATACACTCTTTGTAATCCAGGCCGGATGTTGGCTCGTCAAGCACAAGAATATCTGGCTCGCAGGCAACCACAGACGCAAGCGCTACCATCTGGCGCTGACCGCGAGAAAGCATGAACGGAGACGCCTCTGCATCCAGCCCCATACGCTCAATGACTTCTAGCGCCTTGCATCGGGCATCCTCTGCAGACGCACCCTTGAGCTCAAGACCAAACGCAATCTCCTCAAGGACACTCTCTTTGCAAATCTGGTAATCGGGATTTTGGAACAGCGTTGAGACATGCTGGGCAATCTGCGACGTCTTCCAATCCTTGCATGAAGAACCCTTAATATGAATGTCTCCCGATCGAGGACGCAAAAGGCCATTTACCAACTTAGTTAGAGTTGTTTTACCTGCGCCGTTTTGACCGACAAGTGCCACAAGCTCGCCAGGGTGCAAGCTGAGGGAGACGCGCTCAACGCCATCAGTACTAGCCTGATATTTGAAGGTGGCATCAATAACATCAAGAACAGACTGAGTGCTTGGCTGGTCAGCGTCTTGAAGAATACCAATCCTGTCAAATGGGCCGCTCGATTCAGCAATCACAGGGCCATCTATTTTTGGAAGATATGTCTCCCCTGCTAACTCAACAGCGTCAGTAGCTGGTGATTCATGGTTCTCTGTAAGGGAAATGCTGCGATGCTGGAGAGCGCCTACACAGCACGCAAGCTGCTTGGCGGCTGACTGAACTGACAACGCAGTTTCATCGCAGACAGCCTGGTCAGCCTCGCTGAGTAGATGAGCATATTCCACTTGATGCGAGAGCTCGTGAACACCCTTTGAGACGCGCACGCAACGAGGAACGTCAACACCAACCTCTTGCAGCAAATCTACCTGTGAAAACACTTCCTCTCCGCTGCCAAAAGCGCAGATGGTTCCCTTGTCCATAACGGCAATCTTTGAGCAATACTTGGCGAGAAGACCTACTTTTTGCTCAATTACCACAACCGTAATACC
>JABZHQ010000129.1:0-1756 GCA_015258765.1 Atopobium sp. | reverse complement strand
GGCTACTACCACGCTGTTCGCGAGCATGACGAGTTGCTGCTAAATCAGCAGAAGCTCGAGGAAGATCAAAAACGACTTGAGTCCGAGGTTCAGGGTCTGCAGACAAAAGAGGGCATCATAGATGAGGCCCATAAGCAGGGCTTGGTTTCTGGCGGCGAGGAATCTGCGCGAGTAGAAGGCCTTGATAAGAAGAAGGACGAGAATACCGTTCAGCATCCTGATTATCCTTGGTACATCAAGGTTGGGGACTTTGTTTTTGGATTTACACCAGGCGATTCCGGCAATACTGAGGCTCCTAAGAGCGCAAACTCTGACGATTCTACATCTGCACCAGCTCCTGGAGAGTCTCACGAGCAGAAGAACTCCGGAGAAGGTGGATCTTCTGAGGGGTCCGGCGCCGACAATTCAAAGACCGACAGTGGGAACTCACAATAATGCTTCTAGCTGCAATTGATATTGGAACCGTAACTGCTCGACTTGCGCTTGCGCAGGTAGAGGACGGTCGCGTTATTCGCATGGCCAAATACACCGAGATTGTCAATTTGGGCGAGGGAGTCGATAAGACAAAGCGCCTGTTACCCGAGGCAATTCATCGTTGTGTTGGTTGCGTTTCTTCCTACGTTGATCACGCGAGAAAAGAGGGTGCTGAGGCGGTTGTGTGCACACTCACAAGCGCTGCTCGCGATGCAGAAAATGCTCCTGACCTGGGAATGGGTCTAGCCTCGCTGGGACTTGAACCCATGATTATTCCAGGTGAGATTGAAGGCGCGCTCACTTTTTTGGGTGTCTCTCACGATTTTGAGAATCATCGCATTCTTGTTGCCGACAGCGGTGGCGGCTCAACTGAGCTGGTCGTTGGCACGCTGGCGGGCCAGCCTGCAGCCCAAGGCGCAGGACAGCAGCTTGGAGGCCAGCAGCTTGAGGGGCAGCAGCTTGACATCAACTTCGTTGAGTCCGTTGACCTTGGCTGTAGGCGTCTGACTGAGCGCTTTAACTTGTCATCTGATCACCCATCAGCTGAGGACATTGATGGAGCTCACAAAATGGCAGCTCAGATGATATCTGAGGCTATTGGCCGAGCTCAGCAGCAATGTGCAGCTCCAGAGCTTTTGGTTGGCGTCGGTGGAACCGCAACCAGCTTCATCGCCATCAGGGACCACCTTGACCCGTACGACCCGTCAAAAGTGCACCTCAACCACATCTCGATTGATGAGGTGACGCAGATAGAAGGGCTTCTCGCCAGCAAAACGTTAAAGGAGCGAGAAGACATAACGGGATTGCAGGCAAAGCGCGCACCTGTCATGCTTGCGGGCACTATTTTGCTTGCAGAATTGATGAAGAATTCGGGCTTTAAACACCTGGTTGTAAGTGAGAGCGACCTGCTCTTTGGCCTGGTGATAACTGCTGCTGCCGTTCACCAGGGAAAGCAGTCGCCTGTGATTTGGCAGCCAATTTTGCGCCCGCTGGATTAAAAGTAGTGGCATAATAGCTAGACATATCCGGGGGCGTGGCGGAATTGGCAGACGCAGGGGACTTAAAATCCCTCGACTTCGGTCTTGCGGGTTCGAGTCCCGCCGCCCCTACCACTTTTGTTGCAGAATAAATGTCGTTTTAACTGCGTATTTGCAGAAGATATTTAAGCAACAAACCCTAACTGGCATTATAAGCACATAATGCCTGACCCGCGGAAACTTATCTCATGGGACAAAAATGGGACAGAGTATGGTTTGATATATAAAAGTTCTCTCAAATAACG
>JABZHQ010000052.1:0-8342 GCA_015258765.1 Atopobium sp. | reverse complement strand
GAAAGCTCCCAAACTACACGCCATGCGCGCTTGATAAAGCGGTTTGCACCTGCAACGACCTTCTCGTCCCAGTCAAAATCCTTCTCTGGTGGAGCAACAAAGAGAATGGCAAGACGCATAGTATCTGCACCGTAAGGCTCAATGACAGAGCTTGGAGGTACCACGTTACCCTTTGACTTTGACATGGTGTCGCCGTGCTCATCCTTGACCATGCCCTGGGTCATCAGGTTCTTAAATGGCTCGTCAATAGCAATCATGCCCAGGTCGCGAAGGACCTTAGTAAAGAAGCGAGAATACAAAAGGTGCAGAATTGCGTGCTCAATGCCGCCAATGTAGTTATCTACTGGCATCCAGCGGTCAACTGACTCCTTAGAGAAAGGAAGCTCGGTGTTGTGTGGATCGCAATAACGCAGATAATACCAGCTAGAGCAAGTGAACGTGTCCATGGTATCAGTGATGCGCTGAGCGGGCTTGCCGCACTTTGGACAGGTGGTCTCTACAAACTCCTTGCACTCAGCAAGAGTATCTCCTGCCGCCAGATCAAGATTATCTGGAAGCGTAACAGGGAGCTGGTCATAAGGAACAGGGACGTCACCGCAGCAATCGCAATGAATCATAGGAATTGGATTGCCCCAATAACGCTGCCTTGAGATGAGCCAGTCACGAAGGCGGAACTGAACAGTTCTACGTCCAACGTTGTGCTCAGTCAGATAAGCAACAACTGCCTCTTCTGCCTCGGAATGCTTACCACCGCGAAGTCCGGTGAAAGGACCAGACTGGACAAGAATACCAACGGTATCCATTGGTCCATCCCAGTCAACGGAGGTTACCTTGTACTCGGAAACTCCCTTGAGCTCCTCATAGATATCAGTTCCCTCTTCGCAAATGATAGGAACAATAGGGAGGTCATACTTCTTAGCAAAGTCAAAGTCGCGCTTATCGCCTGATGGAACACCCATAACGGCGCCAGTACCATAGTCGAGAAGGACGTAGTCAGCAACCCAAATTGGTACGGTCTGACCGGTGACAGGGTTAATTGCGTAACGGCCAGTGAATACACCGTGTTTCTCGCGGTCTGTACCCTGACGATCAATGGAAGAAACCTTTACGGCCTCCTCATGGAGGGTGTCAAAGGCAGCCTTGTACTCTGAATCCCCTACCAGCTCAGCAGCAAGCTTGGACTCTGGTGGAAGCAGCATGAAGGTACAGCCGTAGATGGTATCTGCACGCGTAGTGAAGACAGTCATCTTGGTATCGGTTGGCGTGACGCCATCAGTGTCTGCCAGGGTGAAGTCGATCTCTGCGCCCTCGGAGCGTCCAATCCAGTTTGCCTGCATAGCGCGAACGCGCTCTGGCCAGCCCTCAAGCTGGTCAAGGTCATCAAGAAGCTCCTGAGCGTAATCAGTGATGCGCAAGTACCACTGAGAGAGCTCACGCTTCTCTGGAACCGCACCACAGCGCCAGCACTTACCGTTAACTACCTGCTCGTTTGCAAGAACAGTTTTATCGTTAGGACACCAGTTAACAGGACTTGTTGCACGATATACCAGGCCCTTCTCAAGCATCTTAAGGAAGATCCACTGACCCCATTTGTAGTACTCAGGGTCACACGTGTTAAACATGCGATCTTTGTCATAGGCAAAGCCCATGCGGAACATGGTCTTTACAGCCTGATCAATATTCTTATGAGTCCACACAGAAGGCTGAGTATTGTGCTTAATAGCAGCATTTTCTGCAGGAAGGCCAAAGGCATCAAAGCCCATTGGATGCAAAACGTCAAAGCCACGCATACGAGCCTGACGAGCCATAGCATCGCCAATGGTGTAGTTACGAGCGTGACCCATGTGAAGATCGCCCGAAGGATAAGGGAACATCTCTAGAACGTATTTTTTAGGCCTTGAGCTGTCTTCTTCTGTCTTGTAAAGATTCTGCTCTTCCCAGACACGCTGCCACTTAGTTTCAATGGCCTCGGCATCGTAGGCAGGAAAATCACCTGTATCGGATACGTTCTGAACTTCCTCGTTTTCCACGAGTTCCCCTTTCTTATAGCGATGCGTCACCAAGCAAAATACTTGGTGACGCCAGTAGTCCATACATCCTGTGAGTTATGAACGGAAATTGTAGCTGACCTGCTGGTTTGAATCTTTCAGCAAGACGTCGTGTGCGCCACCCTCAACAATTGAAGTTGAAGAGACAAGTGTAATCTTTGCCTTATCGCGAAGCTCAGGAATATCAAGAGCACCACAGTTGCACATGGTGGACTTGACCTTCAAAAGCGATGCATCAACGCCATCCTTCAAAGGACCCGCGTATGGAACGTAAGAATCAACGCCCTCAACAAAGGAAAGACCGCGCTTGTTGCCGCCAAGGTCGTAACGTTGCCAGTTGCGAGCACGTGCAGAACCCTCACCCCAGTACTCCTTCATGTAAGAGCCGTTAACAATAACGCGGTCAGAAGGACTCTCATCAAAGCGAGCAAAGTAACGACCAAGCATCATGAAGTCAGAACCCATAGCAAGGGCCAAAGTCATGTGATAGTCGTAGACAATTCCACCGTCAGAGCAGATTGGAATATAGATGCCAGTCTCCTCAAAGTACTCATCACGAGCGCGAGCAACATCAATAACAGAGGTTGCCTGACCACGACCAATGCCCTTCTGCTCACGAGTGATGCAGATAGAACCGCCGCCGATACCAATCTTGATAAAGTCAGCGCCAGCCTCTGCCAAGAAGCGGAAGCCCTCAGCATCTACAACGTTACCTGCGCCAATCTTGACGGAATCGCCGTAAGTTGCACGAACCCACTCAAGCGTGCGCTTCTGCCACTCGGAATAGCCCTCAGAAGAGTCGATGCATAAAACATCAGCGCCTGCATCAACAAGCAGAGGAACACGGGTCTCATAGTCACGAGTATTAATACCAGCGCCAACCATGTAGCGCTTAGAGTCATCAAGAAGCTCATCTGGAGCAGACTTGTGGGAATCATAATCCTTGCGGAATACAAGGCTGACCAGATGGCCGTTCTTATCGACAATAGGAAGGGTGTTGAGCTTATTGTCCCAGATAAGGTCATTTGCCTCTTTAAGGGTGGTATCCTCAGCTGCAGTAATAAGCTTATCAGCCGGGGTCATAAACTCAGAAACAAGCTTAGAGCGATCATCGCGAGAAGGACGATAATCACGAGAGGTAACAATACCTACGAGCTTACCGCGAGAAGTGCCGTCATCTGTGACAGGCATGGTGGAGTGACCAGTCTTCTCTTTAAGATCAAGCACGTCACCAAGGGTCATCTCTGGAGTGAGTGTTGAGTCAGAAACAACAAAGCCTGCCTTGTAGCTCTTAACCTCACGAACCATCTGAGCCTCATCCTCAGCGGACTGAGAACCATAAATAAAGGCAATGCCGCCCTGCTGGGCTAAGGCAATTGCCAAACGAGGACCGGATACTGACTGCATTACTGCAGATACCATAGGAATGTTGAGCTCAATTGCGCTTTTCTCGCCACGCTTAAACTTTACCAGAGGAGTCTTCAAAGAAACATTTGCGGGGATGTTCTCAGCTGATGAATAGCCAGGAACCAAAAGATACTCAGAAAATGTATGCGATTCGCCTTCGAAGAACTTTGCCATTGTTTTTGGCTCCCTCCTGACCTACCGGTCATGCTCAACGTGTTTTGGCATTGTACCACCAGTGGAGCTAATTATTTAATTTGAACTCCCACTTGAAGCAATAACATCCTCAAAGTTAACAGCAATGTCATGTTTAGTAGGAACCCACTCAACCTTTTTGAACAAAGCCGCAACGGTAATAGGGATATACGTCATCATAAAAATAGGGAACGTAAAGAGATTGGTAAAAATACGCCACTTCTTCTTTACGTGGAAATGCTTGTACTCCGAAATAGTGGTAATAAGCGCCAAAATAAAGAAGACCGCATACATCGAGAAAACCGTCATGACCAAAGATCCAACACTCATAGCAATCTCTGCGTCAGTAGCAACAAAGCCGTGGCTCAAATAACCAACCAGCAGGTAGGTGCCATTAATAAAGGCTGAAAGCAGCGTCAAAATCATGCCTGGAGCAATGGTCATCAGCATATCGTATGAGGCAAATTGACCCTTAAAAATACCCTTAATTAAATCAAAGCCATACGAGAAGAACACCTGGTAGAAGCCTTTTGTCCAACGCATGCGCTGTGTCCATGACGCCTTGAAAGTTAAAGGTTGCTCATCAAAGAACTCTGCAGGCGCATAACCAATTTGGATGTTATGAGCGCTGCAGAAAGTGGAGAACTGAATATCCTCGGTGAGGGTATGGAAATCCCATCCATGCATACCTTTAATAATGCGAGAAGAAACCATCCAGCCGGAACCAGAAACTGCGCAGCTAGTGCCCATCATCATACGGGCGTTATTTAAGAACTTTGCCTCACGCATAAACCAGGTAGCATAGGCAGAACTTACCCAGCTAGAATCAAAATTCTTTGAGTTTCTGTAACTGGTGCAGACAAGATATCCTGCATCAAAAGCCTGATTCATAATCTTCAAGTAACTTGGAGAAACCAGGTTATCGGCGTCCATAATAATGAAAGCCTCGTATTTGTCACCGTACTCATTAAGAATGCGATCAAAGCCGTAATCCATAACCCAGCTCTTACCTTTACGAGCAAGGTCATTTCTCTCCCAAGTAATTGCTCCAGCTTTTCTTGCCTCTTCAGCTGTTTTATCGGTACAAGCGTCTGCAACAACAAAGACATCCATAAGCTCTCGAGGATAATCCTGAGAAAGAATAGACCTGACAAGATTGCCAATAACTGGCTCTTCGTTATGGGCAGCAATAAAGAAAGCGTAGCGGTGCTGCTTTTTTGCCTTTGGAAGCTTTACCTCACCCTTAAACATGACGCGAAGGATATACACAATCTGATAAAAATATGCGAGCGTAAAGAAAAGCCAGATAATAAAGTTAAAAACAACGATTGGTGTGATACCGAGTCTGTTAAATTGCAATGGCATATAACATCCCTAAGCTCATATCAACAGCCAAAACTTAAGCTGTATCTACAACAAATATTGAATCTCACTAATGTATTAGTTTAGCCGAAATAACCTTGAACGTGAAATTAAGCTTTTAACAATTGAGGGCAAATCTCATTTCCTACAGAAGTCCTTCCCATAGACATAGTGCTCTGAGAGAGTAGAGCTTCTTGCAGGTCTTTTGGTAGTGTATCTGCTACCACGATATTCTCGCCCGTAAAAGGATGCTCAAACTGAACGTGCCAGGAGTGTAAAAACTGCCTGTTAAGTCCAAGGTTAAGGCTTGTATCTTTTTTACCGTAGAGCTGATCGCCGACAACAGGATGACCAATGTGGCGCATGTGAACTCTAATCTGGTGTGTGCGACCTGTATAGAGATGGCACTCAAGAAGCGAGTAACCCTCGCCTTTTCTGCCCGCTTCAAAGCGCTCAAGCGTTCTAAAGGTGGTAATGGCCTCTCGTGCTCCAGGCGCGTCTGATACGGTCATTTTGAGACGGTCTCGCGTTGAGCGAGCAATGCCCGTTTCAATGGTGCCAGAATCGTGGGCAACATAGCCTTGTACCAGCACAATGTAGCGTCGGTCAAGCACGCGCAGCCTAATGAGGTCTTGAAGAGCCTTTTGCGCCTCGTCTGACTTTGCTGCCAGCATAAGACCAGACGTATCCATATCAAGACGATGCACAATACCAGGACGTTCTTCTCCCTGAAGCATTCCTAAGTGCTCGTAGCCACAGTGTGCTACCAGCGCATTTGCCAGGGTGTCATCAACGTGGCCAGGCGATGGATGGCAAACTAGGCCAATTTGCTTGGAGAGCACTATGAGATACTGGTCCTCAAAGCGAATATCAAGGGGAATGTCTGGATTTGGGCGCAAAAGGCCTGTTTGAGGCTCTGCATCTGGAAGAGATACTAAGAGTCTATCGCCAAGCATAAGTTTTTCTGACTTAGACGTAGCAAGCGTAGCGTTGATAGTTACTCTTCCTTCTTCTACCAGCTTTGCGCAGGCACTTCTTGAAGGAAGTGTATCTTGGGCAGAAAGGAACGCATCTAGTCTGACGCCGTCCCCTTCTGGTCCAACTAGTATGTCAACAATGCGCTCATTCATTGCCACTACCCTGCTGCTTTTTGTCCCAAACCATCCAGTACACAAAAGCAATAAGAATGCCACAGGTCACAAAGATATCCGCCACATTAAACACGGCAAAATTAACAAACGTTGTAGCAAAGAAATCAGTAACCTGACCATACAAAACACGGTCTATAGCGTTACCAATTCCGCCACCTGCGACGCCTCCCAAAAGCGCAATAAGCGGCAGCGGGAGGTTCTTCTCGCGAACTACAAAGCCCACAAGAGCGGCGATAACCACGGCAGTGAGAGCCACAAAAAAGAGGGCGTTTCCAGAGCCCACAGAAAATGCCGCTCCGGTGTTACTTACGTGGAAGAGCTCCATAACACCTGGGATAAAAGGTACTGCGGTTCCCTCTGGAATTGAGGTTCGTACCCAGAGCTTGGTTACCTGGTCAAGCACACAGGCAACAGCGCCCGCCCCGCAGAGAACTGCAAGGCGGGTCACTAGTGTGTGAGTTGTATGTTGCTGCTGATCAGTATTCATTTACGCAACAACGTCGTGGCAGCGGTGGCAAAGGTGATCCTCACCAAGCTCGCGATAGTTCCAGCAACGGTCGCAGCGCTCGCCGTTTGCAGGATAGACGCTTACGCTCAGCTCAGAACCTTCAGAGACGGTAACCTCAGAGCAGACAAATGCCTCAGCAAAGTCAAGGCCAGCATGAGAAATGGATGCAGCCTGCTCAGCGGTAAGGGTAACCTCTGCACGAGTAGCCTGCGTGGTCTTCTCGGTAACAACACCTGCCTCAAGAGCAGTCTCGTATGCCTTAGTGTATGCGGCGCGAGCATCAACCAGTACCTGATATGCAGGAAGCAGTGCAGTGTACTCGTCAGTGCTCATAGGAGCCTTATACCAGTCGAGAAGAGCTGCGTACTTCTGACCGTCACGCATAGACTCTGGCAGGAACTGCATAGCCTCGTCGGTGGTGTAAACCAGAATTGGCTGCAGGTCATGAACAAGCATGGAGAGAATCTCTGCCCAAACGGTCTGAGCGCTTCTGCGTGTTGCAGAATCTGCAGCATCACAGTACATACGGTCCTTAGTTGCGTTCAAATAACCGTTGGAAAGCTCAATGATGTAATCATAGAGGGTACGGAAGACGTTATTGAAACGATATCCCTCGTAAGCCTCAGTGACTGCAGCATGAACCTCGCACATGCGTGCAAGAACAAGGCGGTCGTACTCTTCAAGGTCAGCTACAGCAACTGCATCGGTAGCAGGATCAAACTGGCCCTCGAGCTCGCCAAGAAGGAAGCGCAGGGTGTTTCTGAATCTACGGTATGCATCGCCTACCTGGGAAAGAATGGCGTCATCGCAAGGAACGTCAGTTGAAGTGTCAACAGAAGCAACCCAAAGACGAAGGACGTCAGCGCCACGCTCAGCACAAACGGCATTTGGATCAATGACATTGCCCAGAGACTTACTCATCTTGCGTCCCTGACCATCAAGCGTAAAGCCCTGTGATACAACAGACTTGTAAGGAGCAACACCGTAAGCTCCAACAGAAGTCATGAGAGAACTCATGAACCAACCGCGGTGCTGGTCGGAGCCCTCAAGATACATATCAGCTGGGAACTTAAGGTTTGGACGGTGTTTACAAACTGCCGTGTGAGAAACACCAGAATCCCACCAAACGTCCAGAATGTCCTTGTTTGCCTTGAGATTGTGGCCGCCACACTTAGGACAGACGCAAGCGTCTCCTAAATAGGTCTTAGGATCGACGGTAAACCAAGCATCAGAGCCCTTCTCGCGGAAAAGCTTGATGACAGCGTCAAGTGTCTGGTCATTGATTACGGTTTCGCCGCAATCCTCGCAGGTGAAAGCAGGGATTGGAACACCCCAGTTACGCTGCCTGGAAATGCACCAGTCAGGGCGGCCTTCAACCATAGAACCAATACGCTTTACCGCGTTTGCAGGATAGAACTTAACCTTAGTAAGCTCCTCTGCTGCCTGCTGACGCAGACCAGTCTTATCCATGGAGACAAACCACTGGCTTGTGGCGCGGAAGATAACGGGCTCTTTACAACGCCAGCAGTGTGGATAGCTGTGGGTAATCTCTTCTGCAAGAATGAGCGTTCCACGGTCTTTGAGCCACTGAACAATGACAGGGTTAGCCTCATTGACCTCCATACCAGAGAAGGGGCCACCAGTGCCCTGACCGTCACCTTTGAAGAAGTGACC
>JABZHQ010000128.1:0-1775 GCA_015258765.1 Atopobium sp. | reverse complement strand
TCATATAACTGACAAGAGCCACCACGGTTCCTTGGGATAACGTTCCAGCGGTAATCTGAGGAGCTGCCAGCCAGAGCGTTACGGCAATTCCCAGGTACATGACAAGGAAGGTTGCAGGATTTAGCAATGCCGAATAATTTGCAGCATCAGTGGCCGTTTTTGTCTGAGCCAAAACCGCCTCGGAGAACTGTTCCTTCTCCTCTGCCTCATGCCTAAAGGCTCTAATCACACGAATACCAGAAAGCATTTGTCGCATATATAAAGAAACAGTATCAAGGCGTTTCTGCAGTTCAGTAAAAAGCTCTGTAGATTTACGTGCAACAAAGAAGAAAATAGCTGCTACCAACACTGTTGCAATCAAGAAGACCATACCAAGCTGAGCATCAAGCATAAGGGTGGCAATAATAGATCCAGCCGCTAAGATTGGCCATCTGACTAGCTGACGAATGCCCAGAGCAACGGTAACCTGCACCTGATTGACATCGTTGATAAGGCGGGTTACCAGGGTGTCTGTTCCAAGAGCTGAAATATCGGCACTTGAGAGCTCTTGAATCTTCTTATACAGCTCATTGCGCAGGTCAGTTCCCGTGCGCTGAGAAACAATAGAAGCAATTTTCTGACAGACAAGCGTAAAACTAAAACCCACAATTGCGATTACGACTAGCAAAATACCGTAGCGAATAATGTCATACATGTTTGCCCCGTGAATTCCCAGGTCAATCATGCGCGCAATAATCAAAGGTGTAAGAAGGTCACCAATGACCTCAACACCTTTACAAAGCAAGGCAACAAAACTCTTGCGACCATACTTTGGCCATACAAACCTAGAGAGCAACTCTCCCATTTACGCTTCACCAAGTTTCTCTGCTAGCGTTAACCACTCGTCTTCCAGCTCCAAAAGCGCCGCTTCTGCGTCATCAAGCTGCTGCTGCAACTCCATCAAACGCTGCGCATCAGTAGCATCAGCAGTGCTCATTTGTTCCCTAATCTGCTCAGGCAGTTCCTGAGCCTTGCCCATACGTCTCTCAATCGAGTCAAAGCGCTTCTTCATCTCGCGGCGCTCAGCGTTGCTCAGTATCGAGCTCTCCTGGCGAGAAGAACCGTCTACCTGCGGCTCATTTGTACCTGAGTTTCCGCGTGTACCCGACAGCTCCCCCGCTCTTCTCGCCGTCTGCTTTGCAGCATCAACAAGCTTGAGGTACTCGTCAACGCCGCCAGGAACGTGGCGAATGTGGCCGTCTATGAGGGCGTATTGGTCGTCAGTTACGCGCTCAATCAAGAAGCGATCGTGGCTAACAACCAGAAGCGTTCCAGGCCACGAGTCCAGCAGATCTTCCAGGACAGCTAGCATATCCGTATCCAGGTCGTTGCCTGGCTCGTCTAGTACCAGCACGTTTGGCTCTTCCAGAAGGACGCACAGAAGCGCTAAGCGTCTACGCTGGCCACCGGAGAGGTCTTGCAAGCGGTTAGTGAACTCTCGGCGATCAAAGCCCAAGCTTTCAAGCAACTGTGTGGGGCTTTGCATCTTGCCATTTACCAGGTAACTTGTTTTGTACTGGCCAAGCAGTTCAAGAACAGTCCACGTCTCTTTTGTGACAAACGTATCAATCTGCTGAGAAAGCCAGCCAAATTTGACGGACTTTCCTACCTTCACGAGACCAGACGTTGGCTGCAACTGCTGTGTCATCAACTCAAGAAGCGTAGACTTACCAGCGCCATTCTCACCCAGAATGCCATAGCGGTCTCCAGGGCCGATGAGCCACTCAACATGCTTG
>JABZHQ010000051.1:0-8522 GCA_015258765.1 Atopobium sp. | reverse complement strand
TTGTGCGCCAGGCCTAAAAGCCGACGCTAACACGCTGCAGAATCATAATCACCCGTATATGAACTACCTCCCATTTCTTATGTCCAAGAAATGGGAGGTAGTTCACGACTGGCGAGAAGGACCTTTTACTTGTAGACGCTCTTTTGAGTTCACTATGACATCTCTCGAGGTAAAACGATGGTAAAGCGTGTGCCTACACCTTCGCGTGAAAGTACCTCAATAGAGCCGTCATGGTTATCGACAATCCATTTAGCAATGGATAAGCCAAGTCCAGAACCCTCGTTGCTTTCAATACGAGCGTTGTCGGCTCTCCAGAATCTCTCAAAAATATGAGCGGCTGCTGTCTCGGACATGCCCATACCTTCATCTTCGATTGAAACTTGAACAGTTTTCTCGTCATACGCGACATTAAAAGAAATGGTGGTCTGAGCAGCAGAATATCGAGCAGCATTTTGCACGATGATACGGATAGACTGTTTAATCATGGCGGTATCAGCAAGCACCTGATAGCGGTCATCCTTCAATACGCCTTGATCAAATTTCAGCGCATAGTGGTGATCTGGATCAATCATTTCCGACTCTTCACAGACCTCAGAAGTTATCCGTGCAAGATTGAGCTTAGTCTTTGTGAGGGTATTTCTTCCTGCGTCTCCGCGTGCTAAGAAGAGGAGCTGCTCAACAAGGTCATGCATGTGTTCGCTCTCGGATTTGAGTGCAGCGATAGACTCATCTAGTACAGCCTCGTCTGTCTTACCCCAGCGATCCAGCATGTCAGTATAACCTCGGATAACAGCTATAGGCGTTCGAAGCTCGTGGCTAGCATCATTGACAAAGCGCATCTGTTGCAATTTTGCTTCTTGCATACGTTGAAGCAGTTTATTCAAGGCAATCTCAATACTTGCCAGGTCTTGGTCACCTGTTTGAATCTTTGGCGCATTGATATTGGCTTCTTCAATTGCCTGTTCAAGACTCCTTATTTTCTCGCTTTTGACCAGGACGTCATTTGTTGTAGCTTCGGTAGAGAGAACATCACTATTTACCAGTTGATCGGCTTTAAGAGCAAGTGTGTTGAGGGGCTGAAGAGCTCTTCTGACACGACGCATATCACCGAAGAATGACAACAGATCAATGATTTCCCAGATAAGAATTGCAATATACATGGGCCAGAAACGAGCTAAGTCTACGCCTAAATCAAATATTTTGGCGCCAAAAGTAGGTCCATGAACAATGTATTTTAGGCTTGAGAGTCCGTGTAAGAAAGTGAATCCAGTGAGAGAAATAGAGTGAGACTCAGTAGGGAAAAATCCAAGGTAAAAAGTACCTTGTGGAACATGCTGGTTATACGTATAAATAAAAATCAGAGCAATATTTACCAGTAAAAAGAGATTAAAGCCGACGTAATTCATCATCTTACGCCACCAAAATCCCCAGGTAATTACTCCAGCTGTCGACGAATCAGAGGGAGTAAAGAAAGGCTTTTTATGCTCTTGTATGGTGGACTGGTTATGCTTCTCTGATGACATATCCGACTCCACGAACAGTAGTAATTAGCTTGATGTTATAGCGGTCGTCAATTTTTGCACGTAGATGGGCAATATGTACATCCACGTTATTAGTTTCTCCGGCAAACTCATAACCCAAGGCTTCAGAAGCAATACGCTCACGGCTCATAACAACACCAGCGTGTTCCATGAGCGTACGGAGGACTTCAAATTCCTTAGTAGTAAGTTCGATTGAATCGTTCTTGACACAGACTTCTCTACGATCAACATCAAGCGAGACATCTTTAATTGTAAAGGTGCTTGTAGCAGCTGTTTGAGGAATTGTCGGGGAGTTCAAACTGTCTGCCTCGTGGTGTTTGAGTGCCACGCGAATGCGGGCGAGAAGTTCCTCTATCGCAAAAGGTTTGGTGAGGTAGTCATCTGCACCCGCATCGAGACCAGCTACTTTATCCATAACCGAATCACGAGCGGTAAGCATGATAGTTGGCGTGTTTTTCTCGCGACGAATCCTTCTGAGAACTTCTAGACCATTAAGCTGGGGGAGAAGTACATCAAGCAAGATAAGGTCGTAGTCATTTGACAGTGCTTTTTCAGCTCCGGTTCTTCCGTCAAGAGCTTTGTCTACTTCATAGCCCTCATGTTTAAGCTCGAGTTCTATAAAGCGTGCAATTTTTTCTTCATCTTCAACGATAAGAACCTTAATCATTTTCTCGCCTAAATATCGAAGTTTTCTATTTTAGGTTTGGAACCAATTTCATTTTATTTTTTGTCGATAACATCTTTTTTGATGGAACCCGCTGCATCTGCAGCCTTATCCATTGCCTCATTTACATCAACAACAATAGGATAAGCTCCCTGGATGTGATAGCGCATTTCAAAGAACAGACCAATGATGAGTAGCCAGAATGTAGCACCCCAGAGGAATAGACCAACAATTGGAATAATTACTGGCATGGCCATGAACTGCTCACCGCGACGAGTAACAATAAATTTTGTCTCTACGCTTTTATTAAACAGCTCCTTGCACTTTTCCCAAAGAGAAGACATATTCTCTGAGAAATCAGACTTCTTGCTTGATTCTTGGTAGGCAATTTGAGCTGCTTCCATTTCTGGAGAAACGTCTGACTGTGCAGCTGACTCAGTAGTATAGTTTGCAGTCTGCTTAGTGGACTTGCCCTGCTTCTCGAGCCAAATGATTGCATCAAGAACATTATCATCACAAGCGTCAAGTGCTGCCTTTGCGTCCTCGTAGCTTACGCCGCACTTCTCGCGAATTACTTCAACCTTTTCTAGCTTTTCCATGATCAGCTTCCTTTCGAGATGTTAAAGACGCCTCTCGTCTTCGTGATACATGGTCTCTTATAAAGATTAACCAATTATTGAGGTTAGATTAAGCTTTCATAAGTATTTTAATGGGATTGTTTACACGTCTCAATTACAGACAGTGGCTTACCATTTACCGATTACTTACAAAACTAGCTTGTTTTAGCTGTTAAGTAGTTTGAAACTAATAAATAGTTATATATAGCTAACTTATGGCAGTTGAAGCTTTGCTTTCTCTGTCAAAGTCAGCCTGAATAACAGACATTACATTGTGAGTTTGTGGCAGGAGGCGGTGTGGGTATGGCAAGTTGTCAGAACCAAAGTGTTCAAGCTACTGAGTCCAACCAAAATACAAAACAAGATTCTCAGCAATCAGAAGTAAATCCCGTTGCGGTGTTGCTTGAGTGGTCAGACAGAAAAAGTATGTATGCACTGTCTGTCATTCTTGCCATTATTGGTGTCTTGGGAGGAATGGTGCCCTACGTTGCTGCAGGCAATATGGTGGTTGGCATCTTTGATGGAATTCAAGAATGGCCATTTTATCTGCATTGGGGACTTATAGCGGGCCTCAGCTATTTGATAAAGATTATCTTCCACCACCTTTCAACTATCGTTTCTCATAACGCAACATTTGCAACAATTGCAAACATGCGCACCCGAGTGGCAAAGAAGCTGACAACTATCCCCATGGGATATGTGCTTGATACTCCTTCGGGCTCCCTCAAACGCCTGTTAGTCGAGAAAATCGATAGCATTGAAACCACACTTGCTCATGCAGTTCCTGAATTAACTTCAAACCTTACAGCTGCTTTTGCGGTTTTTGTGTACCTCATTGTTTTAGACTGGCGACTTGCTCTTGCTGCTTTGCTCACTATTATCGTGGGACTTGCCTGTTTATCAGGCATGATGAAGGACTATGAGTATTGGTATCAGAATACTATCGTAACTGGTAAAGAGATGAATAATGCCTCAGTTGAGTATGTGTCAGGAATTGAGGTAATTAAGGCTTTTGGACAGTCCGCAAGTTCTTACGAGAAGTTCTCAAAGGCTGTTTATGCTTCCGCCCATGCTTTTATTGATTGGATGAGCCACTGCCAAATCTGGCAGGATGCCATGTTATCAATTGCTCCTGCAACGTTGGTAACGGTATTGCCTCTTGGATGCTTGTTTGTGCTTCAAGGATCTCTATCTCCTTCTACTTTTGTTATGTGTGCAGTTCTTTCTCTAGGTATTTTTCAGCCTCTCTATGAAGCAATGAGCTTTATGGATTCTCTTGCACAGGTAGGTTCTGTAGTTAAAGAAATTTCTGAGGTATTGAACTACCCAGATCAGGTGAGAGCCGAGGTCCCTTGTACGCTTGAGGGTACTAAAATTGAGCTAAGCGACGTCCGCTTCTCCTATGGAAGCAATGAGGTAATCCACGGGATTACTTTAGACATTGAACCTGGACAGGTTACAGCTTTTGTTGGTCCAAGTGGATCAGGTAAATCTACTGTTGCACGGCTTATCGCAGGTTTCTGGGATCCAAATGAAGGGTCTGTTTCTATTGGAGGACAAGATATTCGTTCCTGCACTCCAACTCAACTTGCAAACCTTGTAGCTTATGTTGACCAAGATAGTTACCTTTTTGATGAAACCATTATGGAAAACATCAGAATGGGCAAAAAAGATGCCACCGATGATGAGGTTATTGCCTGTGCAAAAGCTTCTGGCTGCCATAACTTTATTCAATCACTTCCTCACGGCTATCAAACGGTTGTAGGAGGCTCGGGAGGACATCTTTCTGGTGGCGAGCGTCAGCGCGTGGCAATTGCTCGAGCTATGCTCAAAAATGCGCCTATTATCATGCTTGATGAAGCAACAGCCTACGCGGATCCAGAATCAGAAGCAGAGGTTGAATCTGCAGTTGCAAAGCTGGTGGCTGGTAAAACGCTGGTGGTTATCGCGCACCGTCTATCAACCGTACAAAATGCCGACAAAATTGTTGTTGTTAATAATGGCTCCATTGAAGCTGAGGGCACTCACGAGCAGCTTATGGAGGCATGTCCGCTCTATGCAACCATGTATCGCGCTCATATTGGCGCACTTGATGAGGCTTAAGGAGGGGAGTAGCAATGTTATCTGTCTTAAAAATGTACTTTCAGTTTGGAAGTTCTTATCGCCAGAAACTCCATAAGGGCCTGTTCTTTACCGTTCTTGGCTGTCTCTTTGAAGGCGTACAAATAACGGCGCTTTGGATTGTTTTTACTGCTCTTACTACGGATACACTCTCAACTCAGACGATATTTTCTGCGCTGGGAGTTATGCTTCTAAGCATTATAGGAGCGTTCATTTGCGCTCATTTTAAGAGTGAGAATTTCTGTGATGCTAATTTTAGTATGGCTGGTACCAAGCGCGCGGAAATAGGAGACACACTGCGCCGCCTTCCTATGGGTTATTTTAACGAGAATAGCCTGGGAGAAGTAACAGCTGTTATGACCAATCAACTGGATGTAATGCAAAGTCTTGGTGGCCTACTGTATATGATGGTTGTTGGAGGATTAGCTTTAACCGCAATTATTGTTGCGTTCTTGTTTGTGTTTTGTTGGCAACTAGGACTTATAACTGCGGCTACATTTGTTCTTTTCTGCATTACTATGGAGCTGCTCCAGGCCTACGTGCGCAATGTATCAGATAAGTATGTAGCTGCTAATACCACCTTAATCAGCGCTGTTCTTGAATATGTCCGCGGCATTAGTGTAGTAAGAGCGTTTTCTCTTATTGATGATGCTGAAGGAAAATATGCTAAGGCAGTTGACGATTGTCGCGTTCAAGCGCTTAACCTTGAGCTTAAGGCGCTTCATTTCTCAGTTTTGCAAATGGTCATCTCCAAGGCTACCAGCATTATCATGTGCCTGGTATCAGTTGGTCTATGGCTCTCTGGAACACTTGATACAGCTACGTGCTTAACCGTAGTAGTTATGTCATTTATGTTGTTTAGTCGCCTAGAATCTGCTGGTCGTTTCTCAACTATTCTGCGCAATCTTGAAATTGCAATGGAGCAAACAAACGCTATTCTCGCCACCCCCGCAATGGAGGAGGGAGAGGGTCTTGAGAAGGCGGCATCTTGCGACATAGAACTTTCTCATGTTTCCTTTGGCTACGATGACAGGCAAATTCTTGAAGATGTCAGCCTTTCTATTCCTGCAGGCACCTCTTGTGCCATCGTGGGGCCAAGTGGATCTGGCAAAACAACTCTTGTCCGTCTTATTGAGCGTTTTTGGGATGTAAATGCAGGTCAAGTGACCCTTGGTGGACGCGATGTGCGCGACTATAAAGTTGACGCCCTGCTCCAAAATTTCTCCACCGTATTTCAGGGAGTATTCCTTTTTGATGACACCATTGAGAACAACATCAAGTTTGGCAATCCAAGTGCAACTCATGAGCAAGTAGTTGACGCTGCTCGCCGTGCTTGTTGTGAGGAGTTTATCCAGGCTTTGCCTGATGGATATGAAACACGCTTAGGAGAAGGCGGCTCAATGCTCTCTGGTGGTGAGCGTCAGCGTCTTTCTATTGCGCGCGCTATCTTAAAAGATGCGCCAATCGTGGTGCTTGATGAGGCTACGGCTAATGTTGATCCAGAAAACGAGCTTGAACTCCAGCGTGCAATCGCCGAGCTCACAAAGTCTAAGACTGTCATCATGATTGCCCATCGCTTAAAAACAGTGCGCAATGCTAATCAGATACTTGTCCTGGATAAGGGTCGTATTGTTCAGCGGGGAACCCATGAATCTCTCATGGCTGAAGGCGGCATCTACGCTGATTTTGTTAACATGCGCGAGAAAACCGTCGGCTGGAAAATTGCGTAACCACTGGCAAGTCGCTGAGAAATATCACGAATAAAAAATATGCACCCAAGCAAGCGCTTGGGTGCATATAACGTTAAAGCTGAAATGCGGTTTACTGAATCTGGCAAATCATAGCAACATTAGTTGAGGTGGTGTAGTCACCAAGACGTGGGCTGGTATGAGGATCGCCAGCAGTCAGAACAACAATGTCACCGGTCTCAACAACGCCAACTTCCTTTGCAATGTTCAGGGCGTTGTACATGGTGTTAGAAAGCGTGCCCTGCTCAGAGGTCTTGAATGCATAGACGCCCCAGTAGAAGCAGGTACGACGAACTGCCTCATCGGATGGAGACATTGCATACAGAGGACGCTTTGGACGGAAGTTAGAAACAAGGCGAGCAGTGCGGCCAGAGTGTGTTGGGCAGATGATGCACTTAGCGTCAACACGGATTGCCATATCAACTGCAGCAAAGCCAGTAGCGCCGTTGACGTTCTTAAGGCCCTCACGCTGGTGATAGACATCCTTGACTGGCAGATACTTCTCGGTCTCCTTGCAGATGGAAGCCATAGTCTTTACTGCCTCAATAGGATACTTACCAGCTGCGGACTCGCCAGAAAGCATGACGCAGTCAGTGCCGTCATAGATTGCGTTAGCAACGTCCGTAACCTCTGCACGGGTTGGGCGAGGGTTGCGAATCATAGAGTCAAGCATCTGAGTTGCGGTGATGACAGGCTTGTAAGCATCGTTGCATTTCTTGATGATAGTCTTCTGGATGTGAGGAACCTCAGCTGCAGGAACCTCAACGCCAAGGTCACCACGGGCAACCATGATGCCGTTAGAAGCTGCAAGAATCTCGTCGAAGTTCTTTACGCCAAGAGCAGACTCAATCTTAGGGAAGATCTGTACGTTAGGAGTACCCATCTCACGGCAGATGTTACGAATCTCCTCAACAGCAGCGCCATCACGGATGAAGGAAGCAGCAATTGCGTCAATACCAAGCTCGCAACCAAACATGATGTCTGCGCGATCCTGCTCAGTGACGGAAGGAAGGCCAATGTTGACGTTAGGAACGTTTACGCCCTTCTTCTCGCCAAGCTCACCACCGTTGATAATCTTGCAGTGCATGTCAGTGCCCTCAACGTGATCAACCTCAAGACCAATGAGACCGTCATCAATAAGGATGATGGAGCCCTTCTTGACCTCTTTTGGAAGATTCTTGTAGTCAAGTGAGAAGCGCTGAGCGTTGCCGATGACGTCGTCATCAGTGGTGACAATAACGGACTCACCAGTAGTAAGGGTGACCGTCTTGCCATCCTCGAGAAGACCGGTGCGAACCTCAGGACCCTTTGTATCAAGCATGATAGCAATAGGAATACCAAGCTCATCAGAGATAGAACGAACGCGACCAATCATAGTGCGGTGATACTCATGGCTACCGTGCGAGAAGTTAAAACGTGCGACGTTCATGCCAGCAAGAATGAGCTCACGAAGGACCTCATCACTTTCTGTAGCAGGACCCATAGTACAAACAATCTTGGTCTTTTTGCGAGCCATATCTCTCCTTTTCATAGGAATTGAAATCACATTCAGATATCAATAGTAACCGTTTTTGAAGCGATTGTTTCTCTGGCGCTTAGCAAACCACACTTTTATCAACGTAGTCAGTGCCCTCAGCAAAAGCGGTTGCGTTATCAAGCGTAACCTGAGCAATTTGCGAGAGAGCCTCATGAGTAAAGAATGCCTGGTGGCTTGTCATGACTACGTTAGGGAAGGAGCACAGCGTGGAGGTAATTGAATCAAAGACCTCAGCACCGCGGTCCTTATAGACGTTTGGATTTTCCTCTTCATAAACGTCAAGGCCACAAGCAC
>JABZHQ010000050.1:0-8598 GCA_015258765.1 Atopobium sp. | reverse complement strand
GACCCATGGGTCACTACCTTGTCTTTTGTTGTTGCACTAGCAATGAGAATTCAAGAGGCAAAAGTTACAGATTCTTTGTAGAAATCAGGCGCGAGAAAAACTAGGGCATGTCACGCAGTAAGCCAGAGCAATCACGCAGGATTTATGAGCCTGAAATGAACACCAAGTCTGAGCAAAAGTACTCAGACAAGGCGAGAAAAACAGGCAAATCGCTCAGGCATGGCGAGAAAATCCGGCAAATCACTCAGACTTGATGTACTTTTCAGGCTGCAGCAAATGCGTCCCAGCTTGATGCACTTTTCAGGCTGCAGCTAAAGCGCCCCAGCTTGATGCACATTTCGGGCTACTGCAAAAGCATCTCAGCTTCATGCGCCCCGAGCGCACGGGTTTCTCGCCAGGCAAATAAAAAAGAGGCCAGACCGAAGTCTGACCTCTCCAGTAAGCAATGTAGAATGGACTTACTTAAGGGTGACGGTAGCGCCAGCCTCCTCGAGCTGAGCCTTAGCAGCCTCAGCGTCCTCCTTCTTAGCGCCCTCGAGGACTGCCTTAGGAGCACCCTCGACGACCTCCTTTGCCTCCTTGAGGCCAAGGTTGGTAAGAGCACGGACAACCTTGATGACGCCGATCTTGTTGTCGCCGAAGCCCTCGAGAACAACGTCAAAGTTGGTCTTCTCCTCTGCCTCCTCAGCAGCGCCACCAGCTGCAGGAGCAGCAGCGACAGCTACAGGAGCAGCAGCGGAAACGCCAAAGACGTCCTCAAGCTCGTGAACGAGCTCAGAAAGCTCGAGTGCTGGCATCTCTTTAAGGGCCTCAATGATCTCATCTTTAGTGACAGCCATGTCAATTCTCCTTTTTAAACGATGCAGCCTTTGTACTGCATCTGGGCAAAAGCCCGGCTTGTATGTGTGCGTTTAAGTGCGTCTACACTCTCACGCGGTTTGCGCCAATGCGCGGGTACAACAAAACGTTGCTTATGCAGCGTTCTTCTGATCTGCGACTGCAGAAAGAGCGGTTGCGAGTCCACGAGCTGGACCAGCGCAAACCTGTGCAATACCGGTAAGTGGGCTTGCAACAACGAAGACAAGCTTTGCAATGAGCTCCTCGCGAGAAGGAAGATCTGCGTAAGCCTTTGCCTCGTCAGCAGTAAGTGCCTGACCATCAGCGATACCACCAATGAACTCAACTTTCTTGAGCTTCTTGGCCTGATCCTTGATGACCTTAGCGGCCTCGACAGGATCATTCTCATAGAAAACGTATGCGCAGGTACCGGCGAGCATCTCGTCAATCTCTGGCATACCAGCGTTCTTAAGAGCAATCTTGACGATGTTGTTCTTATAGACCTTCATGTGAGCGCCTGCTGCGGTAAGTGCGCGGCGAAGCTCCTGAGTCTCCTTTACGGAGAGACCACGATAGTCGATAACAAACAGGCCCTTGGAGTTGTCGAGAGAAGCGGAAACCTTCTCGAGCAAATCAAGTTTAGACTGAGCTGGCATGTAGTACACCTCCTTTATCATGTCTCGGGCACGAGCGCCAACAGGTGCGGCCCTCACATGAAAAGACCCCACTTTGGCAACCAAAGCGGGGTCTGGATGTACTAATCTCAAGACCACCTCGGCAGGCGGGAATTCCCATTAAGCCTTGGATTCAAGGCGCCGGCTGTCTTTGGCAGCGAACGTGCAACTACAAGACATCTGTCTTGCGTTGGATATTGTGCAGCAAAAAACTATCCAAGTCAAGGTTGAGTGCACAATTTCTTTCTCTTCATAAAAATTTGACGAGAAAGGCGGTCAAGCTGCCACGCACAACTCAGCCACACACATCAGCCGCACGCGTGCCGCAAGCCGAGTCCACGCCTGCACCGCATGCACGCTTCAAGAAAAATCCGGTACCTGCAAGCAGATACCGGATTAAACGTGCTAGGTACTTCTAAGCGTAAAGCTTAGTCCTCCATGAGGTTACGAACCTTGGTTGGATCAACCTTGATGCCAGGGCCCATAGTAGAGGAAATAGCAACGGTCTTGACGTACTTACCCTTAGCGCTGGATGGCTTGACGCGGATGATCTCGGAGATCAGTGCGCCATAGTTCTCAACAAGCTGCTGGACCTCAAAAGAAGCCTTGCCGATTGCAACGTGGCAGATACCAAAACGGTCTGCACGATACTCAACACGACCAGCCTTGAGCTCGTTAACCATCTTTGCAACATCCATGGTAACGGTGCCGAGCTTAGGGTTAGGCATAAGGCCACGAGGACCAAGAACGCGACCAAGACGGCCAACCTTACCCATCATCTGAGGAGTTGCAATTGCTGCGTCAAAGTCAAGCATGCCCTTCTCGACCTCTGCGATGAGCTCGTCGCCACCGACGATGTCAGCGCCAGCTGCCTCAGCCTCGCGGGCCTTCTCGCCCTCTGCGAAGACTGCAACGCGAACGGACTTACCAGTGCCGTGAGGCAAAGAGATGGAACCGCGAACGTTCTGGTCAGCCTTACGAGTATCGACACCAAGGCGAATTGCTACCTCAATGGTCTCGTCAAACTTAGCAGTTGCAAGCTCCTTAGACAGGGTTACTGCCTCTTTTGGGCTGTAGAGGTTTGCACCGTCTACCTTGGCAACTGCATTCTTGTAGTTCTTTCCGTGCTTAGGCATTATGTACCTCCTGTGGTTAGCGGGCGTCTGCCCTCCCACTCCTGCATCTTCCGTCCGCAGCTGCGCCCTCTTGGCGAGAAACCCAACTATGTGCACTAACGTCGGATGCTCTGACAAAAACAACCGTCAGCCACACTAATGGCTGACGGGAGTAAACACTACTCGGCGATGGTTACACCCATGGAACGAGCGGTACCAGCGACGATCTTCTTTGCAGCCTCAATGTCGTTTGCGTTGAGGTCAGGCATCTTGATCTCAGCAATCTTGGTGAGCTGCTCCTGGGAGAGCTGGCCAACCTTATCGCGCTGAGGAACACCGGAACCACCCTTGAGGTGAAGCTCCTTCTTGATGAGCTGAGCTGCTGGAGGAGTCTTGGTTACGAAGTCAAAGGAGCGATCCTCGTAAACAGAAATCTCGACTGGGATGATGTCGCCAGCCTTGTCCTGAGTTGCAGCGTTGAATGCCTGGCAGAACTGCATAATGTTGACCTGTGCAGCACCCAGAGCTGGTCCTACTGGAGGAGCTGGGTTTGCCTGGCCTGCAGGAATCTGCAGCTTAATAAAGTTAACAACCTTCTTTGCGGGCATGTTAAGCCTCCTGTTTGAATACGTTTGAGTCTATTCTCGCGCACTCCCGAGAAGCAATCCACAAGGGACGAGAAGTGCGGGATAAGCCGTTAGTTACTAGTCTATCAGGGAAATCTGATCCATGGTGAGCTCAACCGGAGTCTCACGACCAAAGATGGTGAGCATAACCTTAATCTTGCCGGACTCTGCGTTGACCTCAGAAACAGTTCCGTCGAAGTCAGCGAGAGGACCAGAAAGAACGTGAATTGCCTGACCGACCTCAATATTGGTTGCTGTACGCTTAGGTACAGGGCTACCCGTCTTCATACCGCCGCGACGCATGATCTTATCGAACTCATCACGACGCAGAGGAACTGGCTTGCCGTCAATGCCAACAAAACCAGTTACGCCTGGGGTGTTGCGAACAACAGCCCAAGTATTGTCATCCAGCTCCATGCGAACAAGAACATAACCTGGGAAAACCTTAGACTCTTTGGTCTCGCGCTTGCCGCCGTCCTTGACCTCAGTAACTTCTTCAGTAGGAATCTGAATATCAATAACAGCACGCTCAAGGCCATAGGTCTCAATACGGTGCTCAAGGTCTGTCTTTACCTTGTTCTCATAACCTGAATAGGTGTGAACTACATACCAGCGCTTAGCCATTGATTATCCCCTCAGTCCAGTAAAGGCGACGAGACCAGCAACAATGCCAGTATCAACCAGCCAAGTTACCAAGCCAAAGAAAATGATTGTTGCAATTACGGCTACAGAGAAACCAGCAAGCTCAGAGCTTGAAGGCCACACAACGCGGTGCATTTCTGTACGAACGCCTGCAAAATAAGCACCCAGGCGGCCAAAGAAGCCAGGGTTAGCGTTACGCTGAATGGACTTCTCCTGCTTCTTTGCCTCAGCCTTAGTGGCCTTAGCAGAAGCTTCAGGAGTAGCTTCAGCCTGAAGGGCCTCACGCTGGGCGCGCTCTTCTGCGCGAGCCTTACGTGCGCTCCTCTTATTGCGCTCCTTATTTGCCATCCTACGCTCCCTTGGATGTTATACCTACATACAAACCGGCCAACCCTTATGGGAAGGCCGGTGAAGTTATCTGGCAGGCCAGGAAGGACTCGAACCCTCAACAAACGGTTTTGGAGACCGCCGCTCTACCATTGGAGCTACTGGCCTAGAACGAACCCACCTAGCCTAGCGGGTCTCGCGATGTACCGTGTGCTTGTGGCACCATGGGCAGTACTTCTTCAACTCCATACGATCTGGGTTGTTGGACTTATTCTTGTCCGTAGTGTAATTACGACGCTTGCACTCAGTGCAGGCGAGAGTAACGAGTGTACGCATTGATCCTCCTGAACACGGTCACGAGATGTATTCTCGAAATGTGACGCGGTTGCTTAGGTTAGCACCCACTACCCAGAGATGTCAATACTTTTCTCTAATTACTCTAGGCGTTCACATATTTTTTCTCGACAAAAAACCCGGCGCGCAAAAGAGCACGCCGGGCAAGTTAGCAACTTTAAAAGAAGTTACTCGATGACGGTGGAAACACGGCCATCGCCGACGGTGTGGCCACCCTCGCGGATAGCGAACTTCAGACCCTGCTCAAGAGCGATTGGGTGAATGAGCTCGCAGCCAACGGTGATGTGGTCACCAGGCATAGCCATCTCTACCTTGCCACCGTTTGCATCGGTGAGCTCGTAGATGTCGCCGGTTACGTCAGTTGTACGGAAGTAGAACTGTGGACGGTAACCAGAGAAGAATGGGGTGTGACGGCCGCCCTCTTCCTTAGTAAGAACGTAAACCTCACCGGTGAACTTCTTGTGTGGAGTAACGGTACCAGGCTTGCAGAGAACCTGACCGCGCTCGATGTCCTCGCGCTTAACACCACGAAGAAGAATACCAACGTTGTCGCCAGCCTCGCAGAAGTCCATGGTCTTACGGAACATCTCAATGCCGGTAGCAACAGAGTTCTGAGTTGGCTTAATACCAACGATCTCGACTGGATCGTTGAGCTTGAGCTCACCACGCTCAACACGGCCGGTAGCAACGGTACCACGACCAGAAATGGTCATGACGTCCTCGATTGCCATCAGGAATGGCTTCTCGTTGTCACGAGCTGGTGTTGGGATGTAGGAGTCAACAGTGTGCATGAGCTCACGGATGGACTCAACCCACTTCTCCTCGCCGTTAAGAGCGCCGAGAGCGGAACCACGGATGATTGGAAGGTCATCGCCTGGGAAGTCGTACTCGGAGAGAAGGTCACGGGTCTCCATCTCGACGAGGTCGATGAGCTCGTCATCGTCGACCATGTCGCACTTGTTCAGGAAGACGACGATGTAAGGAACGCCGACCTGACGTGCGAGAAGGATGTGCTCACGAGTCTGAGCCATAGGACCGTCGGTTGCAGCAATAACGAGGATTGCGCCGTCCATCTGAGCTGCACCAGAAATCATGTTCTTGATGTAGTCTGCGTGGCCAGGGCAGTCGACGTGAGCGTAATGGCGCTCCCAAGTCTCGTACTCAACGTGAGCAACGGAAATGGTAATACCACGCTGACGCTCCTCTGGAGCCTTATCGATGTTCTCGAAGGCGGTATAGTCTGCCTTGCAGCCCTCGGTCTCAGAGAGAACCTTGGTGATTGCTGCGGTAAGGGTAGTCTTACCGTGGTCGACGTGACCAATGGTACCGATGTTTACGTGTGGCTTTGTGCGGTCAAACTTTTCCTTGGCCATTGCCAATCCTCCTTCTGGAACTAACCCTCGGGCTAGACCGTGGTGAAAAAACGTCTGTTTATACTCAACGGCGCAAATGTCTAGGACATGTACGCCGTAAAGAGTCTGGTACCGGCGACTGGATTCGAACCAGTGACGTCACGGGTATGAGCCGTGTGCTCTAACCAGCTGAGCTACGCCGGCATAAATGCCGCTTGAAAAATGGAGCCCGCGACCGGATTTGAACCGGTGACCTCTTCGTTACCAACGAAGTGCTCTACCTACTGAGCTACACGGGCGTGGTGGGGATACTTGGACTCGAACCAAGGAACCCAGAGGGAGCGGATTTACAGTCCGCCGCAGTTGCCGCTGTGCCATATCCCCGAATGCCGTTTTCAAGCACTCTAGAAGCAATTGTGTACGCTGTTTACCTTGCGGTTTAACGTACGCAGGAAGTCTAGTTGAACTTCCAATTACCTCGTAAGCGGGAAAATATTACGATTGAATAAAAATCTTGTCAACGTAATCCACCCAACCGGGCGTATCTTATCAAATATTTTCCACAAATCCAAGCGATTTTCTCGCCAAATGGACACGGGCTTTAGCGGTTGTCTGTAAGAGCCATACGCGATACGTCGCGAATGCCCTAAAATTCGCACGAAAAAAGCCAGGCAATGCCTGGCTGAAAATTCAAGTGGTGCCGCCACCAGGCTTCGAACCCGGGACCTACTGATTACAAGTCAGTTGCTCTACCAGCTGAGCTATAGCGGCATCAAGTGCAGAGGATATTCTATAGACTTTTCTGGCTTTGGTCTAGTCTCAATTTTCGAGAAATTTTTCTCCACAAACTGGTTGATGCAGCATGTAGGAGCACTTCCCTTTTGTAGGAGCTAGCTTGGTGCAAATGCACTGTCCATCAAGTCTGGCCAGCCTGAAAAGTACATCATGTCTGAGTAAAACAGCTCAGACTTGGCGAGAAAAACCGGCAAATAGCTCAGACTTGGTGCACTTTTCCGGCAAATAGCTCAGACTCGGCGAGAAAATCAGGCTCCATGGAGGGGCAACCTTGGACACGCTTCAAAGTCCGCCTGAAAAATGCAAAGAATCTGTATTTGAGCCACCGATTCTTTAACAAAATCAGGCAAATCCACAGATTCTTTGCTGTTATCAGGCAGAATTTACAGATTCTTTGCAGAAATTAGGCGCGCTGATTGCGCCCAGGCACGTCGAGTGCATTGGCGCGTCAGTCAAATTGGCGCGTCGGGCGTATTAGCGCGTAAGGCGCGTGAGACGCTGACCTGGCTGCCTATTTGCCCAGAAGCTTCCAGAGTTTCTCGCGCTGTTCTGGAGAAATGCGGTCTTCAAGCGTCATGCGCGTGCTGACCTGATCGCGACGCATCTCTTCGACAACGTTATCTGCCTGGGAAATCTCGTGGACCAGTGATGCGCTGGCAATACGCGTGACCTCGCCAGGGCCAAAGCCGGCTGTGGCACGAATGTCCCTGTCCGACGTGACCAGAAATACCTTGCGACCAGCCTCTCGCGCGTCCGTGACCAGGCGCTCGATAACGCTATCCGCGGACTCCCCCGTCTCGGAAAAAACCAGCTGCACGCCAGCGTGGGTGCGCTCCGGGCGCTCGTCGTTTACGTTTCCCTTTCCGTCGAACACAATAACGGCCTCGTAAGTGCCCTGCGCAAACGTGGCAACGTCAGAAATGAGCGCCAAACGGGCGCGATAAAACGGATCGGTGTTGAGGTGATAGGCCCTCTCAGCAGCGGTTTCTTGTGCAGAAGAGCCACGCTCATCCAGCAACGCCTCATAGCGAGGGGTTGCCAGCATGACGTTATAGCCATCGACTACAAGCAGCGATTTTTTCTGAGCCATACCTTACGCTTCCTGGGCTTCCTGGGCTTCCTGGGCTTCTTGGGCTTCCTGAGCTTACGCTTCCTGAGTCCTGCGGAGCCACTCGTAGCACATGACCGTTGTTGCCTGAGCAACATTCAGGGACTCTACCTGGCCAAACTGAGGAAGCTTGCACGTAAAATCGCACTTCTCGAGCATAAGGCGAGAAATTCCTGAACCTTCAGAGCCCATGACAAGTGCAAGGCGGCCTCCCATAGGAGCCTCCCACACGGACTGAGTGGCATGCTCGGTAGAACCACATGTCCAAAAACCTGCGGATTTAAGCTCTTCAAGAGCGCGCGGCAGATTTGAAACCTGAGCGATTTGCAGATGAAGCACGGCTCCGGCGGAAGTCTTGTATGCTCCAACGCCAACTCGGGCGGCGCGAGCGTTTGCAATAACAACGCCGGCTGCGCCAACTACCTCGGCACTTCTTACAATTGCACCAAAGTTTCCCTCGTCAGTGACGTGATCCAAGACCACAACCAGAGCGTTTTCTGAACCAGCGCGCTGGATAATTTCAGAGAGGTCAGCGTAAGCAAAAGGCTGTGTACGGACAATAACGCCCTGGTGAGCGCCGTGGCTTGAAAGCGAGTCAAGCACGGGCTTTGCAACACGCTCGACAGGAATACCCTCCTGCTCAAGCTGACGTGCAAGCGCCTCAATCTCTTGGTCTTTCTGCCCGCTTGCGGCTTGAACCAGCGCATTCTTCAAAGGAATACCAACGGTCAGAGCCTCTGCTACTGCGCGACGACCCTCGATAAGATC
>JABZHQ010000127.1:0-1842 GCA_015258765.1 Atopobium sp. | reverse complement strand
CAGGGGCGATGACCTTTTTACTTCAGTCAGCGTAGATTCTCTTGAGGCAATTGTCGGTACTACCGTTACCATTGACGGCATTATCAAAGATGAAACTATTGAGATTTCTATACCTGCAGGTTGTAAGTATGGCAAGCAGCTAAGCGTGGCTGGTAAAGGCATGCCTCGTTTGCATACTAAGGCTCGTGGAAACCTTTACGTTCTGGTTCACATTGAGACTTCAACAGGACTGACCAAAGATCAGTTAGATACACTCACCTCACTTATTGATGAGCGTAAACAAAGTAGTGTTCAAGACAATCAAGATGAGTCACACACCACTCAATCTGAAGGCAGAGATTCTTCAGATCAAAAAAATAAGAACGCCAAAAAGGCTTCCAAGAAGAGGCGCTAATGGCTCATGGTATTGCGCTCATAAATCTTGGATGTAGGGTAAATCGCGTTGAGCTTGATTTAATGGCGGATTCTCTGCTTCGTATGGGATGTCGCATTGTTGAAGAAGATGAAGCTCAGGCAATTGTTATCAACACATGTGCTGTCACCGCAGAAGCTGAGGCTAAGACGAGAAAAGCTGTGCGTAAAGCAGCGCTTATGCCAGGAGCCCCTCTTGTAGTAGCAACGGGTTGTGTTGCAAGTCTTTTTGCTGATGAACTTGCCTCGCTTGCTCCTAACGTTGTGGTAGAAGCCGAGAAGGACAAAGTTGCAGATAGGGTTCTTGAAGAGCTAGGTTTTGCACCAGAATCCGTAAGCGACGACGGACTTGTCATCTCCAAGCCTACTCCAACAGGTCGTACGCGCCCTGGCATCAAAATTCAAGATGGTTGCGATAATCGTTGCACCTTCTGCATTGTGTGGAAGGCACGTGGCGCAGGTAAGTCCCTTGATCCTCGTGAAGTTGTTTTGCAGGTAAAAGATGCTATGAGCAGAGGAGCTCAAGAGGTTGTTCTTACGGGAATCAACCTTGGCAGTTATAAGGCTCAACTTGAGGATGAAGGTGGAAGAATTCTACGTCTTCCTGATCTTCTCGAGTATGTGCTTGAAAAAACCGAGGTTGGCCGCTTGAGGCTTTCTTCTCTTGAGCCACCAGATGTAAATGCTCGTTTGGTAGAGGTAATTGCTGCCTCCAATGGAAGAATTGCACCTTTCTTGCACATCTGCCTTCAGTCCGGATGTGACGCTACGCTTGCTCGTATGGGCAGGGTGTATAGGACAGAGCTTTATCGCAAGGCTGTTGAGGAAGCACGTTCGGTACTGCCAACCATTGCTTTAGGAACGGATCTTATCGTTGGTTTTCCTGGAGAAACTGATAAAGAATTTGAAGAGTCGTTTGAGTTTTGTCGTCAGATGGGCTTTTCAAAGATGCACGTATTTAGGTACTCCAAGCGACCTGGAACTCCTGCGGCTACCGCTCCAAATCAGGTAGATCCAAAGGTGATGGCTGAACGCGCCAAGAAAATGCGTGATCTGGGTAATGCCATGCGCTTTGATGCTGCTAAGAAGCTTGTTGGTACCTGCGATAATGTGGTGGTACAGTATCCTGGTAGGGGAATTTCTGGCGGTCTTTTTGATGTTCAGGTTGATCCTACTATTGAGCTTGATGAGCTTATTGCTATGCGCTTTGACGAAGTTTTACCTAATGGAACGCTAAAAGCCACTCGTTTGTAAATTGGGGGAACATGGAGCCAACACAGATTCGCTTAACTATTCCTGATTCAGTAGACCCTTTGTATCTGACGGGTCCAGCTGATAGTTTGCTCAGAGAAATTGAAGCGTCATGTGCGGCTCTTATTTCAGTCAGAGGCAAAGCAATCTTTTTGTCGGGAACTTCTCAAGAAATTGAGC
>JABZHQ010000049.1:0-8838 GCA_015258765.1 Atopobium sp. | reverse complement strand
GCAATACCAATCTGGTTTGACAACACAAATGCGGTTACCGCAGCAAGCGACGTTGCCAAAATTTGGGTAATTGAGACGTCCTTCAGAAGGCCGGGTTTCTCGTCCGCCGCGTCATCTGTAGGTTGAGCAGGCGAAGCAAGTCGAGTTTTGTCTGCATCAAAGTGCTTATAGCTCACAAGATGCTCCTTTCTTCGAACTGATAGCCTACCTCATTTTTGTGAAGATGTAATGTTTCGTTGCTAAATCGCAACATCAGCTTGCAAGCACGCGTCGGGTTTCGCTGCTGTTCGGGTTCCTGGTTCGAGCTCGTCGGGTTTCTCGCGATGTTTTGTTAAAAACGACCCTATCAAAGGTGATGAAACAAGGTATCATTTATATGTATCAGTTTTCCGTCAAACGGAGGTTTAGCATGCTTGTAAGCGCAAAAGCCATGCTCCAGAGTGCCGAGAAGGGTCACTATGGCATCGGCGCATTCAACGAGAACAACCTTGAGTGGACCGCAGCAATCCTTGATGCAGCAGAAGAGCTCCAGTCTCCTGTCATCATTCAGTGCACCAGCGGCGCAGCAAAGTGGCAGGTAAGCTACCGCGTTGTTGCAGATATGGTTCGTCGTCTTGTCGAGGACAAGAATATCACTGTTCCAGTTGCTCTCCACCTTGACCACGGTTCATACGAGGATGCATTCAAGTGCATCGAGGCTGGATTTACTTCCATCATGTACGATGGTTCTCACGAGCCTGATTTTGAGACCAACCTTAAGCGCACTGAAGAGGTCGTAAAGGCAGCTCACGCAAAGGGTATTTCTGTTGAGGCTGAGGTCGGCGGCATCGGCGGCACCGAGGACGGCGTTACCGCTAAGGGTGAGCTTGCTGATCCTGAGCAGTGCGCAAAGATTGCTGACCTGGGCGTTGACTTCCTTGCTTGCGGTATCGGCAACATTCACGGTATCTACCCAGCTAACTGGGAGGGCCTCTCCTTTGACCAGCTCAAGGCTATCAAGGAGCGCGTCGGTGATCTTCCACTTGTTCTCCACGGTGGCACCGGCATTCCTGTAGAGCAGGTTCAGAAGGCTATCTCTATGGGCATTTCCAAGATCAACGTTAACACCGACCTTCAGCTCGTCTTTGCTGAGGCAACCAAGAAGTACGTTGAGGCTGGCCTTGTTGACAACGGCAAGGGCTACGATCCTCGTAAGCTTCTGAAGCCTGGTCGTGAGGCAATCGTTGAGCGCACCAAGGAGCTCATCTGCGAGTTTGGTTCCGACGGTAAGGGCTGGAACTAACCTACGCCACACGCTGAACGTGCGTCGAAGCTAGTTAAAGCGACGGACCTGGATTTTCTCCAGGTCCGTTTTTTGTTGGCGCGGCACGCGTGAAAGACGTGCAGCTAGTACGTTCTTCTCGCGAGATGCACTTGATGAGAGCCTGATTTTCTCGCCAAGTCTGAACGATTTGCCGGATTTGCTCACCATGTCTGAGTAATTTGCTTGTTTTTCTCGCCTTATCTGAGTGATTTTGTTCAGACTTGTTAAACAATTCAGGCTCGTTTCATGAAAGAGAAGTGCGCAAACTGCTTGATCCAGTTCGCATTTCAAACTAGTGTCAATTAACATGTAATACGCATTTGCGTCATGCAACATGGAGAAAAATACTCAGTTAAATTATGGAATTCTAATTTTGTCACTTATTTGTCATGAAATTGATAAAGTACATTTATTTAAGTGGTCTAACCTTTGTAGCAGGACTTTTAAAAGATGATATTTGAAGATGTTTTTAATCTATCTGCGGAAATAACGTATTAATCAAATATTCGTAGGTTTTTTGTTGTTTTGCCTATTTGATTTTTAGAAATACTATTTCCATATGGAATATTACCTTTCACATACATCTGCTCTACAAATTTATCGTGCTTTGCGAACACGGAGACACGAACTCTTAACTCATGGATTTAATGAGTATCTGAATAAGTTCAATTTAGATGCTAGACAGTTACTGACCAAAGATGATATTTCTTATCGTGAATTGGTTAGAGCTATTAATGCCGAGTTACTAGTAGATTATGGTATTGAACTTAAAAATCCAGTTGAAATTACTGTGAGCAATAAAAAGAATTCCTGTGCTTATGAAGGAATTCATTTTCATGTTGATACATGTGCTTCGCTTGACTCTGTAATAAAACTGAATATAAGCAGCTTTTCAGTTTTAATTTCATCTCCATTCGAATTGCTGTTTCAAATGGCTTCTAAATTGAGTCTGTTAGAACTAGTGCTCCTCATTTCAGAATTCCAAGGACGTTTTGTTATTGATGCGTCAACAGGAGAATTGCAGTCAAATTGGTATTCGCCTCTTTTCAAAAAGTCAGAATTACTTGCATATCTCAGCAAAAAGAAAGGTGCTAGATCTTTTAGAAAGGTAAAGGCTGCGGTAGATTTGTCTGTTGAAAATGCAGCTTCCCCGATGGAGGTTAAACTTGCACTTCGAGCTTTAATGCCAGTGTATAAAGGTGGATATGCTATTCCATGTGTTGAGTTAAACAAAGAATTTGAGATACAAAATATGTCAGGTATCAAATCTCAAAAGAAAAATCGTGCAATCGATCTACTTCTGTCCAGCGGTGTATCAAATGCACGAGGTACTCAAAATGTAGCACTTGAATATAATGGATCTGTTCATGAATCGATTGAGATTGCAGGTAGAGACTACAAACGAAGTAATGAGCTTTTAGCTGCTGGCATAGAAGAGTTTGTAATTAGCAAAAATGAATATGACGACATTGTTTTTATGGACAATCTATTTACAGTCATTCGCTCAAGGTTAAATTTATCGAGAAGACATACATCTTTAAAACAAAGGCAAATTGAAAGAGAGAAAAGAATTAAATTGTGGAAGGAGCTGGAAAAGATTTAGTAAGTCGGGCTTAAATCTGCAATGAAATTCTTCAAGGAATAGGAAATCAGAGCCTGAAAGTCACATCAAGTCTGAGTGAATTTACTCAGACTTGATAAGAAAAACCGGCAAATCACTCAGACATGGTGAGAAAATCCGGCAAATTGTTCAGACTTGACGTATTTTTCAGGCGCATTTCGCTACTAACTTTTCAGGCGCGCACTCGACTTGCATTCGACGCACGTCCAGCATGTCCTTCTCGCGAGAAACCCGGTGCACTCCGGGGTTTTCTCGCTGTGCACGCCCCACCGCACACGACAATAAAACCGCAGCTTAAACATTTACTCAGCGGTAGGGTTATCGGCGGGGGAGACGTGCATGTTGCCTTCGTTGCGGGCGATGTCCGCAAGCGTCTTGCTGTCCAGGAAACTGGAGGTCATGCGGCCAAGGTCGCGCCAGATGTTGATGGTGGTGCAAGACTCCATCTGAGGGCAAAGCGTGGTGTTTGTGCAGTTCAGGCAGCTAGCAGGCGCAAGATTGCCTTCGGCTGCGCGAAGAATCTCGCCCAGCGTGTAGTCCTCGGGCTTGCGCGTGAGGCGATAACCGCCGCCCTTTCCGCGCAGACTCTCGACGTATCCAGCCTTGTGCATCAGGGCAATGACCTGCTCAAGGTACTTGCGCGAGATGTTCTGGCGCTCGGAAACGTCGCCCAGCGAGACCCATCCCTCGTGAACAGCCAGGTCAGCCATTGCGCGGAGTGCGTACATTCCCTTTGTAGAGAACATTCCAGCCACGGCTACTCGCCGTCCTTGGCGCTTGCGGCACCGTCCTCGGCACGCTTGTTCTCGGCGCCGTCCTCGGTGGTAGATGCGCCGGCTGCAGCAGAACCATTGCTGTGGGCCTCAAGCATCTCCTCGAGCGTGTGCCATGCCAGCTCGGCGCACTTGACGCGCGCAGGCATGTGAGCAATGTCGTGCAGAATATTGGCGTCTTCCAGCTGGTCAAGCACGGCCTCGTCAGTTTCTTCTCCGCGAATCATGCGCCCAAAGAGTTTGCAGAGCTCAATAGCCTCTTCTGGAGTACGGTCAATCATCAGGTCGCTCATGATGTCGGCGGACGCCTGAGAAATTGCGCATCCGCTGCCCACAAAAGCAGCCTCGGCAATCTTTCCGTCCTCAATACGCACGGAAAACGTCAGCTCATCGCCACAAGAAGGATTAACGCCCTCGTGAGAAACGGTAGGGTTGTCCATCTGATATTTGTAATCGGGGTGAGAAACGTGGTCCATAAACTCAGCGTTATACAGGTCGTTTGCTGCCACTTATTTCAACTCCTTGTTTATTTGCTGCTGACCGCGCTGCCAAAGATCTTCCATACCTGGTTAAGACCCTCGATCAGCTGGTCAATGTCGTGTTTATCGTTGTAGAACGCAACGGATGCGCGGCAGGTGCTGGACTCGTGCAGCTCAATCAAAAGCGGCTCTGCACAGTGATGACCAGCGCGAATGCAAACGTTGTTCATATCTAGGATGCTCGAGACGTCGTGTGGATGAACGCCGCGCACGTTAAACGCCACAGCGCCCACGTGATTCTGTCCCAGCTTAGAGCCAACGATGTCTACAAAGTCCAGCGTGCACAGCTGCTGCACCAAGTACCTGGCGAGAAGTTCTTCTCGCTTCTCGATCTTTGCCATGTCCAAGCCGTTGAGGTATTCGACAGCGGCGCCGGTAGCGTAGATACCTGCGGCGTCCTGTGTGCCTGCCTCAAACTTCTCGGGAACAGGAGCCCAAACGGCGCTGGTTTCGGTGACGGAATCAATCATCTCGCCGCCGGTAAGGAACGGCGGCATGGCGTCGAGCAGCTCGGCGCGACCCCAGAGCACGCCAATGCCCATAGGTCCGCACATCTTGTGTGCCGAGAAAGCCAATAGGTCGCAGTCAAGATCATGCACGTCAATAGGGACGTGAGGCGCGGACTGCGCAGCGTCAACAACCATGTAGGCGCCCATAGTGTGAGCGCGTTTGGCAATGGCCTTGATGTCGTTGTGAGTTCCCAGCACGTTGGAGACGTGTGTGACAGACACAATCTTTGCTCGCTCGGTGATCTTTGACGCAATCTCTTCAGGCGTAATTTGGTACTGCGAATTCATGCGCAGGTACACCAGATTAGCGCCGGTAGCTTTACAAATCTGCTGCCAAGGGATGATATTGGAGTGGTGTTCCATAATGGAAATGACCACGTCATCGCCTGGTTTGAGTGCATAGCGGCCAAGGCTTGAAGCAACCAGATTAAGCGCCTCAGAAGTGTTGCGCGTAAAGATAATCTGCTGGCTTTCTGGCTTGCCGTTTTTATCGACAGCGCCAATGAACTTTGCAATCGAAGCGCGAGCTCCCTCGATAGCTGCGGTTGCTTCCACACTCCAACGGTACAATCCGCGCAAAGCGTTTGCGTTCATGGTCTCGTAGAAGCGCGACTGCGCCTCAATAACCGCGCGTGGACGCTGAGAAGTAGCAGCGCTGTCCAAATACGCTACCTCGGGGTTTGCTGCCAGCAGCGGAAAATCTGCCTTGTAAGGGTTATCGGTAATCTGAGCAACTTCTGCGTCGGTCATTACGCGACACCACCTTTGTTGGAATTGGTTTTAGCGCTGGAATCGTTGCCGTCGTTGCTGGCAGCACCGTCACTAGCTGCAGCTTCGTCATAGTCGTGAGCAATTTCTGCGCCCAGCTCAGCCTCGCAACGCTCAACAGCCACGCGGTGAGAAATCTCCTCAGGCGCGTTGATGATGGCGTCTTCAAAGAGCGCGCGCACAAACAGCTGCTCTGCAGCCTGGCGAGAAAGTCCTCGAGCTGCAAGGTAATCAAGCTGCTCAGGGGAGACGGATCCAATGGTAGCTCCGTGGTTACCAGCAACATTGTCCTCATCGCAGAGAATAACAGGCATGGTCTTGTTGACAACGTCGTCACCAAGAATCATGACCGTTTCAATCTCGTTACCCTGGGCATCCTTTGCGCCACGAACAAGATCGATAGTTGCACGAAGCGTCTTCTTAGCTGCCTCGTTAAGGACGCCAGACTCGGTGAGCTGTGCACGCGTAGAGGTGCCGCGCATGCGTACCAGGTGGTTGATATCAAGCGTCTCTTCGTGAGTGGCGTGATAGCGATTGTTGAGGTCAAGGCGAGCTCGAGCGCCAACCAAGTTAGCGGTGAGACCAAGACCAATGGTTGAGCCGCCCAGTGCGTACTGCTTAACATCAACGGCAGCATCCTGGTGAATCTCAAGTCCAACGCTCTCGAGGTGCTGCTGGCCCTCGTTGACGCCAAGCATCTCAATGAGGTGCAGCTTTGCACCAGCCTCAACTACAATGCGGGTGAGCGCAGCGCTTGTTGGGAGTGCATCGCCGGAAGCGTTCGCGTCGCTAGCGTTCGCGTCGCCTGCAAAAGCAGCGATAACTACGGTAGCCTCAGCGCCTTCACGCACAATAACGCCGGTGTTAGCGCACTTGTTTTGAGCAGCAGAAACAGCAACAACAATAGGCTCTTCTCGCTTGGTACGAGCGGGAACGTTGTAGAAATCAGACTTGAATGCCTGTGACTCTACGTAGTCAGTAACCTCTTGGCCCATTCCACACTCAATGCGCTCAAAAAGGCGAGGCAGAGGCAGGTACACTTTGCCTGCATCAGCATGATTAGGAACGGAAACTGACAGTGAGTTAGCGCGTAGACGGTTCCATGTCTGAGCTGCAGGAACGTTGGCGCGATTAATCAAAACGTTATCCATTAGCCAATCGCTCCTTCCATCTCAAGTTTAATCAGATTGTTCATCTCAACGGCGTACTCCATAGGGAGCTCCTTTGAGACAGGGTTTGCAAATCCGTTTACTACCATGGTGCGAGCCTCAGCCTCAGAGCAGCCGCGGCTCATTAGGTACAAAACGGTGTCGTCAGAAATGCGGCCAATAGTTGCCTCATGGCCAATCTGAGCGGTTGCATTGCGGACATCCATCTCTGGGATGGTGTCGGAACGGCTGATGTTATCCAGCATCAGTGACTGGCAAGAGAAAGCCACGCGGGCGTTTTCTGCCTTGCGACCAACGGTAACTGCAGAGCGGAAGGTATTGACGCCGCCGTCCTTGGAGATGGACTTAGTGTCAACGTTTGCCGAGTTATTGGAGCCGTTGATAATCACCTTGCAGCCTGTATCCAGGTCCTGTGTAGCACCTGCAAAGGTGATACCGGTAAATTCGCAGTTAGAGGAATCGCCGTTCATGATGGTAGAAGGGTAGAGGTAGGAAACGTGGCTACCAAAAGAGCCCGAGACCCACTCCATCTTTGCATTACTGCCAATAATGGCGCGCTTGGTGTTGAGGTTGTACATGTTCTTGGACCAGTTTTCGATGGTCGAGTAACGCAGACGAGCGCCGTCCTTAACAAAGAGCTCAACAGCTCCTGCGTGAAGGTTTGCTGCATAGTATTTAGGTGCAGAGCAACCCTCAATAAAGTGCAGGTCAGCGCCTTCCTCGACAATAATAAGTGTGTGCTCAAATTGGCCGGCACCCTGAGCATTCAGCCTAAAGTAGCTTTGAAGTGGGTAATCCAGAGTGACGTTTTTTGGCACATAAACAAAAGAACCGCCAGACCATACGGCATAGTGCAGCGCCGCAAACTTGTGGTCTGAAGGAGGAATCAGCTTGCCAAAGTACTCTTTAACAACAGGCTCCCACTGTGGGTCATGCAGAGCATCCTCAATGGTGGTGTAAATAACACCCTGCTCAGCAACTTCTTCACGCATGTTGTGATAGACAATCTCAGAATCGTACTGAGCACCAACACCAGCAAGGCTCTCTGCCTCTGCTTGTGGAATGCCCAGACGATCAAAGGTATCCCTAATATCCTCAGGTACATCGTCCCAGCTATTTGCCTGCTGAGTCTTTGGCGAGACATACGTGGAGATATGGTTCAAATCCAAACCTGCAATAGAAGGTCCCCAGTTGGTAGCCATCTGGCGCTGGTGATAGGTTTCCAGGGCCGACAACCTCATCTGGAGCATCCACTCGGGCTCTTCTTTTTTCTCGGAAATAGCACGCACAATTTCTGGCGTAAGGCCATCATCGTAGCGCTCGTAACCCTCTTCGGACTTGGTGAAGTCGTAGAGCGAGCGGTCTACGTCAGCGACCTCAGATCGCTTCTTCTCGCTCACTAGTTAGCACCGCCCTCATCAGTTTGGCTCTCAAAACGCTCAAAGCCCTCGTGGTCAATCTGGTTGATGATGTCAGCAGGACCGTCTGCTACCAGGTGACCCTTAACCATAACGTGAGTGCGGTCAATCTCAAGGCGCTCAAGAATGCGGGTGTTGTGAGTAATGATGAGCAGCGAGCCGTCGCAGGTCTCGCGATAGGCCTGAATGCCCTTTGAAACAACGGAGAGCGCGTCAACGTCCAGGCCAGAGTCTGTCTCGTCGAGAATGGCAAGTTTAGGCTGGAGCAGCAAAAGCTGGAGCATCTCAACCTTTTTCTTCTCGCCACCAGAGAAGCCAACGTTAAGCTCACGCATCAAGAAGCCCTGGTCAAGCTCAAGCTGATCAGAAATCTGACCAACACGCTGACGGAACTGACGAGCGGTCATCTTAAGCTCAGGGCGCATCTGCGTAATGGTACGCAGGAATGAATAAAGAGGAACGCCAGGAACCTCAACAGGTGCCTGGTAGGAGAGGAAGATGCCCGCAAGGGAGCGCTTATCTGCAGCAAGCTCAGTTACATCCTCGCCGTTAAAGATAAGAGAACCTCCAGTAATCTTATAGGTAGGATCACCCATAATGACGCGGCCAAGTGTTGATTTACCTGCGCCGTTAGGTCCCATCAGAACGTGAGCCTGGCCATCACCAATGCTCAAATCAATTGAATGCAGGATGGATTTCTCCTCGGTACCTGCAGAAATTCCGTTTACACGGAGTAGC
>JABZHQ010000126.1:0-1874 GCA_015258765.1 Atopobium sp. | reverse complement strand
TGCTCGCGAACTAATCCCACGTCAGAGCGGGCGCCCCAAGAAATAAAGGTGTTAGAACCTGAAACTGCTTCTGCGTCGCCTCGACCGTCAAGTGGCAGCTCGCAACGGCCAGGAGCGCTGACGGGCTCTTGTGCAGGTGTATCAGAAATATGTGTTGTATCAGAAGAAACCATGAGCCTCTTATCGACGTCCAACACGCATAATCACATCGCCGACCTGGACTTCGTCTGTGTCGCGAAGCGTAACAGGCTGTTCGATGATGTGACCATTAACCATAGTTCCGTTTGTGGAACCAAGGTCTTCAAGCACCAGAGCGGGTCCCTGGATGGTAAAGCGGGCATGTGATGCAGAAACGTAGGGTTCGTCAATCACAATGTCAGAAGAAGGGGAGCGTCCAATAACAACGGGTCCCAAGATATCTACGTGCAGACCACGCAAGGACTTGACGCCCTTCTCGACATCAACGGACCAAATAGCTCCGTCTTTGCGCTGACCGCGGACAAGACCAATGCCCGTGCGCATGACCGAGAACAGGAAGATGTACAGCAGGACAACAAGCAGAACGCGTCCTGCAAAGAGAATCAAATCAATCATTAGTTCTCCCGGAACTGAAGGTCCATAAGACCAATGGTAATGAGGTCTCCGTCGCGCAGAATTACCTCATCTACGTCGATATCGTTGACAAGCGTTCCGTTAGTGGAGTGCAAATCAGCAATGTGCCAATCGTGACCGTCATAGGTCATCTCGGCGTGACGTCTTGAAACGTTAGGATCGCGCAAAACAACGTCTGCCTGAGAGCGCTCGCGACCAATAATGGCACGAGGAGCCTCAACGCGATACGAACGACCGCTCTGGCGATCAATTAAAATGCAGGTAGCGTCCATGTTTGCGCGTGGCGTGCCTTGCAGATTGCGAGAAGAACGACCGCCCGCGCCGTTTAACTGGGCATCAAGGGAAGGCGTGATACGACGCTGAGTCATAGGAACAGGAGCTGCTGTTGGGATAGCTCCGTTTACGGGCAGGTCTGGAAGTCCGTTTGAGCTAGGAAGAACAGGCATAGGAGTGGACTCAGCTGCGGAAACAACAGGAATTGCGCCTTGAGCCTCAACAAAGTCTGGTGGCATTACCGCAAGACCGGCGTCTGTACCAGCAAGATCGCCCAAAACCTCTGGGGTTGCATTTTCTGCGGCAACAGGACGGACTACGGACAGAGGGTCTGGCTCTGGCTGTGGCTCTGGCTGAACAGCAGCGCGAGAATTGTGCTGCTGAGGCATTTGAGCTGCAGCTCCTCCAACGCTGGAGTTTCCGCCTAAGAACGCACGCTCTTCATTGCGCAGCTGGTCAAGGGTATTGCCGTCAACATTTTCTGCAAAGACAGCAAATTTTCCAGGCTTCAGAGAAGGGTCAACCATAAAACGAACAAGTGGCTGGCCAACAAATACATAATCTTTTTGCTGAGCCTGAGTAGCCACAAAGTCAGAAACCTCTGCAGTTAGATCAGCATAAAGAGGACGCATTAGTGAATCGTCTTGAGGAGCAACTAAAACGGTATACAGGGCTGGTGCAGTGTCTACACCGTCGATTTCATACGTCTCACGTTCCATCTCTTTAGCTGCGCGTTTGGCAAGCTTCTTAAAAGAGAAAGGCTCTGCGTATCCCTGAGGTGCGGCACCAAAGACCGAACCAATACGGTTTTCAAAGTCACTAAGAAAGCTCATCTAATTCCTCGCCTTCCTGATCCACTTGAAGTGGACCTATCAGGACAATTGCAATACATACAAGTACACATAAGAATACCGTAATTAGTACTGAAACTATACTTTCAACTACCCAAAAATTGGGATTCTCCATCCAAGCTGCCCATATAAAGCCAC
>JABZHQ010000048.1:0-8996 GCA_015258765.1 Atopobium sp. | reverse complement strand
GTCCATGGGCTCCACCATAGTTATAAAAATTTTTATGTACAGACGCTTTTACTACAGCTGAATTGAAGAGGAGATTTTCTCAATTAAGTTAGCACGTACTGCATTTGCTGCAGAAAGTGTTCCTGCACACACAGCAGAAGAGCTGGTGGCACCATGTCCTTTAAGTACAGGTGCAGAAACACCTAGCAAGAAGGCGCCGCCAACAGAATCTCCTGAAAGTTCCGCTGCTGTAGCCTTCAGAGCATCCTTCAAAAGAAGTGCACCAAACGCAGCCTTCTTGGAGGAATTAATTGCGTCTTTGAGGCTAGACATAATGAACTTGCCCGTGCTCTCAATGGATTTTAAGGCCACATTTCCTGTAAAGCCGTCTGTCACAATAACATCAAAGCGACTTCCTAAAATATCAGTTCCCTCAGCATTTCCACCAAAATTGATAGCCGCTTCTGCAAGAGCCGCATGATATGAAAGAGCAAGCTCAGAACCCTTGGTCTCTTCAGAACCATTGCAGAGAAGTCCTATGGTTGGGTTTTCAATTCCAAGTGATGCATTGGCAAAAGCCCTACCCATTTGTGCAAATTGCACCAAAACTTCTGGACGCACATCAGCGTTAGCACCAGTATCCAAAAAGACTGTTTTATGGCCACCAAGTCCAGGAAGAATCAGGGTAAGTGCAGGGCGTTTTACGCCCTTGATGCGACCAATACCAAAGGTAGCTGCCGTAAGCACTGCTCCTGTAGAGCCTGCCGAAAAAAGACCGTCAGCCTCTCCAGCCTTGACTGCCTGGGCAGCCCTTACAATACTGGCGTCTTTCTTCTGTCTAACCGCATTGGCGGGATGCTCGCTCATGGCAATAACTTCAGTGGTTACCAAAGCCTTTGCGCGCTCATGCTTGCTTGCAAAAGGAGTAACAAACTCATCAGCTCCGGCGAGAAGAACCTCTAGCTCTTTGTCCTTCTCAAGAGCCATACGAACTCCCTCAAGAACAACCTCAGGACTTTGGTCAGATCCCATAACGTCTACACAAATAACGGGCATGATAACTCCTTAGTGCTATAAAAAAGAAGGCTGGCCCCTAAAGAACCAGCCTTCTTGGCCATACGATGTATGAGTGTTACTCAGTAACAACAACCTCACGGTCCTTGTAGAAGCCACAGTTAGGGCATACGTGGTGAGGAAGCTTTGGAGCGCCGCACTGTGGGCATACAGAGCGAGCTGCTGCGTTAAGCTTGCTGTTTGCCGAACGACGGGTGTGGGTTGCGCCGCGGCCCTTCTTTTGTTTAGGTACTGCCATCTTAAACCTCTTTTGCTCTTGCTAGCGCCCCTAAAACATATGAGGGCGCGACCCATTCACATAATGCGTTGGATACTATACCACGTACTGACACATTTTGTACGTAGATACAGCATTTCTTCACCATTTAGGAGAAGAAATTTTATTTTACTCTTCCGAATCCGGCTCAATCACAAGATTTTTGAGAGCCGCAAACGGGTTTGAAGCAAGCTTTTCTTCTTCTTGCTTCTGCTCAATCTGAGCTGCATGACCGCAATCCTCTTCATTCAGATTGCAACCGCATACTGGGCAAAGTCCCTTGCAGTCGGACTTGCACAGTACAACATAAGGCGTCTCCATAACAAGCGAAGGCAAAAGAGCCTCTGCAAGATCGATGGTTTTATCGGCATTTACTAAAACGTAATCTGCCTCATCTTCATCATCTGCAGAAATTACAGGCTCTTCAAAGAGATAATACTCATCTACCTCTGCGTTTAAAGAGAGATGTGCGTCCTCAAGACAACGGTCACACGTACCAACTGCGTCAGCACGAAGCATTCCGGTAACCAAAATGCCCTCACCCGCGTTGGTAAGCACTAGATCAAAATCAATTCCCATAGGAAGAGAAAATTCATGCTCCCCTAGCTCATACGAATCTTCATTAAGATGACCCGCATAAGACACGGTATCGCCTGCATTTGCAAGACGATCATCTAGTGCATAAAGAACTGGTTGCATTGGAATTACCAGGCAACGTTATTGCTGGTGTTACGAGGACCAGAGTTCTCATCAAGTGTCTGACGAACACGAGAGACTGAGTTTGTCAGGCTCTTGAGGTTCTCCTCAAGGTGAGCAAGAACGGTATCAGCGTACTCCTCAGCGTTGTAGCGAGTATCGCGCTCGTACTGCTCTGCCTGGTCACGAATGCCATCTGCCTGCTGCTGAGCAAGGCGGACAACCTCCTGGTCACCAGCAAGAATCATAGCCTGCTGCTGTGCGTCAGCAATGATGGATTCTGCCTGAGCACGTGCGCGCTCAAGGGTCTCATCCTCTTCCTTGATGATGCGACGAGCGGTTGCAAACTCTTCTGGGAAGACACGACGAATCTCGTCAAGCAGCTCATAGAAGTCCTGGGCATCAATAATCTTCTTGTTACCGCCATCCATAAAAGGTGACTTAGCCTCAGTTACCATCTGCTCAATCTCAGATACAAGGCTCTCAATTTCCTCGCCTGGCTGCATCCAGGGCTCCTTTCAATCCAATACATAAGCCGTGTTATATGCAGTTTTAGCCCTTATGAGCACGACGCATAAAACACCTTTTTAAGAATGTTAGCAGAATATAATGAAAATGCAGGGCAAATATACTTAATTACCGCAATTATGCAGAGCTTCAAGCTTTTTAATGACGTTCTTTGGTACCAAAAATGATACATCTGCGCCCATAGCTGAAATTTCTCTCACAATTGAGGAAGAAATATAGCCGTACTCTGGACTAGACATAACAAAGACGCTCTCCAGCTCAGGAGCCATATGAGCGTTAAGATCTGCCTGCTGCAGTTCATACTCAAAGTCTGTCATAGCCCTCAGGCCTTTAACAACACCACCTGCGCCGCGAGCATTGCAGAAATCAACGAGAAGACCTTCCATAGGCTCTACAGAAACGTGCACAAGTCCTTCATCTACCAGAGCGTCTTTGAGCATCTGTACACGCTCTTCAAGAGAAAACGTAGTTCCCGTGCCGTGTTTGCGCTTTGAAGCCGCAACAGCTACCGTAACATTTTCAAAAAGGCGAGAAGCTCGTTTGATTACATCAAGGTGTCCGTTTGTGACGGGATCAAAAGTACCTGGTACAACTACGTGAGTGATGCTGTTCAACGTATCTCCTATCCCTCACAACGAACAAGTAAATCAACTTGAGCAATACCATAACGCTTACTCTTAGAAAGCTCAAAGTTATCAAGAGAAACTGAATCAGATTTATGGCTATGCTCATAGACTACTACAGCGTCTTTTGTCAGACTTCCCGCCTGAGTCAAGTCTTTGAGCAGCTTGGATACTACCTCTGCCTCAACGGCATAAGGAGGGTCCAAAAAAACCACGTCAAAAGGACCTCCAAACAGCTGGGATGACTCAGCTAAGCGAGCTGTATCACCACAGATAACACTCATCTCAGAGGTGCTTACGCCAAGAGATTTAGCCGTACGCTTAATGCGATCGCACGTCTTTCTATCTTTATCAACAAAAGCAGCGTATAGCGCTCCTCTAGAAAGAAGCTCAAAACCCATAGCGCCTGAACCTGCAAAAGCGTCAAGCACTCTGGACTCACTGAGGTCAAGACCGCGAGAAGCCAAGATGGAGCTTGCAATAGCCTCACGCGTACGATCAGTGGTTGGTCGCGTAGTCCCCTTGCCATCAGGGGCCTCAATTGCGCGACCTTTCCATTTTCCGCCAACAATCCTCATGGGTTTTCTCGCCACCAAACCTATCTTGTACTGCAGTTTACCTGCAGGTTATTACTTATAGCCAAGCTCTTCAAAGTAGATACCAAAGCGATCTTTTGCCTCAATTCCCAGCGTAGCATAGGCGTCACTGGTAAGATTTGGGTCTTGAGCAGTAATTGCCAGAGCGTCCATGTGGGCCGCCTCAATCAGGTCCGCATCCGCGTAAAGATCGGAAATCTTGAGTGTTGTGCCACCTGACTGACGGTATCCCAGGGTTTCTCCCTCGTGCCTGAGCTCAAGGTCAAGCTCTGCCAAGCGTGCGCCGTCGGAGGTTTGCTCAAGAGCAGCAAGACGTTTTCTTGCGGTAGAGCCTCGCTTGGCGTTGCTGGCAAGATACACAGTTCCTGGGAAGTCTCCTCGACCAACACGACCTCTGAGCTGGTGCAGCGTTGCCAAACCAAAACGATCCGCATTAAAGACAATCATGACCGTAGCGTTAGGAACGTCAACGCCAACCTCAATAACGGTTGTAGAGACCAGAATCTGTGTCTTATTTGTGCGGAACTTTTCCATTACCTGATCTTTTTGTGTCTCAGGCAGTCTGCCGGTCAAAAGATCACAGGTAAAGTCCTTAAAAACGGTCTTTGAGAGCTCCTCATATACGCGAGTTGCACTGTAGAGCTTACCGTTTGTGCGAGCGGCCTCAGGAACATCCTCAAGCTCTTCTTCAGAATCGCTTGGGTCAATTAAAGGACAGACCAAATACGCCTGATGACCCGCTTGAACAGCTTCGGCGACAGCAGCATATGCTTGGTCAAGGTTTTCTGGAACGCACAGTTTAGTGGTAACGCCAGCTCCTGCCTTTGGTCTTTTGGTAATGCGAGACGTATCAACATCTCCGTACAAAGAAAGTGCCAGCGTACGCGGAATAGGCGTTGCACTCATGGCGAGAAGATCTACGCCTTGTCCTTTTTTGCGCAACGCTGTTCTTTGATCAACGCCAAAACGATGCTGCTCGTCAACAACGGCAAGGGTGAGCTGCTTGAATACCACGCGATCTGAGAGAAGCGCAGTGGTGCCAAAGACAACGGACAAAGAACCGTCGGCTAGGCAAAGTTCAATTTGCTGCCTCTCCTCTTCTGAGGTAGAACCAGTAATAATCGCCCACGTAATTCCCGCAAGCGAAAGCAAAGGCCCAATCTTTTGAGCGTACTGCTGAGCAAGAACTGAGGTAGGAGCCATCACAGCTGCCTGAGTTGAAGAATCTGCTGCTGCAGCTAAGGCAACGGCAGCAACAGCTGTTTTACCAGTACCAACATCACCCAAAAGCAAGCGATTCATAATACGTGGTGCAGCCATATCAGAAAGAATCTCTTGAGCTGCGTGATTTTGCTCGTCAGTTAGGGCAAAAGGCAAAGCCTCAATCAGAGCCTTAACTTTAGGTCCATCTATAACGTGCTCAAAAGGCTTATGACCCGCAAGCTCCAAGTTTCTTCTCGCCAAAAGAGCAAGCTGCAAACTTAAGAGCTCATCAAAGGCAAGACGGCGACGAGCCTGTTCAGCTGCGTCCAAACTGGAAGGAAAATGAACCTCACGAAGCGCCGATGAGAGCGACATGACGTGGTGTTTGGTGACAAGCTCTGAAGGCAGCCAATCACACACGCTTCCTGTGTCCGCCAAAGCCGCTGACATAATGCGACGCATCCATGCAGGGCTCACGCCCTCGGTAGCTGGGTGAACAGGAAGAATTGCAGCTTTTGAAGGTGTCTCTTTGGAGCGTGCTTCATCGTTTGAGTCAGACTTTGCCGTACTAAGCACCTCGTAAAACGGTGACTTCATCTGACGGTAACCGTAGGCAAAGAGAACCTTACCGCTTAGCGCCACTTCATCGTCAACGTGGATTTGCTCAGCTATCCAAGGCTGCCTAAAAAACGAAGCTGTGAGCACGCCCGTATCATCCACAACCTCAATCTCAACAATGACCATTTTAGGACGTGGACGCTTAGTCTTTACCGAAGCAACGCGGCCCGTAACGGTAGCGTCCTCACCTATCTGCGCAAAAGCAATCTGCACGCGGTGAGAAAAATCGAGGTAGCGGTGAGGAACGTTGAGCAAAAGGTCTCGTACACGCAGAATGCCGAGACGCTCAAGCGCCTCGGCACGATTTGCATTGACATACCTTAACCTGGTCACGCTATCAACAAGCGAGCAGGTGTGTGCTACTCGCTCTGATGCGGGAGCGATACTTACCTTGGACTCAGACATTTCCTACTCAATAGAGAAGATAACTGGATAGAGTGGCTGCTCGCCGCGCTGAGCGTCAACCTCAAGGTCTGGATAGGCATCCTCAATCTTGCTGGCGAGAAGATCGAGCTGCTCGTCAGAGAAGTCTTCACCTGCAAGAATGGTGAGGTTGTCGCCCTCTTCCTCCTCTTGCATCTTAGCGATAAGGTCAAGCGTGACCTTCATGACATCAGAGCCGACAACATCAATGGAGCCGCCCTGGATACCCATGACATCACCATCGTGGATAGGAGTGCCGTCAGCTGCAGAAGAATCGCGGACTGCAGTAGTTACCTCACCGTAGCGAACGCCAGAGATTGCGTCGGTCATCTCTTCTACAAGCTCTTCAAATGGAACGCCATCTGCAACAACAAACATTGCAGCAAATGCCTGAAGAACAGACTTAGTTGGAATAACGGCAACCTTAACATCCTCACATGCGCTTGCAGCAGCCTCTGCTGCCATACGAATGTTGGAGTTATTTGGCATAACAATGACCTGGTCTGCATTGGCCTCTTCAATTGCAGCAAGAATATCTGCAGTTGAAGGGTTCATAGTCTGACCACCAGAAACAACAACGTCCACGCCAAGAGACTTCAAGATTGATGCAGCGCCAGAACCAGCGGTTACCGCAACAAAGCCAAGCTCCTTTTTAGGTGCAGCTGCAGCCTTCTTATCTTCAGCGATCTTCTCGGTACGCTCCTTAGCCTCAAGGTCCATGTTGTGAATGAAAACCTCAAAAATCTGGCCGTACTGAAGCATGTACTCAAGAACCTTGTTTGGAGTATTTGAGTGAACGTGAATCTTGTAGTCTGGATTTGCACCAACAAGAAGCTCGCAATCACCCATAGTTGCCAGGAAGTTCAGAGCTGCATCCTCGTCAAAGTCTGGGCTATCTGCCTTAAAGAGGAACTCATTGCAGTAGCGATACTCAGAACCCTCCCAGTCATCGTTGAGCTCAATCTCAACCTTAGCGCTGGTAGCAGCCTTAGCATCAGAAACAGAAACGGTTGTCTGGAAATCAGTAGTCTCAGTCTTGCCGGTAACAGCATTTACAAAGCCCTCAAGGAAGGTTGCAAAACCAAATGCACCAGAGTCAACAACGCCATTCTCTTTAAGAACAGGAAGAAGCTCAGGAGTGCGGGCAACAGACTCATATGCCTCAACAACCAGGGCATCCAAGACCTCAACTGGAGTGAGCTGAGACTTCTCAAGGGAGTCTGCCTTAGCAGAAACGTCCTTCAAAACGGTAAGAATGGTGCCCTCGACAGGCTTTCTAACAGCCTTAAAAGCAACCTCTTTACCGCGACGGAATGCGTGAGCAATATCCTTTGGAGTTACTGCCTCAGGATTTTTAACGTCACACAGACCCTCGGCAATACCACGAAGAATCTGAGATGTAATAACACCAGAGTTACCACGAGCACCCATCAGAGAACCGTGGGTAATTGCCTTTGCAATATCCTGCATGCTTGCATCTTGAGGAAGATCTTGAACCTCACGAACAACGGTGCCCAGAGTAAGGGACATGTTAGTGCCGGTGTCTCCATCTGGTACAGGGAAAACGTTGAGCTTGTTGATCTCTTCTGCTTTGTCTGCAACGGCAAGAGCTGCTACAGGGAAGCATGTACGAATGACATTTGAAATCACGTTAGACCTCAGTTCCTACTCATTTGAAGCAAAAAGCTTAGCGAGAATTACGCATGGCCTCGATATGTACAGTTACATCAACACATGAAAGCTCTGCAATTTGCTTAAGCAAAAACTTTACTGAGCTCTCAAGATTGTCGACAACAGACGCCATGTTAACGCCCTGCTCAACAACAATGTGAAGGTCAACCTGAACTCCCTTAGGAGTTGGGGTCACATCAATACCCTTACGAAGTCGGTACGTTGGAAGAAGACGAGCAACACCTGCTGCCTCATCAATCTCTGCCATGCCAACAACGCCATAACATTCCATGGCTGCATAGCCCGCCAGGTCAGCAAGGCAATCATTAGAAACTCTTAGTGTTCCGGGAACAGCGGTAGTCATTACATAACTCCTCTCGCAAGAACCAGGGTTAGTCATTGTTATTTAGTATACCGCAGAGCACATTTATTATTAAAGCGGCTTATATATACAAGTTGATAACCTTGCAATTGACAAATCTTTTTCTTGTTATTTAATCTTGGTGTAATAAATGAAAAACATTCAAAAGCTATCTAAAAGCTATCTAATTGTGAATGTTATATTCATGCTTTGACAACACAATATATTGTGCTATATTAATTCGGCTATTTGGAAATTTTAGGCGCAGAGGGCGCCTATCCTATGGAGGTCTTACTCATGTCGAAGGTCTGTGATTTCTGCGGTAAGCACGCCGTTGCCGGTCGCTCCATCTCCCACTCTCACCGTACTGTGGCCCGCACCTTTAAGCCAAACATCCAGCGTGTTACTGTCGTTGTCGATGGCCAGCGCAAGAAGATGAATGTTTGCTCCCGTTGCCTCAAGTCCGGCAAGATTGCTCGCAACTAAGCAACTCAGCTCGTCTTACCTCAAACTTAAAAAGGTCGCTTCGGCGACCTTTTTTCTTAGCTCGATTATCTGACGGTAATCCCAAACATAGCCCACTGGAGCTTATCGTCACATGTTGGGGCTTTGTAACTCAAACGCAGCCCCAACGCGACTCGATGAACGTTTTAGTTCCAAAGCTGCACCAAAAGACAGCCCTTCTCGCACCTTACCCAGGAATTGTCTGATTCAACTATGTTTGAAATACCGTCGTCTCCCAGCAAGGTGAACTTCTGGTGATCAAGATTCCACTTCATGCCGGCCTCAGAAACCTCGCACTCCTCTGACAAAGCTACAAGAGAAATCTTTTTACCTACTGCAGATGCGTCAAGCTGCCAAGAATCCACCTGGCCAGCAACTAAAAAGCGCATCTCAAAGTCATTCTCTACAACACGAACTTCCGCCTGACCCATCTTTGCCCAGGTAGCGAGAAGACCAAGCACTAC
>JABZHQ010000125.1:0-1900 GCA_015258765.1 Atopobium sp. | reverse complement strand
GCAAGTATAATTAGGGTTATACCCTAAGAGCAAACCACCCGCTATGCGGGTGGTTATGATTGCGCTGGCGAGAAGAACGTCGCGACTGAACGACCTTCTCGCCAAGCGCTGGTCCTTCTCGCCAGATGTTGATCTTAGTAGGTAGGGTTCTCTACCTCAACCTTGTCGACTTCCTGGAAAGGAGCAAGGGTTGAGACCATAACGATTGGCTCGTCATAAGGGTTGTTGACGTAGTGGACCTCGCCAGGCTCAATGTGGATGAAGTCGCCAGCCGAGAGGGTGTGGACCTCGCCGTCAACCACAATGTCAATCTTACCCTGGAGGATGTGGAAGTTCTCCTCCATGATGTTGTGGTAGTGGGCCTGGAAATCCTGGCCTGGCTGGAACTGGACCATGGCATAGTTCATGCGAGGACCCTTCATCAGGTACTTAGGGCCGTGATCTCCGCACCTATACTCAAAATCGTTCTCGTTGACAATAAACATCTTGCTTTCCTTTCAGGCGCAACTTGTACTGCGACCAAACGTTCTTTTTGCGTGCCACGCGTATTCGCGGCGCAGCGGAGTCCCGGTGCTTACAGACCAGGCGCTCTCCACATGCTCTTGACCTTGCCCTCTTCTGCAAGCTCAAGCTGACTCTTGTAAACATCCTTCCACTGGACATAGAGCTGGTCGTAAACAGCCTTGTTGTCTGGGTTGGGGGAGAATGTCTTATCCCATTTAACAACGCGCTTTGCACCCTCAGCGATGCTTGGGTAGATGCCCACACCGTAGCCTGCAAGAACAGCGGCGCCCAGAGCAGTTGCCTCTTTGACCTCTGGAATGCGAACGTTCTTGCCGGTAACGTCGGCAACAATCTGTGCCCACAGAGAACACTTGGAAGCGCCACCTGCAAAGATGAGCTCGCTTGGCTCATTGCCCGTAGCTTCTTTGACCAGTTCAATATGGCCGCGGACGAGAAGGGCGGTGTTCTCCAAAATTGCGCGATAGAAGGTGTACTTATTGAAACGCTCTGGATCAAGCTCAAAGTTGGTGAACGTTGGGCTTGCGTGGATCCAGTGGATGTAGTTCATAACGTCACTGAAGCAGCAAAGCATACCGTGGCTACCAGCAGGAATCTCTGCAGCGCGCTCGTTCATGACCTCATACACGTCATCAATGCCGCGCTCTTTTGCCTCGGCCTTTTCTGCCTGGCAGAAGCCGTCACGATACCAGCGCATAACCAAACCAGGCTTGAATGCCAGTGCCTCGTACTGCCAAATCTGCGGAATAGCGTGGCAGTTCACGCGAACGCGATAGTCTGGGTCTGGAGTGCTCTTATCGGTGTTGAACTCGTACTGCCAGAAGCTGCCGCCAAAAACGCCAGCCTGACCAGGCTCGCAAGCGCCAACGCCAATCATGCCCAGCTGGCAATCGCCGCCGCCGACAACAACAGGGGTGCCCTCAGCAAGGCCCGTCTCTGCTGCAGCGTCTGCAGTTACGGCGCCAAGAACTTCTCCGCACTCGATGACCTGGCCAAACAGGTCGTCACGCAGACCGCATTCCTTAGCAATCTCTGGGTCCCAGGCGCGCTCCTCCAGACTCATAATGCCGGTGGTGCTGCCGTTTGATGGCTCAACCGCAAGAATACCAGTGAGCTTGTAAGCAAGCCAGTCGTTGAACATTCCAATCTTGGCTGCCTTGTTGTAGATCTCTGGCATCTTGTTCTTAACCCAAAGAAGACGAGGTAGAGCACCTAGTGCATAGGTTTGACCACTCTTCTGGTAGATTTTCTTTTCAAGCTCGGGGTCCATATCAATGAGCTGCTTGACCTCATCGACACTTCGGGCGTCAACGTTAGCGCATGCCCAAATCTCGTTGCCGTCCTGGTCATACAGGAGGATGCCCTCACGCATGCAGGT
>JABZHQ010000124.1:0-1909 GCA_015258765.1 Atopobium sp. | reverse complement strand
CAATTTAACTGGTTGGCTTACGCTTGAACCGTGGGTAACTCCTGAGCCGTTTGCACGCACGGGCTGCGTTGATGAGGCTCAGCTCATTAAAGCGCTGGGCGTTGAGGACTACCACAATCTTGTTAAAGCGCATCGTTCTTCATTTATTCAGAGTTCTGACTTTGTCAGCATTGCCGCTCGTGGTTTTAATGCGGTAAGAATTTCTGTGCCTTGGTACGTTTTTGATGAAGAAGCTGCAGGGACTCCATACGTTAGCTGTATTACCGAGCTTGATAGAGCTCTTGAATGGGCAGAAGAACTTGGCCTGCACGTTATTTTTGTACTGGCAGTAAATCCAGGTTTGCCTGATGGCTTGAATGACCAGCCAGGTGGTGCTCCGCGCACTAGAATTTCTGGGGAGAAGTCGCTTTCTATTCTGCATAAGCTTGCCCTTCACTACGCTCACCGCAGTGGTTTTTATGGCATTGAGGTAGCCGATGAGGTTAAGCCTCGTGTGCGCAAGGGCTTTAAGCTCACAGATGGTATTCCTGGTCACTCGCTTAGAAACTATTATCGCCGTGCTTATGAGACCATTAGATCTGTGGCAGGAGAAGAGCCTGTGGTCATTCTTCCAGATGGTGGCTGGCCTCAGGGATTTAGGCGTTTTATGAGCCAGCAGGCCTATCAAAACGTTTGGCTTGATGCACACCTTGATAAACCCTGCGAGGGAATTGATTGTTCGGGTCCTCGCGGTGTACAGCAGCTCATTGATAAAAACGAAGCGTATTTGAAGACTTCTGCTTCAGGCGGTCTGCCGGTCATGGTGGGTAAGTGGTCAGCATCACTGCCAAGCATTGACGGCGCTATGACGGCAGAGGGAAGAATTGCACTTGAGCGCATTTATACTTCCGGTCAGCTCAAAGTGTACAATACGTGTCCTGCGTGGTTCTTCCAGACCTGGAAGACCTCTGCATTTTTGGCTGCATGGGACGCACGCGTTGCACTTGCAACGTTTGAGAGGGGAATGCTCGAGTAATGACAGAATCTACTCTTTTAGCAGGTAAACTGTCTATTGTGGGCACGCCTATTGGTAACCTTTCGGACGCGTCACCGCGCGTTAAAGAAACGCTTGCAGCAGCAGATGTTATTTTATGTGAGGACACGCGTGTGACCTCAAAGCTCCTCTCGGCATTTGACATTCATGTGCCACTGCAGCGCTGTGATCAAAATATTATTGAGTCGCAAATTGAGCCAACGCTAGAGAGGCTTCGCGCGGGTCAGCGTGTTGCGTTTGTGTCAGATGCCGGCATGCCAGGTATCTCTGACCCAGGTCAGCATTTGGTTGATGCGGCGCTTTCAGAAGGACTTGCAACGGAAGTTATTCCGGGTCCTTCTGCGGTAACCTGTGCGCTTGTTGCATCAGGTCTGGCAAGTGATCATTTCTTCTTTGAAGGATTCTTGCCCAGAAAGCACGGACAGATTGTTCAGCGTTTACAGCAGCTTGCGCAAATTCCTGGCACCATCGTGCTGTATGAGTCTCCGTTTAGGGTGCTTACAACCGTTGAGGCTATAGCCGAGGTGTTTCCAACTAGGCAGGTGGCTCTTGTTAGAGAGCTTACTAAGCTGCACGAAGAAGTGGTGCGCGATGTGGCCCCTTGTCTTGTTGAGACACTTGCTGCAAAAGAGAACCTCAAAGGCGAGTGTGTTTTGGTTATTGCAGCTCCTACAGAAGAAGAGCTTGTCGCCACATCGTTGCAGGTAGCGGGCGAGTCTCAGCTCTCGCTTGAAGACGCAATAGAGGCTGGTCTTGCTGCGGGTACCAGAAAATCAGCGCTGGCCAAAGAGCTTGCTCAGAAGTTTGGTATTGCGCGCGATGAGGCATACCAGGCAATTCTTGCTCACGAGGCATAATCACTATACCAACACAAAG
>JABZHQ010000047.1:0-9231 GCA_015258765.1 Atopobium sp. | reverse complement strand
ATAACCGTTGACGGCTTATACTGCACGCCTACAGAAAATCTAAGTCGGTTTTGTAAGATTTTCACAATATTTCGTATAAATTGTTTTCCCGTGTGGAATAACAAATAGCGTTGGAAAAGGGCGCTTAGCGCCAATATCGGGCTTGGCCCGAAAGGGAGGTTTTCATTATGAATTTGAAGCCACTTGGAGATCGTGTTCTGGTAAAGCCTGCTCCAAAAGAGGAGAAGACATCCTCTGGTCTCTACATTGCATCCGCAGCACAGGAGCTTCCTCAGCGTGGCGAGGTCCTCGCAGTTGGAACTGGCAAGCTTGATCAGAATGGCAATCGCATCGCTCTTGATGTTAAAGTCGGCGACCAGGTATTTTATGGCAAGTTCGGCGGCACTGAGGTCAAGGTAGACGACCAGGAGCTTCTGCTTCTCCGTGCTGACGACATCCTTGCAGTTCTCGAGGACTAATCGCTCGTAGCTCGTTAACTCGCAGCTCGTTTGCCCGCTCGCTCGCAGCTCGTTCGCTCGCAGCTTGTTCATTAACGTGTAAGTTCAGCTAATTTGGAGGAATACCATGGCTAAAGATATCGATTTTGGCACCGACGCTCGTGCCAAGCTTGCTAAGGGTGTAAACACCCTGGCAGATGCCGTAACCACCACTCTTGGACCTAAGGGTCGTTACGTTGCACTGCAGCGTTCTTACGGCGCACCAACTATTACTAACGACGGCGTCTCCGTTGCTCGCGAGATTGAGCTCAAGGACCCAGTAGAGAACATGGGTGCTCAGCTGGTCAAAGAGGTTGCAACCAAGACTAACGACACCGTCGGCGACGGTACCACCACCGCAACCCTGCTTGCACAGGTCATCGTTAACGAAGGCCTCCGCAACGTTGCTGCTGGCGCAAACCCAATCGCAATCCGTCGCGGTATCGACAAGGCCGTTGAGGCTGTTGTCGCTCAGATGAGGGGCATCGCAAAAGAGGTCTCAACCAAGCAGCAGATTGCTTCCGTTGGTACTATTTCCGCAGGTGACCCAGTCATCGGCGGTAAGATTTCCGACGCTATGGACGTTGTCGGCAAGGACGGCGTTATCACCGTTGAGGAGTCCCAGACCTTCGGCATCGACATCGACACCGTTGAGGGCATGCAGTTTGACAAGGGCTACGTTTCCCCTTACTTCGCAACCAACAACGAGACTCTCACCGCTGAGCTGGACAATCCTTACATCCTGATGACAGACAACAAGATTTCCTCCATCCAGGACATCCTGCCTATCCTTGAGGCAGTCCAGAAGCAGGGCGCTCCTCTGCTCATCATGGCTGAGGACGTCGACGGCGAGGCTCTGACCACCCTCATCCTCAACAAGCTCCGCGGCGTTCTGAACGTCTGCGCAATCAAGGCTCCTGCATACGGCGACCGTCGTAAGCGCATGCTCGAGGACATCGCTGTTCTCACCGGCGGCCAGGCAGTCATCAAGGAGCTCGGCGTCAACCTCAACGAGATCAGCGCAGAGATGCTCGGCCGCGCTAAGTCCGTCAAGGTTACCAAGGAGACCACAACCATCGTTGGTGGCGCTGGCTCCAAGGACGCAATCGACGACCGCATTACCCAGATCAAGGCTGAGATTGAGAACACCACCTCTGACTTTGACCGCGAGAAGCTCCAGGAGCGTCTTGCTAAGCTCGCCGGCGGCGTTGCAGTCATCAAGGTTGGCGCAGCTACCGAGGTTGAGCTCAAGGAGATCAAGCACCGCATCGAGGACGCACTTCAGGCAACTCGTGCAGCTGTCGAGGAGGGCATCGTCGCAGGTGGCGGCGTTTCCTTCCTGGCTGCTTCCTCCGTCCTTGACAGCGTTCAGACCTCTGACGCAGACGAGAAGATCGGCGTTGAGATCATCCGCAAGGCACTTGAGGCTCCAGTCCGCACCATCGCTAACAACGCTGGCTTCGAGGGCAGCGTAGTTGTCGAGAAGATCAAGGCACTCCCAACCGGCCAGGGTCTTGACTCCGCTTCTGGCCAGTATGGCGACATGATTGAGATGGGTGTTCTTGACCCAGTTAAGGTCACCCGTACCACACTCCAGAATGCAGCTTCCGTTGCATCCCTCATCCTCATCACCGAGGCAACTGTTTCCGAGATGCCAAAGGACACCACCATCGAGGAGTCCATTTCTCGCGCAGCTGCTCAGGGCGGCCAGGGCGGCATGTACTAATCCGCACCATCGGGTTACTTCAATCGGGTCCAGTCTCTCGCTGGGCCCGATTTTTTTGCCGCTGCGCCCACTTGGCGAGAACCCCGTCTTGTTGTGGGTGAGAAACCCGTCTAGTCGCAGGCGAGAATCCCGTCTTGTCGTAACTGCAACGTTTTCCCGCTCAGCGTCCATTAATCGAAATCGTATGAATGTGACGTCATTTGAGCGGAATTATTGGTCGCTACAGGTTAAAATGTTTATTTGCGACCGCGGCCATACCGTCACTGCGACTGTGACTACGCCGCAACTGCACCCGTGGCCAGCACGCCGCTGCGACCGCACCGTTAATCCGCCACGCGCCAAAGGAGAGGAGGCACCATGGCACAGAACCAGAATCGTAACGAGGAGCGAGATTTTCTCGACGACCTCATTGATATCCAGGACTCCCTCCAGGTGCTCTCTAACCCGCTCGACGCGCTGATGGGAAGCCTGTCTATTGACCCAAACACGGACAAGCCGTTCGAGCCAATGGACTACAAGGAAATCCCCTGGTCAAACGCTAATCGTTGCCTGAGGTGCGCCTCGGGAAAAGCCGAGGCATGTTCTCGCTGTCTTGACGTTTGTCCAGCTAATTGCATTGATATCCACAACCAGTCCGTGCGCATCGACGATGAGGCTTGTCTCCAGTGCGGCCTCTGTGTTGCTGCGTGCCCAACCGAGACGTTTAACACGCGCCGCCACACGTCCCGCATGCTATATGACCAGGTAGCTCGCGCGGCCTCCGCGTACGAGCAGTGTTACATTACCTGTACGCGTGCTCTGGCGAGAAAACCTGAGGGCAACGAGATTTGCCTGCCTTGCGTGGGTATGCTCTCGGCCGACATTTGGTTCTCAATCCTTACGGACTTTGACAACGTAAGCGTTTACCTGCCGTTGGGCGTTTGCGACCGTTGTCGTACCACCACCGGCGAGGAGGCATATACCCAGGCAATCGCTACCGCTGAGGAGTGGACGGGTGCTATGGTTGGCCTCGAGGTCGACGGCAACAACCTCAACCACAACTTCACGCGTGCGTATATCCGCTCGCAGTTCATCTCCAACGCGATGAACGGTGCAGAACGCCTGGTATCTGCGTCGACGCCTGTTCTTGCGGGCGCCAAAGCAATCGCTGACCGCATTAACTCGCACGCTCGCTCTCTGGATAAGCTTCAGACGCAGCTTGATGACGTGATGGGCCTGCGCACCACCGACATGCGGCAGTCCATGCTCACGCAGGATCGCCGTCTGGTCATGGGCGCACTTCAGCACGACCCAGAGCTTGCTCCTTACGTGAAGCTCGAGGCTCCTATCTGGGATTCCAGCAAGTGTACGGTTTGTGGCGACTGCAAAAATACCTGTACGACGCACGCTATCAACATCGACGAACGTGGCAAGCTGACCATCAAGATGCCGTTCTGCGTCAATTGCGGCGCCTGCGAAATCGTCTGCCCAGAGCCCGGCGCGCTTACGATGGTGCCGATGAACACCTCTGAACTGGTTGTTCGCGACCGCAAGGCCGAGGAGACCGAGCGTCTTGAGGCCTTGGCTCGTCGTAAAGCTCGCTTCATTTTTGACACCGGTAAAGAGCAGCTCAAACACTTGGCGGACTCGATTACCGAGGACTCGGATGAGGAAGCCGCCACGGAGGCTGTTGCGGGCCTCGCCGCGAACTCTGCCACCGCCGCACAACAACCTCCAAAAGAGGATAATGGGGAGTAGCAAGTAGCTGTGTACACAGAGCACAACGCTTCTAGCTCCACGTTTTTCTCGCGAGAAACGCAAATAACCGTAACCGTCCACCGAAAACAAGAGGACTCACATGTCGCTTTCAATTGGTATCGTTGGCCTGCCAAACGTTGGTAAATCCACGCTGTTCACCGCGCTGACCCGCAAGGGTGGCCTGGCTGCAAACTATCCGTTTGCTACCATCGACCCTAATGTGGGCATCGTTGACGTACCCGACGCAAGGCTCCAGAAGCTGGCCGAGATTGTCAATCCTGGTCGCATCATGCCTGCAACCGTTGAGTTTGTGGACATCGCTGGCCTGGTCAAGGGCGCAAACGAGGGCGAGGGTCTGGGCAACCAGTTCCTGGCAAACATCCGCAACACCGACGCTATCTGCGAGGTTGTTCGTTACTTCAAAGATCCCGACGTCATTCACGTTGAGGGCCGCGTTAATCCTGACGAGGACGTTGACATCATCCAGACGGAGCTTATCCTGGCTGACCTGGGCACCATTGAACGCGCCCTGCCTAAGCTGGAGAAAGAGGCCAAGCGCGATAAGGACCTCCAGCCTAAGCTCAACGTGGCAAAGCGTCTTCAGGAGTGGCTGAATGAGGGCAATCGCGCCGCTGACATGGAGATGACCGACGAGGAGCGTCTGGCTGCCCGCGATCTTTTCCTGCTTACCATGAAGCCAATCCTGTACGTCGCAAACGTCGACGAGGACATGCTCACCGAGCCGGCTCCTGTCATCAATGGCGTTCAGTCTATTCCTGTTTGCGCAGGTGTCGAGGCTGAGCTTGCTGACCTTGATCCAGAGGAGGCTGCAGAGTATCTGGAGTCCCTGGGACTTGAGCACTCCGGCTTGGAGACGCTTGCTCAGGCAGCATACAAGCTGCTTGGCCTGCAGAGTTACTTCACCGCTGGCCCTATGGAGGTCAGGGCGTGGACCGTCCGCATTGGCGCTAAGGCTCCCGAGGCCGCCGGCGTCATTCACTCTGACTTTGAGCGCGGCTTCATCAAGGCTGAGGTTGCCAGCTACAACGATTACGTGGAGCTGGGCGGCGAGGCCGGCTGCAAGACTGCGGGCAAACTGCGCATCGAGGGTAAGGAGTACGTGGTCGAGGACGGCGACGTCATGCACTTCCGCTTTAACGTCTAAGCTACAAAACCGCTTACTGTAAACGTAAAACGGGCGAGAAGATCGGTCTTCTCGCCCGTTTTTGTGTGGGGTGGGGTGGGGTCGCGGATCGTCGCAGGTCGCGCGTCGCGGGTTGCGAGCCGCCGCAAGCCGCTAGCGCTTTGGAGCCTGATCAGTGCCCAGGACCACGGTGATGTCCACGTCAGTTGGGTAGGAGCCGTCGTTTGCCTTGATGTTAGCGGTAGGAATGTCCAGCGCTTTTGCAACGCCAACAGCCTTTGCCAGACCTGTGCGCGTGCCGTCGTAGACAATAATCGAGTCGGTTGGATGCTCCAGCGAGCTGTCGGCGTAGGCGGTGTAGCCCTTAGTCTTCAGGATGCCAGCCTTCTGAGCTGCAAGCCCTTGAACGTCGGTGCCATTGAGCACGGCAACTTCACCAGTGTAGTCAGGCTTGATGCTGTCGATAGCTGAAGGGTCTCCTCCGACGGTGCCCACAACGCCTGTGGTTTCGTCAGTGCTTGCATCCTCCAGAGGAGGCAGCGCCTGGTTTACGCGATCCATCATGGTCTTCCACGCGCTCTTATCGACAATCTCGTACCAAACATCGTCGATGAGCTCGGACGTCGTAGGCGTACGCGCGGAATACATATCCTTGGAGGTATCCATGCCCCTGAATGACATGGCCAGGCCCACAATATCGGTAACGTTGAAGTCAGTAGTCACGCTCTCAGCCATGGTAGACACGGCACCAGACATTGAAACGGGGTCCAGCTGGAGGACCTTCTTGGCAATGGCCGTCAGAATCATGCGCTGGTTAGCCGCGCGGTAGAAATCGCCTGCACCGTAGTTGTCGTATGCGTGGCGACTGCGAGAAAGGCCGAGCGCTTGCTGGCCATTGAGCTGCTGCTCTCCCGCAGGAAGGTCGATGCCCGAGTACTGCATGTCAGATACGGCAACGGGCAGGTTGACCGTAATGCCGCCGATGGAGTCCACAATCTTGGTGAACGACTCAAAGTCTACCTCGGCGTAGTGCGAGATGTTGACGTTTGCCAGCTTGGAAACGGCCTCGACCATTCCGGATGCGCCGCCATAGCTATACGCGGAGTTAATCTTCTGCTTTCCATGTTCTCCCAGGTCAACCATAGTATCTCGGGGGATAGAAATCAGGGTGATCTTCTTGTTCTTAGGGTCCACACGAGCCAGAATGATAGTGTCGGCGCGGAAGTTTGCGTCGGAATCGCCCCAGTTCTCTGCACGCCCCTCGTCCTTATCCACGCCCAGAAGCAGCATGTAGAACGGGTCGGATGGTGCAACCTGTACCAGCGTGGCCTGCAGGTTTGCATCCAAGCCCTGGCGAAGTTTTGAGTTGGTATCCAGCATCCACCACGCAAACGCTACGCCTGCTACCAGTAGCAACGTTCCCAGAATGCCGGCAAAGATCTTCAGGCCACGACCGCGAGAAGATCCTTGGCGCTTCTTGGAGTATGCGCCAACGCCTTCTGCGCGAGAAGGCGCGTGGCTTACGGCGCCCGCTCGATGTGCAGCAAAGTGGGTGTGTTTTTGCTGCTGAGCTGGGGCTTCTTCGGGCCACTCGTCGCCGACGTTGGTCTGGCCAATCAAAGGCTCGCGCGTAAACCTGGAGCCGCGGGATTCGTGATTGTTGCGTGCAGAACTTGCACCAGCGCTTCGAACGCTGCCCAGCGTACGAGGCTGATATGCGCCCTGATTATAAGCGTCATAATCGTCCTGTGCGAAGTCCTCTGTATCGTACTCAGGGGTATCTTCGTACCTATCACGGCTGTTGTGACCGTGATTCTGAGATGAATGTGACCTTCTGGCCATTGGGGCTCCTTTGTGTTTAATCTGCGTTTTGCCCAATGCGTTTTGTCAAACATCTACTATACGCAATTTTGCGTCTTTGTGCTGCATAGAAACAAACCTGCCACAAAAAATCCCCGCTTCAACGTGTGAAGCGGGGACGTGTGCGAGAAGTTCGTGGAGCTTGGCGCGAGAAGTACGAGCAACTTTTGCTCATGTCGTTACTTACTGCGCAACGCTGCCTTACTTACGACGATCCTTCAGAGCATAGCCAAGCGTGGTAATAACGCTGCCCAAGGTAGCTACTGCAACAAGAGCAATCTCGGAGAAGTCGCCAGTCTCAGGAAGCTTTGGCTGCTTCTTCTTTGGCTTCTTTGGAGTTTCTGATGGAGGAGTTGCAGGTGGGGTGTTTGGTGGGGTGTTTGGTGGTGTATTTGGAGGCGTATTTGGAGGCGTATTTGGAGGAGTGTTTGGTGGAATCTCGGTGTTGGTAACCGTGAAGCCATCAGTCTGGTTGCCCGAGACTGCGCTGGTATATCCAGCAGGAACGTTCTCTTCTACTACGGTGTAAGCAATAACGTGACCGTCTGTTGCATCGTTGCGTAGAAGACCGCTAAATGTTGCAGCCCAGTTATTGGTCTGGTCAAGAGTGACAGTCTCGGTGCTAGCAACGCCGTCTTTGTAGAGCCTGACGGTAACAGGACCGCCGACAGTTCCCACCCATGTCTTGTTAACTTGTACGTCAACTGTTGGGGTCTTCTCGTCCTCAACGGTCTTAATAACGCCGGTGGTTGCAGAAACGGTGAGGTTATACGTATCGGTATTGAGCTGGTAGCCAGCAGGAGCGGTAATCTCCTGAACGTTGTAGGTGCCAGCAGGGAGCTTCTCGGTGGTAGCGGTGCCATCTTCACCAGTGGTAATAGTCCAGGTCTTGGATGGATCAGTGGTGCTGGTCACCTTAAAGACTGCACCCGCAAGCTTGGTGTTGTGGTCGTTCTTATCCACCTTGATGATGCGGATACGAGCGATGATGGTAGAAGTACCTTCTCCGCCGGAAGTTGCGTTGCGATATACCCAATCGGAGCGGTACTCAGGGTTGTCAGAGTACATGGTAATGAGGTTACGCAGGGCAACACCAGGTACATAGGTGGTGCGATAGGTGAACTTAAAGCTCTGACCGTTGCTGAGGTCTATGCCAGAAAGGTCAAGATCAAACGACTGTCCATCAGGAGAAATGGTGAGCATACCTGGGGTAATAGGGATGCGAGCTGCAGTTCCTGGAATGGTTGAGCCGTACTCATCAAAGCGAGCGCTCCAAAGCTCAAAGGTTCCTGGAACATAGGTAATCTCGGAAGGAAGGTCGCCGCCTCCCTGGTCGGATAGCTGGTCGTGTAGACGGACGTTGTGGAAGTTACCACCAGAGTAGTTGATGCGGCCGGTCCACTGAATCTCGTTTGCGTTGCCCTCAATAATCTTGCCCCACTTGGAGAGGAACTCAGTACCAATGGTACCAGGAGCGGTGACGTCAAACGTTACAGGAACAGGGCTGCCAGAGACAGTAAAGATAAAAGACTTACCGGTACCTGTCTGAACACGATGTGAATCAATGGTAAAGCCAAGTCGAGCGGTACCGCGCAGGTCAGTGTGGTTGTTAACGTAGTTGGTAAAGACAACACGCATGTTTCCACCAAAACCATCGGTACCAGGGGTGACGTGAGCTACTGCCATGACCTCGCCGGTTGCTGCATCGGTGATGTTAAAGGTAGACGCAGGATGAGCTGCGGTAAACCTCATCTCGTTAGGGAGGGTGACGTCAAAGTAATCGCCCGGCTCTACATTAGCGTTTGCAGAGGCGTCCCACGTCATAGCAATGGCATACACATTTGCCTTGTTAACAACGGTAGTTGGATTGCCAAAACGATCTTCAACTCTAAAGTCTGTAATGGTTGCGACAACCGCTTTAGGGGTGCCTGTAGCAGCTTCAGTGCTTGCGGTCTCAGCAAAAGCTGATTTTGCAGCAAGCGGAAGCGCCAGGACCAGCATGAAGACAAAACTTAACAGCTTAAACAGTCGTTTGTTCATCAGGACTCCTTTGCAATAGATGCGTCTATTTTCACCTATTACAAAGAGAATTTATTTGAGATTCTGTATATATTTATATAGCTTTTTTAAAGTTCAAATATTTATGCAGGTACAAGGAATTTATCGGTTCTTTTTCTGATACCTTTTAAATGAAGTACAGCTAAATTCACAGGTTCTTCACAATTGTTCACAACGAACAGTCCACACTATGTGCAGCTTAACGTAATAAAAATGGATAAATATTACTC
>JABZHQ010000123.1:0-1974 GCA_015258765.1 Atopobium sp. | reverse complement strand
CATGTATACGTCTTTTTAACAGATTATCTGACTTAGGTGTGTTTTGAACTGCCTCTCATTTCTCGTGTCCAAGAAATGAAAGGCAGTTCATTGCGGGTAGGCGTTTTTCTACAGGAGCTGTTCTATGACGGCGCCAATTCTGTCTCTGATCACCAGATTGGCGCGACCATCGTACGGCGTAGGTTGGTCGTTGATGATGGCCATTTTGTTGCCCTCGTAATAATCGAGAAGACCGGCGGCAGGCTGTACTACCAGCGAACTTCCTGCAACCACAAGAACCTCCGCTTGTGAGATAGCATTCAGCGCGCCGTAGACCGTGTCCATATCAAGACCCTCTCCGTAAAAGACGATATCAGGCCTAATAACTGCGCCGCATTGACAGAGCGGCACCACAGACGACTGCTCTTCAATCTGATCAAGCGTGTAGGTGTGACCGCACTCGGGACAATAAAAACGCGTCTCGTTGCCATGGAGCTCAAACACACGCTTGCTACCAGCAGCTTGATGTAGTCCGTCGATGTTTTGCGTCACCACCGCGCGCAACTTTCCCGCAGCTTCCAAGTCTGCCAGCCACTTGTGAGCAATGTTTGGCTGAGCCTCCCCCAAATGATGAGAGTTTCTAAAATACGTGTAATACGCTGCGGGGTAATCTAAAAACACATCAAGCGAGAAGATCTCTTCAAGCGTAAAGTCTGGCGCCTTACTGTAGGCAAAAGACTCCTCGTTATCGGGGTCAACCGTTACACCATTTCCCAGGTCGTAGGCTTCTTTTCCCATGTCATAGCCGTCTTGGCCCAGGCCAATGGTCATGTTTTCTACTTTGATACCGCCCTGGCGATACAGACCGTTAGTACCCCTAAAATCAGGAATACCGCTTTCCGTTGACACGCCTGCACCACCAAAGAAAACAATGTTATCTGACGACTGAATCCAGTCTTTAAGCTGCTCAATCTTGGTCATTAGCCACCTCTAACCTAAAAAAGGGACCCGGATAAACTGGGTCCCTCGTCTCAAGCGCCGGAGCTCTTGGCGCTGAAAACGCTAGTAATCAAACTCGTCAGGAACATACTCGGTAAGGCATGCATCCAGACCGGCTTCAATTTCCTCATGGTTCATATGACGGCCAATGAAGCACAACTTAGTTTGACGATCGCCCAGTTCATCATCCCATTCTGCGCGTAGCTCGGGTTTCTCGTCAAGAAGGGTTTCTCGCTCATCCTCTGGCAGCGATGCGTAGAACATGCCATTCTCGTAGAACTGGACCTGCTTGCCAGCCTGCTCAAATACGTAGCTCATCTCGGGGTCTTGCGAAATCCAGATGCTACCCTTGACGCGGATGATATTCTTGGGCCAGCTAGCCACAAACTGGTTAAGTTTGTCCAGGTCAAATGGCTGACGGCGGCGATACACAAAGGTGGTAATCTCGTACTCCAAAACCTCTGGGTCCTCGTGCTCCTCAGGATGCTCCATTGCATCCATCCAGGCAGCGGAGGCGTAAGCTTTGTCAAAGTCAAAACGGCCCGTATTGATAAGCTCGCTCATTGGAATGTCACCGTTGACCGCCTCAACAATAACGGCGTCTTTCTGCAGGCCACGAACAAGCGCCTTGAGCTCGTGGAGCTGCTCTGGAGTAACCAGATCGGTCTTGTTGAGTACCAGCGTAGAGCAGAACTCAATCTGCTGAATAAGCAGGTTCTCGATGTCATCCTCTTCAATATCTGGGTCGAGAAGATCGGCGCCGTTGTGGAACTCCTCAAACATGCGAGCACAGTCAACAACTGCGACGATGTTATCAAGGTTGAGGTGAGAGTGGTTAGTTGCATGCTGGCTCTGATTGCAGAATGCAGAAATGTTATAGGTAATAGGGATTGGCTCACAGATACCTGAAGCCTCAATAATGATGTAGTCAAACTCCTCGGTATCGGCCAAATCACCCAACTGAAGTGCCAAGTCATTAGAAAGGGTGCAGCAGAG
>JABZHQ010000046.1:0-9448 GCA_015258765.1 Atopobium sp. | reverse complement strand
TTCTGAATTGGTTGTGGTGACTATATTTTAGGAAATAACCGCACTTCTTTTAAATGACTGAAATGCTCTCTTACACCACTTTTCGGGACACAACCTACATTTGTGCAGTGAGTTTAGTAAAGCTATCTCGTTAGTTCAATAGCGTCGCGAATGCTCTGTAGTGAATTCTTGGATTTGCGTGGATTTGCAAGCATTACTGACGTATAGAGAGAGTCGATGAGAGCCAGCTGAACAATTCTTGATGCCAGAGACTCTGATCTAAATGATGTTTCCTCTGAGATAGTCAGTAACGTGACATCTGCTTTTCTCGCCAATGGAGAATTCCTATCACTGGTAATGACTAACACACGACCGCCAATTTGCTGGAATAAATCGGCAAGTTGAATAGCCTCTTTGCATCTACCGGTGTGAGAGAAAATGATTGCACAGTCATCTTTTGTTGCTCGGCTGGCCTCCATGAGCTGCAGGTGATAATCGGACGCGTATTTTACATTGAGGGGTGATCTAAGCAGCTTGTGATAGGCGTCTGCAGCAATAATATTGCTTCCACCAAGTCCAAAAAGAAATACAGTTTTGCTGGAAACAATCAAGCTAACTGCGCCTTCAAGATTTTCGGACTCAAGCATCTCTTTAGTGTGACTGAGGGAATCAATTGAGGAGTTAAATACACTGACAGCCACGCCCAGTGGGGAAGAGGTGTCGGAAATGTTTTCATGAATTGAAATTGCAGGATCAAATTCTTCAGAAATCAGTGCATTGTGAAAATCCTTGAATCCTGTATAGCCAAGTTTTCTAGTGAATTTAAAAATCGTGGAATCGGCCATTCCAAGGGTCTGTGCCATCTCGTTAATGGTCATTTGCGAAGCTGCGCGTGAATGAGAAGAAATATAGGAAGCTATCATTTTTTCTTTTTTAGAAAGCGAAGACTCAAACGATTTAAGCCTTACACGGTATGAAGACTCCATGAGATTCTCCTCAAATCAAAGCTAAACGATGATATAAGACACCTTCTACTTTAAAAAATTTACCACTAAAAGAAAAGAAAAAATTTTTTCTTTTTTAATATTGACTAGTAGAAAATTATTTTTATAGTAATTCTTACAGAAAGTTCGTCGAAAGAAGGAACATGAAAGTTGGATTGGTCGGACTGGGAAAGATGGGCTTTAACCTTGCCTTGAATCTCAAAGACAACGGGGTAGAAGTAAAAGGCTTTGATGTTTCTGAGGATGCCCGTCAGGAAGTAGAGAAGCACGGTATTTCTTCTGTTCAGTCTTTAGCAGAGCTTGTTGAAGCACTGGAAACACCAAGAGTTATTTGGATGATGGTTCCTTCTGGAGAGGCAACTGAATCAACAATTTCTCAGGTTCTTCCACTGCTTGAGAAGGATGACATCCTTATTGATGCGGGTAACTCAAACTATAAGGACTCCATTAGGCACGGAGAAGAGGCTTCTAACCTTGGAGTAAGATTCCTTGACCTTGGAACTTCTGGAGGCACCTCGGGTGCTCGTTATGGTGCTTGCCTGATGGCCGGTGGAGATCAGAGCGCTTACGAGTATCTCAAAGATGTCTTTGAGTCCGTTGCCGTTAAAAACGGCTGCGACTACGTAGGTCCTGCAGGTGCTGGACACTTTATGAAGATGGTCCATAACGGAATTGAATACGGAATGATGGAGGCAATCGGCGAAGGTTTTGCTGTTATGCAAAAGGCCCCATTCGATTATGACTTGGCTCAGGTAGCTCGCAACTGGCAAAACGGTTCTGTTATTCGTTCTTGGCTGATTGATTTAATTGAAGAACAGCTCAGAGTACATCCTAACCTTAAGGACTTTAAGGGTATTGTTGATGCATCTGGCGAGGCTAAATGGACAGTTGAGGCTGCTCTTGCAGAGGATGTCCCCGTGCCAGTAATTGCACAGTCTCTGTTTGAGAGAAACGCATCAAAGCTTGGTGAGGCGAACTTCTCCAATAAGGTTACCGCGGCTCTACGCAATGGCTTTGGCGGCCATGCATATGTAGCAGAGGAAGCCTAGTATGAGTGAAGGTATTTCTCATCTGCAGATTCATCCAGAAGACCTTCAGTTTCACGTTGAGGCAAAAGACTGGGAAGATGCTCTTAAAGTAGCTGCAACTCCACTAGTAAAGCGCGATGCAATCACTAGTGTTTACATCGAAGAGATGATTGCTGCAATTCATGAACTGGGACCTTATATTGTTCTTGCTCCTGGCCTTGCACTTGGTCATTCTCGCCCTAGTGATGCAGTTCACCAGACAGCAATTTCAATTGCAACGCTTGCACAGCCAATCGAGTTTGGCAGCAAGCACAATGATCCTGTAGATATCGTTGTTATTTTGGCAGCAAAAGATGACGAGTCTCATATTGAACTTCTTCAGAAGATTGTAATTTTCTTCAATAACGAGGCGAATTTTGATTTGCTCCGTTCTGCAAGAACAGAAGAAGATGCACTAAACGTATCCAAAGTTATTAATGGGGAGGCATAGTATGGACATCTTGAACGTTTTTGTATTTCAGCTTTTTACAAATCAAACCATCTTCATGGGTTTGCTTGCGCTTGTGGGTCTTTTACTTCAACGTAAAAAGTTACCACAGGTAATTGATGGCGTTGTTAAGACGGTCATTGGCCTTCTTGTCCTCTCATCTGGTGCAGGAATCATCTTCAGCTCTCTATCTGAGGTAGTTACTGCATTAAATAATAGCCTTGGAGTTGCGGGCACTCTTCCTATTAATGATGCGGCCGGTGCAATGGTTCTCTCCATGGAGGGCTTCAGCAGGAATTCCGTATTGATATTCCTGTTTGCATTCCTGCTCCACTTGGTGATTGTTAAGTTGGTTCCTAACAACAACTTTAAGAATGTTTACCTGACAGCTCACCTTGCACTTTTCCATGCATGCTTCATGGCTATTACGCTTCCAGGAATCCTGAACACCGATGACAGCGTTGTGATTATTGCAGTTGGTTCAATCCTCAACGCACTTTACTATGCGCTGTCTCCTGCAATTACCAGAAAGCTTGCAAAAGAGTGGACACAGGATGCAATTACCCTTGGCTTTATGGATCAGGTAGGCTCCGTTGTTGCTCACTTTGTTGGTAAGTTTGTTGGATCCTCCAACCCAGATGAAGATGCAGATAAGCTGAAGCTTCCTGAGTGGGCGTCTATGTTTAGAGACAACACTGTAGTTCTGTTCTTCCTGATGCCAATCATCTTTGTTGGAATGGGACTTGCTGTTGGCCAGGAGGGTATCGAGGCTCTGTCTGGTACTGGTCCTGAGGCCACTAACTGGATTCTGTGGCTTGTTATTCGTGCTTGGACCTTCTCTGCAGGCATCGTCATCCTGCTTCAGGGTGTCCGTATGTTTGTTGGTTCTATTGTTCCTGCATTTAAGGGTATTTCTGACAAGTTCCTTCCTGGTGCTGTTCCAGCTCTGGATGCTCCAACGTTCTATCCATTCTCGCCAATGGGCGGAATGTTTGGCTTCCTTGGATCTTCAATTGGCGCAATTCTTGTCTGCATTTTGACTATTGTTCTTCACGCTCCAGTTATTGTCTTCCCAAGCCCAATCATCATGTACTTTGACGGTAATGTCATGGGCGTCTTTGGTAACAAGGCTGGTGGATGGAAGGGTGCTCTTGCAGCGGGCCTGGTAACTGGTGCAATCACTTCTGCAGCAGCTATTCTGTTCTATCCATTGACCGGCGTAATGTTTGGTTCTGGCGTGACTTGGTCCAACATTGACTACGCACTGGTATGGATGCCTTTGATGTATCTGCTTAAGGCCATTAGAATGCTTGTACTTGGTGCATAGCCAGTCCTTTTAGGAGTTAATAATGAAACTTGTTGCTGTATGTGGTTTTGGCGTTGGATCTTCAATCATTGCCAAAATGAATATTGAGAGCATCCTTCAGAAGAGGAATAGGGAAGATATTGTTGTTGAGACTATCGACCTTGGTAGCGTTCAGGGTGCTGATGGCGATTATTACATCACAACCAATGAGCTCTTTGATAACTTCCCTGATGGAATTAAAGAGCGCACTATTGTACTAAATAACTTCATTGACCTTGTAACTATTGAAAGCGCGCTAGAAGAGCGAATTGGTCTGTAGGCTATTCAACGGTTTTGCTTTCTTAAGGCACTCGCTAATCGAGTGCCTTTTGTTTGACGGAGCTCGACGCAGTCTTTCTCCACCCACCGATAAAACGACACCGTTCATGTGAGCCCCATCTGTTTGAACAGGTGGGGTTTCTCGTCAGACGTATAGTCAAAGTGGTGTGGTTTGGACGTGCGAGATCATTGGATAAGTGTTGCTATTGGGAGTGCGCGGTCTTTTGACCTGCAGTACCTTTGGACGCGCGAGGACCTTTGGCCGCAGTGTCGTGTGTCGTGCAGGATCGGCAGAATCGGGGCGAGAAATGCAAAAGTTACAGAAACGTTTTACGACAGCTTTGAGCATGTTTATGACGTTGGTGCTCTCGTTTGCGCTGGTAGGGTGCAATGTGTTTCCGTTCCTGCAGAACAACCCTGCCCAGCAGGCAACGCAGTCGTCAATCACAACGGGGGAAATCGAAGCAATACACGAGCCCAAGTTTGGCGGCAGCTACCTGGATATCACCATCGACGAGTTCAATAACCTGGGCTTTGAGTACGGCGACAGCGTAGACGTTACGTTTAGCAACGGATACAAGCTCTCCGATATTCCGTACTACAACGGCTATTACACCAAAACCAACGAGCCCCTGGTTGTCGCATATCCGGGCTATCCTTACGTCTATGTATGCGTAAATAATGGTGAGTCTCTGTGGGAAACCGCTGGTCTGAAGGCTGGAGATACGGCTACGGTGACGCTCCACGAGAAGCAAAAGTACGCAACGGTTCAAAAGGCCTTGGATGCAACGTACACTAACAATCGCTCCGACTACGCAAGTGACGAGGTCTTTGCCAACTTCCGTCCTATGAAGGGTGGAAATCTTGCCGAGGGCGTAATGTATCGCTCGGCGTCGCCTATTGATAACCAGAACAATCGCGCGCCTTACGCGGCAGATCTTGCCCAGAGGTGCGGCGTGCAGTTTATCTTGGACCTCGCGGACACCAATGAAGAACTCCAGAGCTATTACCAGAATGCCGACTACGACATTACGTGGCACCAGAGCTTGTACGATGCGGGGAATGTTGCGGCCCTTAACCTCAACGCCAATTACCGTGGCGGCCAATATGCTCATCGCTTGGCAGCGGGCCTGCGCGAGATAATTCTGCATAAGGGTCCCTACCTTATTCACTGCACCGAAGGTAAGGATCGCACGGGCTTTGTCTGCGCTCTTCTCGAGGCACTTTGCGGCGCATCCTACGACGAGATGCGCGACGACTACATGATTACCTACGACAACTATTACGGCATTAACGAGAAGGACGACAAGGCTCGTTACGACGCCGTTGTTGACGTGAAGTTCGACGACATTGCTCGCTGCATTGCTGGGGTGCCTACGTACGGTTCGCTCGACGGCGCGGATTACGCAGCTGGAGCTCGCAAGTATCTGACCGATGTTGGCATGACCGAGTGGGAGATCAACAAGCTCGTCGAGCGGTTAACGAGCAAGTAGCGGGTCGTGGTCGCAGGCGGTCGCGGGCTGCCGCGCCGCGCACCGGCGGCGGTCGCGGGTTGCGGCAAGAACTGACAGATTAGTCGCCTGGCGAGAAGAGCGATCTTCTCGCCAGGTTTTTGTAAAGAATGGTCTTGTCTTTGAAGGCAATGATTGCTTTTACTATATGATTCTATCCTGTGATTACATCGTTATTTTAGGAGATACGCCGGGGACTATATGAATGTAGCGCAAGGCCTAGAGAAGAAGCTTATGCCAATGGCAGAGTTGGTGAGTAAGAATAAATATCTTCTTACTATGCGCGACTCTTTTGCCATGCTCATGCCAATCCTTATTATCGGATCAATGTTTACGCTGGTAGGCAATCTGCCAATTCCTGCGTGGGTTGATTTCTTGAAGTCCACTACGCTTCAGGGCAAGTCGCTTTTCTCGCTATTGGCTATTCCTTCTGCCTGCACTGTTTCGCTCATGGCAATATTTTTGTCGTTCGAGATTGGCTACAACTTTGCTGATCAACTTGGTTTAGAGGATCGAGTTTCTGCTGGTATGGTTTCGCTCGTCAGCTGGTTTATTTTGATGCCTCAGGTGACTGAGTTTTTGCCCCAGGGAGCTTCTCAGCCATTTTTGGTGGAGAGCATTCCTCTTGCGTGGACCGGCGCGAGGGGCGTGTTTGTAGCGATTATCGTAGGCTTTTTGTCGGTGTCCATTTTTGGATTTGCTATCAAGAAGAACTGGGTTATTAGGATGCCGGAGGGCGTTCCTACGTCTGTTTCGCTTGCGTTTAGTGCTCTGGTTCCGATGGCGCTCACGTTTGCCGCAGTGTGGGCGATTAGCGTTTTGTTTGCACTTACCCCTTGGGGAGATGCGTTCACCTGCATTTATTCCATGTTGCAGATTCCACTGACCATGCTTGGCGGAACCGTGTGGGCCTTGGCGATTGCTTACGTCATCCAGGGCATTTTCTGGTTCTTTGGCATTAACGGGTCAAACATTACAAGCCCTATTTTTACGCCGATTTTGACTGCGCTTACGCTGGAAAACCAGGCCGCCTTTGCCGCCGGCACTGCGCTACCCAACATTATCAATCGAGAGTTCGATGCGTTCTTTGCGCTGTTTGGTGGCGGAGGATCAACCCTTTCGCTGTTGATTGTGATATTTTTGTTCTGCAATTCTCGCCGTGCAAAAGACATTGCAAAGATCTCCATTGTGCCTGGTATTTTTGGTATCAACGAGCCGGTTATGTATGGACTGCCGATAGTTTTGAATCCCATCATGGCAATTCCTCTGATTTTTACGCCAGTAATCAATATTGCGATTTCCTGGTTTGCCATGAGTACGGGGCTGGTGCCTCTGTGTAACGGCATTATGCTGCCTGGAAGTACCCCTCCTTTAATCTCGGGATTTCTTTTGTGCGGATGGCAGGGCGCTTTACTTCAGCTCGTATTGATTTTGATTGATATGGCAATCTACCTGCCGTTTATTAAGGCTCTGGATATGCAGTTTCTCAAGGAGGAAAAGGGAGCTGAGACAGAGCATGCAGTCTAGGTGCTGCGGAGACATAGTGTGCGTTGAAGGCAGCTCTGGGTGAGCTGCCTTTTTCTGTTCGCCGAAATGTGCAAGAAGTTAAAAATATGAGTCCCAATTAGGAGGATACTATCAGTATAAAGCGCAATTTAACTGGTAGTACATGATAGACGATGACACTGGTTGGCCTGGCAGTGTATGTGAGCAACCAGAAAGATTCACTGGCTTTTGCTTAAAGGGGAGCAGCAATGATAGATAGACAATCTCTTGATGAGGTCCTCACTCAGTACAAAGAGAATTTTCCTTCTCACTGGGAGGAAGAAAAATATAAGTGGAAAGCAGTTAAGTGCTTCCAGGATAACTGGGATATAAACGCCCAGGATTTTCCTGCGATGCTGAGTAAGTCGCTGTCTAAAACGGAAAATCTTCTTGCTTCTAACTATGATTTTTCTCGTAAGATGATTGAGTTTTATGCTGAACAGGATGCAGAAGAAGTTCGTAGTATGTTTATGCAACTTTATGACGAGAACATCGATATAGTTGAGCGTATTAACGGATTTATGGCAAAGTCGGATAAGTTACTGGATGTATATGGTCCTGAAGGAAAGCAGCATTATCAAAAAGAGGGAACCATCACAACTTATCTTTGGCTTAGATATCCAGACATATATTACATATATAAGTTTAGACAAGTAAAAGCTTTATCGGATAGGTTAGAGAGCAATTACGAGTTTAAGCAGGGGGCATCTACAACTAATATAAGGACGTATACGAAATTTTATAATGAAGTTAGAGATGTAATTTCTGAAGATTCCGAACTCATTAAGATGTTTACCTCTGCTTTAACAGAAGATTGCTATCCAGATCCTTATTTTGTGACTCTAACGGCTGATATTGCGTATTTCTCAAAGGATTATAAAGAGATTCCTCCAACTCAACCTGGTGATAAGTTGTTTTGTATTCCTCCATATAACAAGGGAAAATTTTTGGAGGAAGTATTTATGTCGGAGGAGAAGTACGACAAGCTCGCGGCTGTCCTGTTGAATAAAAAGAACATTATTTTGCAGGGAGCACCAGGAGTTGGAAAGACCTTCTCGGCAAAAAGACTTGCATATTCGCTGATGGGCACAATGAGCGAGGATGCTATCGAGTTTGTACAATTCCACCAGAATTATTCGTACGAAGACTTTATGATGGGCTACAAGCCTAGCGGGGCAAGCTTTGAGCTCAAGAAAGGCGTGTTTTACCATTTCTGCAAGAAGGCAGAGGCGGATCCGGAGTCAAAGTATTTCTTTATTATTGACGAGATTAATCGCGGAAATCTGAGCAAGATTTTTGGCGAACTTTTGATGCTGATTGAGAACGATTATCGAGGTACACCGGCTACACTTGCGTACAATGACGAGAAGTTTTCTGTTCCAGAGAACCTATACATTATTGGCATGATGAACACGGCAGATAGAAGTCTGGCGATGATTGATTATGCTTTGCGTCGCCGCTTCAGTTTCTTTGAGATGGAGCCTGGCTTTGAGACTGAGGACTTTATCCAGTACCAGCAGTCACTTAAAAATGAAACCTTCAACGATCTTCTCGCCAAGGTGATCGAGCTGAACGCGGAGATTGCGTTGGATAGGTCGCTGGGCAGGGGATTCTGTATTGGCCACAGCTATTTCTGTGGGCGCGATGAGCTGAGCTGCAGCGATGAGTGGATGCAAGAGGTTGTGGATTACGACATCTTGCCAATGCTGGGCGAATATTGGTTTGATGACCAGGAGAAATACCTGCGCTGGGAGAATATTCTTCACGGAGTGTTTCAATGACCGAAGATAAGCATATCTTCATAAAAAATATTTACTACATGCTGTCGTATGCCTTCACTACGCTGCGGGAATCTGTGTACGAGGACGTGCAGAAGGAGTCGTTTGACTCGATTTACAACCTGTTTGCGGCCATCTTGTCCAAGGGTATTGGTTTGCAGCTCAAGCAGGGCTTGTATCGTGAGTACATAAATTGTGTGGAAGATCTGGCGGTTGTTCGAGGCAAGATTGAAATGGCGGGGACCATTAGGAACCGCCTTGCTCGTCACGTACAAGTTACCTGCGATTTTGATGAGCTTTCGCAAAACAACCTATTCAATCAGATTTTAAAGTCGGTGGTCCTATTGCTGCTTAAACAGAAGGATGTATCGACGCAGCACAAGGTTGCGCTTAAGCGAGAATTGCTTTTCTTTGTGGACATTGATGAGGTTGATTTAAAACAGGTTCGCTGGGCGGATATTCGTTTTCAGCGCAATAACCGCACGTATCAGC
>JABZHQ010000045.1:0-9515 GCA_015258765.1 Atopobium sp. | reverse complement strand
ACTAAGAAGATGAGTAAGTCTTACGGCAACTACATTGGACTGACTGACGAGCCAAACGATATGTTTGGTAAGGTCATGTCTATTACTGACGAGATTATTCCAATGTATTACCGTCTTTGCTCTACGCTCTCTATTGATGAGCTTGATGCAATCGATAAGAGCTTTGAAGACGGTACTGCTGATCCTTACCAGCTTAAGCGTGCTCTTGGCAGAAATATTGTTGATCTTTATCACGGTGAGGGAGAAGGCCTCAAAGCACAGGCGGCCTTTGATGCTCAGTTCAAGAACAATGAGGTCCCTGACGATGTCAAAGAGTTTGCAATTTCCCTTGAAGCGGATGAAGACGGCCTCATTTACCTGCCAAAGATTTTGGTTGAAGTAGAGATTGCTTCAAGTAATGGTGAGGCTCGTCGTCTGATTGATGGCGGTGGTATCAAAATTAATCAGCAACCTCTTCCAGCAAAGACCTATAAGGTTGAACCATCAGTTCTTGAGGGAGCTCTTCTCCAGGCAGGTAAGAAGCGCTGGGCTCAGCTCATCTAAAACAGAAGCACTAATTAAGGGCGCATACGCATGTGGAAACAATTTGTTCTTGTTCTTATAGTTACAACAGCAATTGTTTTTGTTCCAGGATATCTGGGCGCTCGTTTATCAGGTGGTAAACGAGCGCTTTCGCTTGCCGTGGCTGGCCCGTTAAGCGTCGTTTTTTATATTGTTGCGGGCATTGCAATGTATCCTCTTGGTCTCAAGGGGCTTATCCCGCTTTTTGCTCTTACGGCATGTTTTCTCGCCCTTATTGCAGCAACTCGATTTGGCTCAGAGAGACTTTTACACAAAAAGATCTATTCTTCTTTGTCGCTTTCTTTGCCTGGAGTCTGCATTGTTATTTGTCTTGGCGCACTCGCAGCAAGTTATGTTTTCTATCGAGGTCTTGGTAACCCAAATAACTTCTTGCAATATGACGATAACTACACTCATATCTCTTACATCAATAGAATTATTCAAACAGGTGTCTTCTCAACTTTAAAAGCATCTGTTTTTGACGGTTTGCCGCTTTCTACACCACAGCCTTTCTCGGGTTCTTGGTACTATCCACTGGCATTTCACAGCTTTGCTTCAGCAGTTGTGCTGGTTATACACTGCTCAATTGGAATGGCAGAAAATGCTGTTAATGTGGTGTGGACCGGCTTAGTGTACCCATTAGGACTTTTTGCGCTTGTTTCAAAGATTTTTGGAAAGAAAATTCAAGCGGCAGTACTTGCACCCTTTGCAGCATTTGCCAACATGGCATTTCCTGTCCGCATGCTCACAGTCCATGGCCCGTTTCCAAATATGCTTTCCTTCTGCTGTGTTCCTATAGCAGTGTATTTGTTTGTGCAACTCCTTGATTCGATTGCGCAATCGTCTTCTCATAAACATGGCGAGAAACCCCAGAAGGCTTCAGATATCTTCATGCTCATTTCGGTACTTTTGGGAATTGTTTTTTGCCATCCAAATGGTGTATTTTTCTGGGCAATTTTGGTATTCCCTTACGTGTTAGTCTCATTTATCCCACGTATGGTGGCCAATAAATGCGTAGGTAAAAAGAATAAAGTTGCTATCTTAGTTGCTTTTGAGACGCTCTGTATTGTCCTTTGTATTGGTATGTGGACCATTGTTTTGAATAGCAGCTTTATGAAATCTGTTGTGCATTTTCTTTGGGGTTGGGATATAAACCCACTTGACTCAATTATGCATATTGCCACTCAGTCGTTCATCATGAATGTCCCAGAAGCAGTTTGTACGGTGCTTTTCTGGGTTGGCTTTATCCACGCTCTTCTCGTTAAAAAATCTCGTTGGTATGCTTGCAGCCTGCTCTTTGTTTCTATTTTCTTTGTTGTGGGACTTATGGGTAACGTAGATGTAAAGCGTTTTCTTATTGGCTTTTGGTACACAGACCCAGAGCGTATTGCTGCCATCATGTGTATCACCTCTACGCCATTAGTTTTACAAGGTGGTATTGATATTGTTTCTGCTGTTTTAGTTGTACTTCAAAAAGTAAAACATGCAGTAAGACCTGCTCAGTCCGCTACAAGCGATAAGCCACGTTTGTCGCGTAGTCGAATTTCTCTTCTTAAGAGTGCGTTTGCAATTTTACTTTCTATTCCTGTCGTATATGCACTGTGGACCCCAGTTGATCCTTTGCAGTTTCAGACACATGAGCCAAGTCGTTTTCAGATGAGTCTACATTGGATGAGCGAGTCATATATTCCACAAGACTGGAAGACTTATTCCGCTTCTGAACAGGCGTTTGTTCAAAGAGTAAAAGAAATTGTTGGGGACTCAGTTGTACTCAATAATCCATTTGATGGATCATCTCTTGCTTATGCGATAGATGGTTTAAACGTGTACTACAAGTTTAAATACAATGATAATGAGTCACCTGAAAGCAGGTTGATTAGAGAAAAGCTAAATCGCGTGTTTTATGAAAAATCGGTTCAAGATGCCGTTCGTTCTGTTGGCGCGCAGTATTTTATTCGTTTGAATATGTATCCAGATGATCAGTACCCAACTATGCCTAAAGAAGAAGGAGTATGGTCTGGTCTCAATATTGATAATGGTGCTCCAGGATTTGAGTTGGTACTTGAAGAAGGACCGTATAAACTTTATAGAATCACAGCGATTGATGGGGAGTAATTTTGAAAGGCATTATTCTTGCAGGAGGTAGCGGTACCAGGCTTTATCCGCTGACAACCGTTACGTCTAAACAGCTCCTGCCTGTCTACGACAAGCCAATGATTTACTATCCTCTGTCTACGCTTATGCTGGCGGGGATTAGAGACATTCTTGTTATCTCTACTCCTCGTGACCTTCCAAATTTTGAAAAGCTTTTGGGTGACGGATCTGATTTTGGCATCTCTATCAGCTATGCTGAACAGCCTTCACCTGATGGATTGGCTCAGGCATTTGTTATTGGTAAAGAGTTTATTGGTGATGACGCTGCAGCTCTGATTCTTGGAGACAATATCTTCTTTGGAAACGGTCTTTCAGGACTTGTCAGAAAAGCTGCCCAACAGGCACAAATGTCTGGTCGTGCTACCGTTTTTGGTTACCACGTGGATGATCCAGAGCGCTTTGGCGTTGTTGAGTTTGATAAGAACTACAACGCTATTTCAATTGAAGAAAAGCCTGCTCATCCAAAGTCTAACTACGCAGTAACTGGACTTTATTTCTATGATCAGCGTGTTACTGAGCTGGTAAAGCAAGTTCAGCCAAGTGCTCGTGGCGAGTACGAGATTACTGATCTTAATCGTCTGTATCTTGAGGATGGCACGCTTGACGTCGTCACACTTGGCCGCGGTTTTGCATGGCTTGACACAGGAACTATGGAGTCTCTCTTTGAGGCATCAACCTTTGTCCGTACCGTTGAAACAGCTCAGGGCCTGCCGGTAAGCGTTCCAGAAGAGATTGCTTTTGAGAATGGCTGGATTGATAGCTCAAAACTCATTGAATGTGCAGAACGCTACGGTAAATCTACGTATGGCGAGCACCTCAAGAGCGTTGCAGAAGGACGTATCCTTCCTTCTGGAAAGGGAGAGTAGTATGCACGTTCTTATTACCGGTGCGCATGGCCAGTTAGGCAACGAGCTCAAATGTCTTTTTGAGTCCGGTGTCTCTGAGATTGGCCCAATTCCAGAGGTTTTTGTTGAACCAGATGTTGATTATACCGACGCAGACGAGCTTGACATCACTAGCGCTGAGGCAGTTAATACATGGTTTGACCAGCGTGAACGCTATAACGTTGTTATTAACTGTGCTGCCGCAACAAATGTAGATGGTTGCGAGAGCAATTTTGAGATGGCTTTTGCGGTAAATGCGCTCGGCCCTATGAATCTTGCACGAGCTTGCAACTCTACACAAACAAAGCTTGTTCAGGTATCCACTGATTATGTCTTTAGCGGTAAGGAAAGCTCTCCTCGCACGGAACAAGATGCTCCTTGTCCTGTTTCTGCTTATGGTCGATCCAAATTAGCAGGAGAGGGACTTGCGCTGGCTGCAAATGCTCAAACGTTTGTGGTTAGAACGGCTTGGCTTTATGGTTATGTTGGCAAAAATTTTGTGGCAACCATGCGCACCCTTGGTGCAAAGTATCCAGAGATTAGTGTTGTTGATGATCAAGTAGGTAATCCTACCAGCGCAAATGATTTGGCACACACAATCTTGTGCATTGCGGCTACTGAGAACTATGGCATCTACCACGCAACCAATGAGGGAACGTGCTCGTGGGCTGATTTTGCCGAAGCTATTATGGCTGGCAGTAATCTTGATTGTAAGGTTGCTAGAGTAACTTCTGCTCAGTGGAAAGAGATGCACCCAGAAAGCGCTTCTCGCCCCGCATATTCATCTTTGGTAAATGGGCATCTTGAGAGTACCATTGGAAATTGTATGAGGCCTTGGCAAGAGGCTCTTGCAACATATCTTTCGAAGGTAGAAAGAGGTTAGTGTGAAAACCTATTTAGTCACTGGTGGAGCTGGATTTATTGGTTCAAACTTCATCCACTACATGCTTAGAAGAAATCAGGACATTCATATTTTGAACGTGGACGCCCTGACCTATGCTGGCAACCTTGAGAATCTTTCGGAATATGATCAAGACCCTCGCTACACCTTTGCCCACGTAGACATTAGGGATAAAGAGGCTCTTACGCAGTTGTTTGAGACCTATCATCCTGATTACGTTGTTAACTTTGCAGCAGAGAGTCATGTAGATCGCTCTATAGAAGATCCGGGTGCCTTTGCTGACACTAACGTTATGGGTACTGTTGCGCTCCTGAGCGTTGCAGAGTCTTTCTGGAATGATGGCCAGGGCTCCTACGGAGACCACAGATACTTGCAGGTTTCTACCGATGAGGTCTATGGCTCACTTCCACTTGATGACCCAGAGGCATTTTTCCGTGAGACCACACCTTTGAGTCCACACAGCCCCTACTCTGCATCTAAGGCTTCTGCAGATATGTTTGTAAAGGCCTGGCATGATACGTACGGATTTCCTGCGGTAATCACGCGTTGTTCCAACAACTATGGTCCTTATCAGTTCCCCGAGAAGCTCATTCCTCTGATGATTGAGAATTGCCTGGAGCACAAGGCACTTCCAGTTTATGGTGACGGACTGAATGTTCGTGACTGGCTCTACGTTGATGACCACTGCAAGGCAATTGCTATGGTTCTTGAGGGTGGCAAGCTGGGCGAGGTTTATAACGTTGGCGGTCATAACGAGCGCAATAACCTCTACATTGTTAAGCGCATCATCAGTGAAGTTGCAAGAATCACCGGTGATACTCAGATTACTGAGGATTTGATTTCTTACGTTACTGACCGTAAGGGTCATGACCGCCGTTACGGTATTGCACCTGATAAGATTAAAGAAGAGCTTGGCTGGTATCCAGAGACTCCATTTGAAGAGGGAATTGTTACCACTATTAACTGGTATCTGGAGAACCGCAAGTGGGTTAAGAATGTAGTTTCTGGTGATTATCAGGACTATTACAAAAAAATGTACGAAGGTCGATAATGCGCACATACGATACAGAGACGCTCAAACATCTTCAGCAAGTTGAGCTGATGATTTTAAAGGACTTCGTTGATACCTGTGAGGCCAATAACATCCGTTATTTTGGCTTTGGCGGCACCGCGATTGGCGCTCTTCGTCATAAGGGATTTATTCCTTGGGACGACGATATTGATGTTTGTCTTCCTGCAGAAGACTTCAACAAACTCTTAGATATCTATGATAAAGAGTGGTCAGAAAAGTATTCAATCATGAATACTGAGAGGGACATCAACTATCCATTCCCAACCACGCGCATTATGCTCAAAGGAACACAGTTCTGCGAAGAAGCACTTGCGCCACTTCCTCTTGACCTTGGTATTTTCCTAGATGTCTATTGCTTTGATAATGTTTCGGATGACGAGAAGGAATATCAGAAGCAGGCATTTGATGCGTGGTTCTGGTCACATATGCGCATCCTCGTTGACGTTCCTCGCCCTGTTATTTTGGCCGACGGCATCAAAGGAAAGCTCTTAAAGGCAGCAGTTACTATGGGTAGGGGAGTTTGCAAACTGCTGCATCTCTCTACTCAGAAAATGTATGAGCGTGAGCAGGAAGCCCGCAACCGCTTTGCTCACGTTAAGACAAAAAGAATTGCCTACCTGCACGATACTGATAGGTTTGTAAATACCTATCCAGTTGATGAGGTTTTTCCTGTCGATAAGCTTGATTTTGATGGAATTCAAGTAGCGTTCCCTAATCAAAATGATAAATTCCTTAGGATGCTTTACGGCGATTACATGCAAATGCCACCAGTTGAGAAGCGTAAAAACCACTATCCAGCGCGTTTGGATTTTGGTCCTTACTAGGGTCTTCTCGCCTGTAAAGCAATACATAAAAGGTAAAACGGCATCTCAGGTGCCGTTTTTTGTTAGATTGGCAGTCTTTGACAATCCTCTGAAGGTAATATGTTCAAAATATGTTCATACTTGTATAAATTTGAACATAGGAGTATTATGACTGAAGTTAATTGGTATGGAAGTTTATTTCGCAGTTAATTGGTCTTCATTTGGAGGAACCGTGGCACTAACAAATAACGTGTTTTCTGTATTAAAAACTATTGCTCTTTCTGACGAGAAGCTCAATCAGAGACAGCTTGCAGAAGAAACTGAGCTTTCTTTGGGATCAGTTAATTCAGCAGTAAAAACGCTTGAGGACCAGGGTCTTATTGAAGAGGGACTCATCACACCAAAGGGTCTTGAAGCTCTGAAACCTTATGAGGTTAAGAATGCCATTATTATGGCAGCTGGTCTGTCTTCTCGCTTTGCACCTATTTCATATGAGAAGCCAAAGGGTGTCCTGAAGGTTCGTGGAGAAGTTCTGATCGAGCGCCAGATTCATCAGTTGCTTGAAGCTGGTATTACTGACATCACCGTTGTTGTGGGTTATAAGAAGGAGTACTTCTTCTATCTGGAGGAGAAGTATGGCGTCAAGATTGTTGTTAACCCAGATTATGCAACAAGAAATAACAACTCTACGCTTTGGTATGTGAAAGATCAGCTTGATAATACGTATATCTGCTCGTCAGATGACTACTTTACTCAGAATCCATTTGAACACTATGTCTATGAGGCTTATTACTCAGCAACCTATGTGGCAGGAGAAACTGACGAGTGGTGTCTCAAAGAGGGTCGCGGCGGTCGTATTACCGGTGTAGAAATTGGTGGTTCAAATTCTTGGATTATGCTGGGCCACGTCTATTTTGATAGGCAATTCTCAAAGAAGTTTGTAGACATTCTTGAGGCAGTTTACGACAAGCCAGAGACTGTTGATATGCTTTGGGAAGAGATTTACGTCCGTCATATCAAAGAGCTTTCTATGAGCATTAGAAAATATCCTGACGGTGTTATTTACGAGTTTGATTCCCTTGATGAGCTTCGTCAGTTTGACCCAGCATTTATTGAGAACATCGACTCAGAGATTTTTGACAACATTGTCTCGGTTCTTCATTGCCAGAAGAAGGATATCCACGGTTTCTATCCTCTAAAACAGGGACTTACCAATTTATCTGCTCACTTTATTGTGGGATATGGTGATGATGCTCAGGAGTATGTCTACAGGCATCCAGGTGTTGGTACCGAGAAACTCGTTGATCGTGCAGCTGAAGAGGCTGGTCTTCGACTTGCTCGTGAGCTGGGCCTAGACAACACCTTTATTTACGAGGACCAAAAAGAAGGTTGGAAGATTTCCAAGTTTGTGAAAAACGCTCAGAATCTTGATCCTCATAACCCTGAGCAGCTCAAGCGCGCAATGGAGATGGGTTATAAACTGCATCATAGCGGCGCGTCACTTGATCGTTCTTTTGACTTTGTCAACGAGGGTCTTAATTACGAGAAACTCCTGCTTGAAGAGGGTCCTATTGAGATTCCTGGCTACTACGAGCTTCGCGAGAAGGTCCTGCGCTTGAAGAAGTTTGCAGACGCAGATCAGTATCCAATTGTTATTTCACACAATGATTTCTTCTATCTGAATTTCTTGATTGATGAGGCTGGTACCTACAGCCTTATTGACTGGGAATATGCAGGTATGTCAGATGAGGCAAATGACTTTGGTACCTTCACAGTTTGCTGTGAGCTTACTGATGATGAGGCTAATGCTGCTATTGATTACTACTTTGGAAAAGAGGCAACGTTTGAGCAGCGCAGACACTTCTGGAGCTATGTAGTCTTTGCTGGTTGGTGCTGGTATCTCTGGTCTCTGGTTAAGGAAGCAGAGGGCGAGAACGTAGGCGAGTGGTTCTTCATTTACTATCGCTACGCTGCAAACAATATTGATCGTGTTCTTTCTTGGTACGAAGACGCTCAGAACTAAGAGCAAAAGGAGAAACTATGTATTACGGTCTTTTAAGCGGTATTCTTTGGGCGGTTGATACCGTTATTCTTGGTGTTGCTCTTGGTATGAGTCCTTATGTTGATTCAGCTCAGGCGTCATTTGCCAGCGCATTCATGCACGATTTCTTTGCCGCTGCAGTTCTTTTAGTCATGATGGCTCAGAAAGGCAGACTTAAAGACACCCTTGAGGCAGCAAAAACAAAGAGTGGCCGTGTAGTTATGCTTGGCGCACTTCTGGGTGGACCAATTGGTATGAGTGGCTACCTAGCTGCTATTAACACCATTGGACCTGGTTACACCGCTGCAATTTCAGCTTTTTATCCAGCCGTTGGTTCAGTTTTAGCATGGCTTTTGCTCAAAGAAAAGATGAACTTAAAGCAGGTTATTGCCCTTATCGTTGCTCTTGTTGGCGTCATGGTTATTGGTCTCTCAACAGCAGCAGGCGAGGGTAACGGAAATGTTCTTGTGGGCATCTTGGGCGTTGCTGCTTGTGTCTTTGGCTGGGGTTCTGAGGCGGTTATTTTGGCTTGGGGTATGCAAGACGATGCTGTTGATAATGAGACTGCTCTTCAGATTAGGGAAACCACCTCTGCATTTGCATACGGTCTTCTCATCTTGCCATTGGCTGGTTCCGTTGATTTTGCTGTACAGGTTGCACTAACTCCTGCAAACGGCGTTGTCTTTATTGCTGCTCTTGCAGGTACCGCCTCATATCTCTTCTACTACAAGGCAATTGACGCCATCGGCGCTTCTCGCGGTATGGCCTTGAATATTTCTTATTCAGCTTGGTCAGTCATTTTTGCGGCTCTTGCAGGTATTATCCTGCCAACAATTATGCCTGAAGCAATTCCATCTCCACTGGTTGTAATTTGCTGCATTGTCATTATTGTAGGAACGGTTCTTTCTGCAACTCCAGACTGGAGTGAGCTCTTTAATAAAGAGTAGGTTAGCTTTATTCAAACAAACTAAAAACCCGCAGCTGTTGAGCTGCGGGTCTTTTTGTGTAGAGAACAAATGGAGTTAGCCGTTACTTTTTTGTCCGCTCTTATAAGCCATGTTGATGAGCTTGGCCACAGGAGTTGGCCAGAACTTCTTGA
>JABZHQ010000044.1:0-9558 GCA_015258765.1 Atopobium sp. | reverse complement strand
GTTATTGGCATGTTTTTGTTGCTGTGTATTTTCATTGTATTCTGGACATCAATTTTTTCCTGTATTGCATTACTAATTAATGATTACAAACAGCGAGATTTTATTTTGAGTGTAGTAATGACGCCTTTGATTTTTGCTGCACCACTATTTTATTCTCTTGATAATGCTCCTATGATTCTTCAAGTTATATCAAGATGTAATCCGCTAACATACCAGCTGGAATTAATAAGAGACGTAATGATTGGATATTTTGACTGGGGATTACTGGTCTTTTTCTTAATAATCAGCATAATTGCATTGCTCTTTTCAGGAAGTGCACTAAAGAGAGTGGATTATACAAATGAAGAGCATTAAGACTCTTTTGCTTTATCAGCTCAGAGCGAAGAGATAATTAATTCAAATGATTAAAGTGCTCTAATTGAATAGGAGTACAATGTTTTATCTATGAGCAAGAACGTGCCGTCTACACGTTTTTGCCGTCTTGAAGGCGCTTTCCGATTTGGCACAGGGAAGCAAAGACGAAAGGATAACAATGGATTGTTCCTCAGAAACCCCCCAGAATTATTCCGCTCACGCAGCTGTTGATTTGCACAGCATGCATACGCATACCTGCGGAGAGCTTCGAGCAGAGCATATCGGTCAGACCGTTACGCTTACTGGTTGGGTTTGGCGTCGTCGTGACTTTGGAGGCTTGATCTTTGTTGACCTTCGTGATCGCGAGGGTTTGACCCAGATTCTATTTGATCCAGATGTTGACGCAGAAACATTTGCAACTGCAGAGACTATTCGTCCTGAGTGGCCTGTTTTGATTTCTGGTACGGTTCAGCATCGTTCTGAAGGTCAGACCAATGAGGCTCTTGCTACCGGTGAGGTAGAGGTACTTGCTTCCAAGATTGAGGTTCTTAATACTAGCGCTGTTCCACCATTCCAAATTGAGAACCACATTGACGTTAACGAGGACCTTCGCTTGAGGTACCGCTACGTTGACCTGCGTCGTCCACAGATGGCACAGAATCTTCGTATGCGTTCTGATTTTGCATTTGCGCTTCGTGAGGCATTCCATAAGCGTGATTTTACCGAGGTAGAGACTCCGGCGCTGTTCAAATCTACTCCTGAGGGCGCTCGTGACTTCCTGGTTCCTTCCAGAATGCAGGGCGGAAACTTCTATGCACTGCCACAGTCTCCACAGCTGTTGAAGCAGTTGCTGATGATTGGCGGTATTGAGCGCTACTACCAGATTACTAAGTGCTTCCGCGATGAGGATCTTCGTGCAGATCGTCAGCCTGAGTTTACACAGGTTGATATGGAGATGGCATTTGTCCGCGAGGAAGATGTCATGGCCGAGCTTGAGGATATTCTGGGCGATGCATTTGCAAAGATGGACATTGAGTTCCCAGCTCCACTGCGCAAGATTCAGTACTGGGACGCAATGGATACCTACGGCTCCGATAAGCCTGACACCCGCATTGGTATGGAGCTCCACGATGTCTCTGAGGTCTTCAAGCAGTCCAGCTTTAAGCTCTTTAGCTCTGCTGCTACAACAGAAGGCCAGTACGTCAAGGCAATCAACGTTAAGGGCGCAGGTACCTGGCCACGCTCTCAGGTAGATAAGCTTGCCGAGGTAGCCGCCGGCTTTGGCGCCAAGGGACTTGCATGGGTCGCTTTCAAAGAGGACGGTTCCGTGGGAGGTCCTATCACCAAGTTCTTCTCGCCAGAAGAGCTTGAGGCATTGCGTGCAGAGATGTCTGCTGAGGCAGGGGACTTGATTCTCTTTGCTGTGGGCGGCCGCCTGGAGACAGATGAGATTCTTGGTGGTATGCGCCTGCATATGGCAAAGGTCTTGGATGTACCGCGAGAAGGTCATGATTTCCTCTGGGTTGTTAACTTCCCATTGTTCCACTGGGATGAGGAGACTCAGTCTTACGCATCTGAGCACCAGCCCTTTACGCTTCCTCGTGAGGATGAGCTTGACCTTCTGGATACCGATCCTCTGGCTATGGGTTCGTATACCTACGACTTTGTTATGGATGGCTTTGAGGCTGGCGGCGGCGGAATGCGTATTCACAATGCTGAGCTGCAGCTTAAGATTCTGGAGAAACTCGGCTTTACTGAAGAGCGTGCAAAGGCTCAGTTTGGCTTCTTAATGGAGGCTCTGACGTTTGGCGCACCTCCAATGGGCGGTTTTGCACTTGGTCTTGACCGTGTATGCATGTTGCTTGCAGGTGCCGATTCCATCCGTGATGTCATGGCATTCCCAAAGACTACTTCCGGCTCTGATTTGATGTCTAGTGCTCCTTCGCCTGTTTCTAATGAGCAGCTCAAGGAGGTTTCGCTTCAGACGCTTCCAAAAGAGGCATAAGCAAATCAAGCAACGCAAGACAGTAAGATACGTGGTGTTTTAACAATGAATGATTCTTTTGTAGAAGAAAAGGCTCCATCTGCTCGTGCTGAGTTAAAGGTTATCTTGGACCACTTTGGCGCGTATAAAAAAGACTTTGTTATGTCGGGACTCTGCGTGTTTGCAGAGTCCCTACTCGAATTAGTGATTCCTGTACTCATGGCTCAAATTGTTGACCAAGGTATTTTGCAAGGCAACCTTCAGACTGTTTTTGTAAACGGCACCGTTATGGTTGTCTTTGCTCTTCTCGCCATGTTTGCTGGTATTGGCTATGCACGCTACTCAGCAAAAGCAGCCATGGGACTGGGCGCTCAACTCAGACAAGATGAATATCGCCGTATGGAAGAGTTTGCTTTTGCAAATCTTGATAAATACGATTCATCCTCTTTGGTGACGCGTTTGACCTCTGATGTAACCATTATTCAGAACGCCTTTGCAATGGGTACTCGTCCGTTTATGCGTGGACCAATTATGCTGGTCATGGGCTTGGTTATGGCGTTTATTATGAGCCCAGAGCTGGCAGTAGTTTATTTTGCTGTGCTGCCTTTCTTGGCCATTGCACTCTTCTTTATTGTGAAGCGCGTTGGTCCTCTGTACCGCGTTATGCAGGGCGCAATGGATAAGCTTAACGAGGCACTGCAGGAAGACTTTGCCGCGGTGCGAGCGATTAAGGCATATGTCAGAGAAGGATATGTCTCCGAGCGCTTTGAAAAAGTTAATACGCAGTACGCGCAGACTGCTACAAAGACCTTTGGCACTTCCGTCTTAAACCTGCCTATTTTCCAAGCCTCAATGTATGTCACTAACGTGGCTATTCTTTGGTTTGGTGGCCAGATGATTATGGCTGGCAGACTGGGTGTTGGCGAGCTCACGGGCTTCATGAGTTACGTACTGCTTATCATGAACTCTCTTATGATGATTTCTGGCGTGTTCTTACTTACTGCTCGAGCCATTACCAGCGTACGTCGAATCGGAGAGATTCTTTCCGAGGAGCCTGCTATTGAGTCTCCAGAGCACGGCTTGACTGACGTTAAGAATGGCGCGGTCCGTTTTGAAAACGTATCCTTCAAGTACAGCCAGAGCGCTGAAGAGGACGTTCTTGAAGACATTAACCTCTCATTTGCGCCAGGCTCCACCGTTGGTATTCTCGGCGGCACCGGCTCCGGAAAAACTACCCTTATCCAGCTGATTGCTCGCTTGTACGATGCTACTGAAGGCACCGTGCTTGTTGGCGAGAATGACGTCCGCTCCTACAATCTTGTTTCACTTCGTGATGCAGTGTCTGTTGTCCTTCAGAAAAATGTGCTGTTCAGCGGCACTGTCCGCGACAACCTGCTCTGGGGAGATCCTAATGCAACTGATGAAGAGCTGCTTCACGCGTGTTCTATCGCATGCGTTGATGAGTTTCTTGACAGGATTGGTGGCTTGGACGGAGACCTTGGTCAGGGTGGCGTTAATGTCTCCGGTGGCCAGAAGCAGCGTCTTTGTATTGCACGTGCGCTTTTGAAGAAGCCAAAAATTATCATTTTTGATGACTCTACCAGCGCGGTTGATACCGCAACCGACGCAAAGATTCGTGCAGGGCTTGCCGAACTTGCTGACATGACAAAAATCATCATTGCCCAGCGTGTGAACTCAGTTATGGACTCAGATCAGATTGTCGTTCTTGATAACGGTAGGGTTCATATGACTGGCACCCACACAGAACTTCTCGCCAAGAGCCCTATCTATAGAGAGCTGTATGAGTCGCAGACTGGCGGTAGTCAGTCGGACATTGACGCTGCTGGTAAGGAGGTGTCACATGGCTAATCGCGCAGGAGGAGCACGTCCTCAAAACATTGGACATACCATTAGAGTGTTTGTCTCGTACTTAGGTCATGCTAAGAAGCGCCTTATGTTGGTGGCACTCCTTGTTTCTATCAGTGGTTTAGCGGCGCTTCTGGGCACCTATATGATTAAGCCTGTTGTTGCGGCAGTGGGCAGGGGAGACGTAAACGCATTTACCAACCTCATTGTATTTACAGCGGTTGTGTATGCAATTGGCGCTCTTACCAGTGTTGGTTACACGCAAATTATGGTTCGTGCTGCTCAGAGGATTGTTTTTGACATCAGGCGAGACCTTTTTGAGCACATTGAATCGCTGCCCCTAAGATTCTTTGACCAGCGTACCCGCGGCGATATCATGAGTTTCTTTACAAATGACGTGGATACCATCTCGGAAGCGCTCAATAACAGCTTTGCCAACCTTGTTCTGGCGTTTATTCAAATGGTTGGTACGCTTGTGCTGCTCATTGTCCTTAACTGGCAGCTGACGCTCATCACTGTTCTCTTTGATGTTTTGATTGTGATTTATGCACGCTATGCAAGTAAGCGCTCTGCTAAACATTATTCGGTGCAGCAAAAGAGCCTTGGTGTTCTCAACGGTTTTGCAGAAGAAACTATCTCTGGCCTTAAAGTGGTTAAAGTTTTTAACCACGAGGATGCCAACTTTACTGATTTTCAAAAGGTTAATGACGAGTTACGGCACTCTGGAACAAGTGCTCAGGGTTATGCGGCAACTATGGTTCCTATCACGGTCTCGTTGACGTATATCAATTACGCTGTGGTTACCGTGGTTGGCGCACTGCTTGCGGTTAACGGACACGCGGATGTTGCAAGTCTTGCATCCTACCTGGTCTTTGTTCGCCAGGCAGCCATGCCGTTCAACCAGTTCACACAGCTCTCCAACTTCCTGCTTACCGCTCTTGCCGGTGCCGAGCGCATCTTTGCGGTTATGGAAATGACTCCTGAGGTTGATGAGGGCAAGGTCGACCTGGTCCGCGTTAGTGGTTATGAGTCAGGAGAAGAGTCCTGGGCTTGGGTCACACCGTCTGGCGAGAAAACCCCTCTTGCTGGAGACGTTCGCTTTGATGACGTGACCTTTGGATACGACGATGATCAGACGGTTCTTGCAAACCTCACCCTTTTTGCAAAACCTGGCCAGAAGATTGCGTTTGTCGGCTCAACCGGCGCTGGTAAAACAACAATTACCAACCTCATTAACCGCTTCTACGATGTTCGTAGCGGAACCATCACCTACGACGGCATTCCAATCAATGACATCAAGAAGTCTGCACTAAGGTCCTCCCTGGGCATTGTTTTGCAGGACACACATCTGTTCACGGGTACCATCGCGGACAATATTCGCTTTGGTAAGTTAGACGCTACTGATGACGAGGTTATTGCTGCAGCAAAAATCGCAAACGCAGATAAGTTTATCCGTAGAATGCCACGTGGCTACAACACCGTACTTACCTCGGACGGCGCTAACCTTTCCCAAGGTCAGAGGCAACTTCTGGCTATCGCTCGTGCTGCTATTGCCGATCCTCCCGTGCTTATTCTGGACGAGGCAACTTCCAGTATTGATACGCGTACTGAGGCACTTATCGAGAAGGGCATGGACGCCCTGATGGCAGGCCGCACCGTCTTTGTGATTGCTCACAGGTTGTCTACGGTTCGTAACTCTGATGCCATCATGGTCCTGGAGCATGGCCGCATCATTGAGCGTGGTACTCACGATGAGCTTATTGCAAAGCATGGAGAGTATTATCAGCTGTATACGGGCTCGCGTGAGCTGGAGTAGGGGTGCTTTATGTTTGAAGCGTTAGCTGTGGCTCTTGGTGGAGCGCTGGGTAGTTTAGGTCGTTGGCAGTTGGGCGTCCTCTTTAAACAGTGGATTCCTAACCTGCCAGTTGGTACGTTTGCTGCAAATGTTGTTGCAGGTTTGATTATTGGTTTTGTGACGGGACTTGATCTTGCAAGTCCACTTCAGCCACAGGTCAAGCTATTCTTAGCCGTAGGCCTTTGCGGAGGACTTTCGACCTTCTCGACCTTCTCAAATGAAACGCTTACCTTTATTCAAGCAGGTAACTGGACCGCTGCAGGAGTGAACATTGCAGTTAACGTTGTTACTTGCTTGATTGCTGTATTCATTGGATTGAAATTGTCAGCTGTCGTGTCATAGCTTGATTATTCAAACGTCTAAATTAAAAGCTAGTTATCCGTTGTTGGATAGCTAGCTATTTTAATTTGCTTTCTTTTAAATGCCGTCGAAATGCCGACGCCGCGTCTTTATTTTGTCACCTTTGGCAGCACAAAGAGCACAATTCCCATGGTAACAAGAGGGATACAAGCTACGCATACAAGTACAAAGAGAGCATTTTGCGCTCCTGCAAGGGTGCTCGTAGCTAAATCTGTAGCACCAAGCTGAGAAGCCGCTACTACGCTAGAAATAACGCTGGTGCCCATAGCGCCAAAGAGCTGCTGCATTGTGTTAATAACAGCATTTCCATCTGCCTTGCGGTCTTCCGGTAAGTGTCCCAAGGCTACCGTAAAGTTGTTTCCCATCTGAAGTGCCTGACCAATGGCAAAGATGGCAAAAATGTATGTAATCATTTCTACGGTAAGCACGTGAACAAAGAGCAGCAAAAGGAGCATGCTGGTAAGGCAGCAAAGAATGCCTGTAACAATAGGCTTTTTAGCTCCTAGCTTGTCTAAAATCTGACCAGAAATTGGTGCCATAACTGCGCCAATAGCACATCCTGGCAGCATCTGAGCTCCTGCTGCGGTAGCACCTGCACCCAGTACTAGCTGGGAGAAGTTAGGCAGAAGATATGACTGACCAAGAATAATAAATTGCAGAGCAACAATAGCAAAGAGCGAGAGTACAAAGCCCTTCTCGCTAAATACCTCAAGATTAATGATAGGGATCTTTGGAAATTTATCCGATTGCTCCTGGTATTTAAAGGAATTCTCGTGACGCACAAAAAGCGCAAGTGAACCGGCAAAAATCACCATTGCGAGCAAAACAGGAATGCTAAGCAGACCAAACGCGCTGGACTCGTCAATAACAAAGATGAGCGCAATAAAACTTACGGTAAGCAGCAGCCAGCCAAAGACATCAAAAGAGATAATTTCAGTTTCATGACTCTGTTGAATTGAACTAATTCCCAGTACAAACGCAATAATCAAGAAGGGGAGAAGACCGGCAAAAATCATTCGCCAGCCAAGATGTTCTGCAATCCAGCCACCAGCTGAAGGTCCTACTGCAGGTGCAACGGCGGTAACTAGCATGCCAATGCCCATCATGACACCCATGTTTTTAAGTGGGGCCTGTTCGGTGATGATGTTGAACATTAGTGGTAGCGCTAGACCGGTGCCGATACCTTCTAAAATACGGCCAAGCAGCAATAACATAAACGTTGGAGCAGCAAATCCACAAAGGATGCCGCTGATGTAGAAGATCATGGCTACGGTAAAGATACTTTTAGTTTTGAATCGTCTGTTTAAAAACGACGACATAGGCATGATAATGGCAAGAATCAAAAGGTACGAAGTAGTCATCCATTGCACCGTTGAGGTGCCAATAGAAAATTCCTCCATCAACGTCGGAAACGTCACGTTCATGGCAGTTTCTACGACAACTCCCGAGAAGGACATAATTCCTGTTGCAATTACAGAAAGAACAAGTTTTGCGTTGAGCTCTCTTTTAAACATTTAATCCCTTCTTTTCTCGGCGGTACATCGTAACACTATTCAAAGCAGGTTTTAATACTGTGGCGTATTCTTTGAGTTTTTAATATGCTTTTGTTTATAGAGAATCTCATTTCATAAGTTATTTTTTTCTTTTTATTGGAGTAAATAAGTGGTATAAATAACTTAAAGAGGTGATGAAGATGTCTAGTTCTTTTATTGCCAGTAGAACATATCTACCATCTAAAAATGAAATTTCTAGGTTCTAATAATTTCTTTGTTTTAAATCAAATGCCCTGTGGAGTGATATTTCTGAACATGAATGAATTACCTCAATAGTGGGCTTTTGATTATTTAGGAGTATGAGTTTATGGGAGCACCAGAGATAATAATTCTTATTGTTCTTTTTCTAATCTTATCCGTCATGTTTTACTGTGGACGAAAGGCTTTTATTTGGCTTTCTCGCCATCTTAAGAAACTGGATGGTTTACAGGATTCTATTGATGATTTGAATAGAAAAATATAAGCAACGATTTGGTCAATTTAAGTTAGAAAAACGGGGTGGTTTTAAACCACCCCGTTCTGCTTAACAATATTGCGTGTTAGCAAGCTGTTTATTTAGCTTTACCCTGGTTAGCAACAGCGTTAATCTTTGCCTCAATGACAGCTGGATCGCCAATGTAGTGCTTATCAACAATGTTCCAGTCCTTGTCAAAGGTGTATGCGCAAGGAATGCCAGTTGGGATGTTAACCTCAAGAATCTCTTCTGGGGTGAGGTGCTCAAACTGCATAACAAGAGCGCGAAGGCTGTTGCCGTGTGCAGCGATAAGAACACGCTTACCTACCTCAAGCTGTGGCTTGATCTCCTGCTCAAAGTAAGGCCATGCGCGTGCAATGGTGTCCTTCAGGCACTCGGTGTAAGGAAGGTCCTCTGCTGGAACATCGCGGAACATTTCCTGAACGTGAGGATCGCGCTCGTCGCCTGGCTCAAGAGCTGGTGGCTGAACATCAAAGGAACGACGCCAAATCTTTACCTGCTCCTCGCCGTGCTCGGCAGCTGCATCAGCCTTGTTGAGGCCCTGAAGTGCACCATAGTGACGCTCGTTCAGACGCCAAGTCTTATGAACAGGAAGCCAGTTACGGTCAAGCTCATCAAGAACATGATTCAGAGTGTGAATAGCACGCTTGAGCAGAGAGGTGTAGCAAACATCAAAGTCATAGCCAGCCTCTTTGAGAGCACGGCCGCCAGCTGCTGCCTCCTCGTGACCAGTCTCGGTAAGGTCAACGTCAGTCCAACCAGTGAACAGGTTAAGCTTGTTCCACTCAGACTCACCGTGGCGAACAATAACAAGGTGCATGTACTGATCTTCAGCCATTAGGCTTCCTTTCTACGCGTCAAACTTTGTGCACCATACGTGGTAAACACCAAGTTTTTGGCAATACTTTACATACAGGTGCAAGACAAAATGCTTGCGAATAATATTCTACCGCACACCGAAAAATACGTGCGAATCAATGTCTAAAAGATTTTGCATATCGCGTGTGCCAACTTTGAACTACCTCCCATTTCTTGGACACGAGAAATGGGAGGCGATTCAAAACACACCTAAGTCAGATAATCTGTTAAAAAGACGTATACATGACGCTGA
>JABZHQ010000043.1:0-9696 GCA_015258765.1 Atopobium sp. | reverse complement strand
ATACAATCAAACTCAATGAGGATTTGATTGAAAAGATTAATGAAACTAATGACAATTTTGCATATATTAAAATATTTAAAGGCAAGGAGAGAGAGGACAATCGTTTTAACCGTATAAATATTGATATTTTGGAGAACGATAATTTATCAAGTGCGGCACTTAGTATCTTCTTTGTTATAGAAAAAAGCGTTCGATATTTATTTGTTGCGATTTCATTATTCTTTTTATGTAAAGATGTGTTAATGCAGGATGGAAATTGGATGCTTCTTATCCCGTTTTTGCTTTACGTACAAAGATTTTATAATCCATTTTCAAATTTGAATAAGTATTCTCAGTTAATTCAAAAATCCGTTTCAAGTGCAGATAAGCTTATAGATTTTATAATCTCGAAGCCAGCTGAAGAGATCTCAACTATCCATTTTATTTCTGATTCATCTGAATCAGAAATAGTTTTGACCGGCATATCAAAAAATTATGAATCTGAAGCAATTCTTGAAGATGTCACTTTTAGATTTAAAGAAGGAGTCAACTTAATCGACGGAAAAAGCGGTGTAGGTAAATCCACTTTGATAAAAATACTTTTAGGCTTAATCAAATCTTCGAGTGGAGAAGTGACTATTTATTCTCGAGAAGACGACTTGAATTTGTACTCATATTCAGGACAATCGAATAAACTGTTTAATTTATCTGTGATAGAAAATTTAATATATCCTAAAACCGTAGACCATCTCTCATCATCGGAAAGAATGAAATTAGAGAGTCTACTAGATGAATTTGGATTCAGAAAAAGCCTATTGAATAAAGATATTGCTAAAGAAGGTGAAAATCTTTCTGGAGGTGAAAGAAAGAGACTGTCTATTCTTAGAGCACTGATTCGTCCGTCAAAAGTTGTGATACTTGATGAACCATTTGCAAACTTAGACCCGAACAATATTGAAATTATTGCTCAGAAATTACAGGATCTTTCTAAGAATAGAATCGTTATTATTGTTTCTCACGAAACCTCTTTTCCCGCTTCTTTAAAATTTAATACGCACTTGACTATTAGTGGTACCTAAAGGTTTCTTTGGTTTAAATCATTCTCAAGATTCAGAGGTAGATCCAACAGAGCCAGATAACCTTATACTCGTTTGCCAGCGCGCCTAAGTGCGGTGAGTGCTAGGGCAAGACAACTGCTCATCAGTACAATACCAATGCCAAAGAGCACCAAGAAACCATGAGCTGATCCATCTACAATCAGGCTCCAAATAATGAGCGCACACGCAGAGACAAAGCAGCTTACGCCTGCAATTCTTGAGTAAATAAGAGTGGAATCTGTTTTACCAAAGACCGCACGTACCAAAAGTGGCGAGCCAACCGTTGTAAGGGCATAGGCAATTCCAAAAAGGAAGGTTCCTGTCAGCAAGAGTGGCAACACTGGAAGCTTAACTCCCAGCAAAAGTAAGCCAACAATGCCCGAGAAAATTCCTACAAAGCAAGCAAGCTTCACGGAGATATCGCTTAAAGCACCTAGAATCACTTTTCCAATTGCTTGACCCAGCATGGTTGTTCCAGCAAGAAGACCTGTAGCAGCGGCGATGGCAGGAGCGGTTTCTGCAAACGTTGCGGCATAGCTAGGGAAGTACTGAGAGATTTGCTGGTTAAAGGTAATGAGTGCGTAAAACGCAGCAACCATATAAAACTCCGGATATTTCATTGCGTCAGCAGCAGAGATATTGGTAGAAGAAGTCTCTGCAACCCCAACGTTTTTCTCGTCAGTAGAGGAGAAGGTAAGAGGGGTAAGGCCAAGGTCTTGGGGTTTCTCGCGCACCACAAAAAGAGTGAAGGGGAGTGTTCCTACAAGCATAACTAGGGCAAAAATCAGATAGCAAGTGCGCCAACCTTCAGGACCAGACGAGATAATGGCAGATCCAATGGGGTTAAAGACAGTGCCACCAATACCGGTAAATGCAAAGCAGAGTCCCATAAAAGTACCAACGCGCTGGTCAAACCAATCGTTAATGAGGGCGGGGACGCACAAGAACATGAGTGCAGGTACGCCAATGCCAAGTCCCACTGCGCAGAGATAAAAATGCCACATTTCTTGAGCTGCTGACATAGCTCCATATGAAATTGCGCAGATGATAACGCTTGCAGAAAGGACCAGGCGCGTGTCGTGAGATTTATAGAACTTGCCTATGAACGGCAGAACTACCGTCATGGCAATGCAGAGCACCGAGAAGACCGCAGAGAAGGCAACGCGGGGAACGCCAAAATATTGTGAAACTGGTGTGATAAAGATGCCAAAGCACGTAAGGATAATGGCGCACGGCAAAAACATGATGACAATACAAGTTGCAACGATGGCGTATGCATATTTAGTGCCGAGTAAACGGTGTAGCACTGAGGCTCCTCTCTTTTGGCCAGAAATAGTGTAGGCGATGTGCCTTAAAAAGGACACATCGCCTACTAAGTCGTACAAAATTTTTAAGGAGTACTTAAGGGCTTTACGTGCGTGGACCTTAGCTGTCAGAACCTCTGCGGTTCTCGCCCTCAAGAGCGCGGATTGGTCCGATGTCCTGAGTGGTCTCAAGAGCGCCCAGGTAGTTACCCTCTTCATCGCGAACAGCAAAGTAACGGACGTAGAGGAACTTATCTCTTACCTCAAACCAGAACTCGGAGGAGTCGCTACGACCGCTCCTGAACTCGGTGAGGATGCGACGAACAGCTTCCTGGCTCTTTGGTGGATGGCAGTCATATACGTCGCGGCCAAGGCAGCTCTTAGGACGAGGGAAAGCACGGGTATCGCCGTGGCTGAAGTAACGTGTCTTGTCATCAGCGTCAACAAAGGTAATGTCGAGCGGAATAGTTGCAAAGACAGCCTCAAGCTGCGGAATGGTGAACTCACCGGTAGAGAGCTTAACCTTACCGTCAGCAGAAATTGCTTCTTCTTCTGCTTCAGCGTTATTCTCGTCCATAGCGGCTGCGGCTTCCATCTCTTTAAGCTTGTCGTTTGCAAGCTCAAGAGGATCTGCGTGCCATGAAGGGGGATTGACGCCAAATGCGTGACCAAACTCGTTCTCCTCAGCGGCAATCTGGGTCCACTGGGTAGCGGTTAGGTGCTCAAGGGAAAGCGGAATGAGGACATTTTCTTCCTTGGAAGCCATGGACTCAGCACCCTCAATAGCCTCATCCAGATAGTCAGCAACGCCTGTCATAAGGCCTGCATCATACTGGCCGTATGCAGTCTCAAGCAGAGCCTCTGCACCGTTAACAGCGTTTCTTACCTCGTCGTCCTTACCCCACATAACCTTTGAAGGACCAGTGATATCGTGGCGCTCAAGATGAGGGAAGAGCAGCTCTTCCTTGCGTTTGTAGTGAACAAAGACCTCGTCAAAGGCGTCCATATCAGCTTTTAGAATTGCTGCAACACCAGCGCACTCTTCGTTGCTGGAAGACTCGGTAAGCGTACGAGCACGCTTCACATCTGGAGCAACGCGGTCGTGGATAAAGGCAAGAATGCGGTCGTTCTCTTGGCGCATGGTCCAAACAGGATGGCCAGGGGTCTCTTCAACAGCACCTGTTGGTGCGCAAGAAACCTTGCCTTCAAAGAGAGCGGCATGAACGTCGCAGAGCTTCAGGACCTTCTCCATAGGAACGCCGCCAGCAATGAGCTCCTGTTCAGCGTTAGAGATCTCTGAGCCAGAGACGTCCTTGAAGTTACGGGTAAAGTCCTCGCGAACAGCCTCGATGTCCTCGCCGTCGTTGAGGCGCTCAAGGTACTGGGCGATAAGAGCTTTGCGCTCCTCTGGAGTCTGAGCAATAGGCGCGTTCTCTGCCTCTGCGGGTTTCTCGTCAGCTGGGGTTTCTGCTGCTGCAGGCTCCTCATCACCAAGAATGGTAAAGCCGTGAGAGCGGAAGATTGCTTTGAGCTCTTCAAGGTCTACGCCTTTGTGGTCGCAACCTTTTGGAATGGTCATAAAGCGTCCCATGGTCTGCAGACGGCCTGGCTCGGTAATCTCGGCAAAGCCGTTTTCTGCCATGAGGCCTTTAATAACGGGATACTTAGTGCAAATCTCATAAACGGATTTGCTTAAATCAAGAACCTGTGCCATACGGGCTCCTCTCGGATGGATTTAGAAAGTCTACTATGGCTTACTTTATACCCAAAGTGTGACAGGACTTCCATATGGCTTTTGTTGTGGTTACAACAAAACAGAAATTATTCTTTACTCTTTAGAGTGAAAGACAGAAGAACCGGGTTGTGATCAGAATAGGCAAATTGCGTGTCAATGTTTCTGGCGGTTGCAACAACGTTATCCGAGACAATCCAGCCATCAACTGTGGTGGTGTACGTCTTGTCTTTCTCGTAGGGAATATCATCTCCGCGGCAGGTAGGAACGTCGTTGAGGTTGTCTGGAGCTACAACGCTAAAGCCTTCTGGCAAATCAGAATCTTTGAGTTCTGCTACCCAGTCTGGTACCTGCTGAACAGAAGGGTAGAGTGTAAGCGAGCCCAAAATGGCATGGTTCCAGTCGCCACCCGCAATAACGTAATTGCCCTTAGCGCGCTCCTCAGACATTATTTTGGTTAGAAGTGCAAGCTGCTGCGCGCGACTGGTGCCACCTTTGTCGTAGGCAGACATGTGGCTGTTAATAAGTACCAGCTCATGACCATCGCTGGTAGGATAGCGTGTAATCATAAAGCAACGGTCTAGGTCAAAGAATTTTGTTGGGAACGACTCATCAATGGGGTAGGTACGACGAGTTGCGCTTGAAGCAAGTACGTTTGAAAGCGTCAGAATTCCAGAGTTAGAAGTACCGTGAAATTCAGTGAGTGGATAGGCGAGAAATGCGGTGTGGAAGTTCTGCGCAAAATATGATGCGTAGGATCCAAAGCGGCTCTCTGCTTCAGAAACTTGATTCACATGCCAACTTCTGTCAGATGAAGTATCAATCTCTTGGAAAAGAATAAAGTCAGGGGCTGTACCGCCATTCAGAGAAGAAACGGTGTTCAGAGCACCGTTTGTGGTGTAAAGCACGGAGTTTCTGCTTACCGCGCGTCCGTGAGTTCCTACAGTGCGTGTGCCATCCTGCATGATGCCTTCATCCATAAAGAAGGTGTAATCAGGGGTGTAAGCACCAAAGCCAATGTTGTAGGTCGAAGCTGTGTAGGTTTGGCCTACCTGTACAGTTGTAGCCTCAGGAGAAGCACCTTGATTGGATACGGGAGTATTGTCAGGAATGCGATAGTAATTAAGCTGCAGGTAGAGGGCATATCCACCAAGAACCAGTAAAGCTAGAACAAAAAGCCCGCCTACAAATTTGAAAAGTGGTGCAAGAACCCTTTTTAGAAGGCCAATAATAAACTTAAGGCCAAGAGATAAAACTCTTTTCATGCGAACCTCGTATCAATCAAGTGTCGTATGATTTAAATAATAACTATTATGGATTGAAATTACTTTGAGGAGTTTGTATGTCGCTATCAAGAAATACAACACTAGAGCTTTTCAAACCCTCTGGTATCAGGCGTTTCTCGGCACTTGCTGCTGCAACACCAGGATGTATTTCTTTAACTATTGGAGAGCCGGGAGAAGACACTCCAGCTCCTATTTGCAACTTAGTAGACAGAGAACTTGCAGCTGGAAACACGCATTATCCACCCAACGTTGGTACTCTTGAACTTAGGGAGGCCATTGCTGCCTGGGAGTCTGCTCGTGGTATGAAGGTAGGCCCAGACGGCATTGTAGTTACCGTGGGAGCTGCGGAAGCCATTTCTGCAACTATGCTGACCCTCATGAATCCAGGAGATGAAGTTATCATTCCTGAACCAGCGTATTTGGTATACAGAACACTCTGTCAGCTTAATCGCGGTGTGGTTGTGCCGCTTGATACCAGCACCAATCATTTCCAGATTGATCCAGAGCAGCTCAAGTCAAAAATTTCAGACAAGACAAAGCTTATTGTGCTGACTTCCCCCAACAATCCTACGGGATGTGTTTATACAAAAGAGTCACTTGATGCGGTAGCTAATCTTGCCCGTGAACACGGCTTTTATGTGATGTGTGATGACGTTTATAGAGAGCTTGCCTATGTTGAGGACGTTCCACGTTTTGTTGAGCTCTACCCAGATTTGTCTGATCGCTGCATTGTGACAAATAGTTTCTCCAAACCATGGGCAATGACGGGCTGGAGACTTGGCTGGGTTGCCACTTCTAACGAGCTTGCGACAGATATTGGAAAGGTTCACGCTCAGTTAGTGTCTTCTGTTCCTTCATTTTTGCAGCCAGCTGCTCTCTATGCACTTTCTTATGATGTCACACCTATGCGCACAAACTATCAAAAGCGCAGGCAGATTGTACTTTCTGCGCTTCAAGATATGAAACTTCCTGTTGAAGAGCCAGAAGGTGCCTTCTACGCATTTCCATCAATCAAGGAATTTGCCCTTGATTCTGAGGCGTTTTGTGAGCGAGCAATCAAGGAGTTTGGTGTAGCACTGGTACCTGGTGTTTTCTTCGGCGCTGAGGGCTATGTGCGTATTAGTTACGCTGCCTCTGACAAGAATCTGACAGAAGGTCTTTCTCGCCTTAAGACTTTTGTTAATACTTTGCGAGAAGAACAAAACTAGCTCAAATACAGAGCTTTCTGTGGTAGGGTTTTACTGTCAATAGAGGAGCGAGCACGATGGGTTCTGGGTTAGTCGGCAGGCAGTGACCCCAGAAGGAGGCGAGGTTCGCCGAACTTGGCAATCAGGCGTGGTTGTCAGGTGGGCTTGTATGAAACACATGCAAGACTGTCCGAGATTTCGGGGGTGCTACTTTGACGGTGTATTGCGCCCCCAATTTGAGGGGGAGCTTTGAGTAAGAAACCGTTTGTTTCTGTAGATGCCCTAGAGGCAATCACTAAGACGTATCCAACGCCATTTCACCTGTATAACAAGGCAGAGATTGTTCGTCGAGCAAAGCTTTTACAAGAGGCTTTTAGCTGGAACGCTGGTTTTAAAGAGTACTTTGCGGTTAAGGCTACGCCAAATCCTTACATTGTGAGATTGCTGGCAGAGCTTGGCTGTGGCTGTGACTGTGCAAATGCTACCGAGCTCACGCTTGCAAAAGCCTGTGGAGTCACCGGTCAAAACATTATGCTCTCGTCAAACGACACTACGGTGCTTGACTTTGCTCGCGCTCATGAGCTGGGAGCCATTATCAACTTGGACGCTGGCGGCGACATGCTTACAACGCTTGAAGAAGCAGTGGGAAGCAACATGCCGCAGGTCATGTGCGCACGCCTTAATCCTGGTGGCGTGTTTGAGTCTCAAAATGGCATTATTGGAAATCCCGATGATGCTAAGTTTGGCATGACAGAAGAGCAGCTTTTCCAGACGTTTGCGTATCTTAAGACCAAAGGCGTGACTGAGTTTGGCCTCCATGCTTTCCTAGCTAGTAACGCTCAAGAGGAAGATTACTATCCAAACCTTGCACGCGTCCTCTTTAAGCTGGCCGTTAAGCTGCACAGAGAGCTTGATATTCATATTGGATTTATCGATCTTTCTGGTGGCATTGGTGTGGCGTATGAGCCAGATCAGGTTGAGCCTGACGTCTTGGCCATTGGTCAGGGTGTAAAGCGCGCCTTTGAAGAGGTTCTAGTTCCCGAAGGTATGGGAGACGTTGCCATTTACACCGAGCTTGGTCGTTGGCTTTTGGGCCCTGCTGGTGCGCTTGTTACTCGCGTTTTGCACCAAAAAGAGACGTACCGCCACTACCTAGGCGTAGACGCGTGTGCGGCAAACCTTATGCGTCCTGCAATCTATGACGCCTACCATCACATCACTGTTATGGGTAAAGAGGATGCCCTTGCAACACATACGTACAATGTTGTGGGCGGGCTTTGCGAGAATAACGATCAGTTTGCAAAGAATCGCCAGCTCCCAGAGGTAGCTGTGGGTGACCTCTTGTTTATTCACGATACGGGCGCTCATGGTTTCTCGATGGGCTATAACTACAACGGCCGTCTGCGCTCCGCTGAGCTGCTGCTTCTAGAAGACGGATCCGTGCAGCTTATTCGCCGCGCTGAGACAGAAGCCGATTACTTTGCAACGCTTGCATTTGATGGCTCCGATTTTTCTGATCTTGCACAACAAACAACTACAAACACCACACGTTAGAGGGCGAGAAAAACTATGGACATGAAGAACGTAACTGGTGCAATCACCGCTTTAGTAACCCCATTTGATGCTCAGGGAAATGTTGACTTTGAGGCACTTGAGCACTTTGTAGACTTCCAGATTCAGCAGGGAATTGACGGTATTCTCGCTCTTGGTACTACTGGCGAGTCCTCAACCATGACAGATGAGGAGGACATTGAGGTAGTTAAGGCAATCCTTGCCAGAGCTCAGGGCAAAGTTCCTGTTATCGGCGGTGCTGGCTCCAACTCTTCTGCTGAGTCATTGCGCAAGGCAGAAGCTCTAGAGAAGGCAGGTGTTGATGGCCTGCTGCTCATTACTCCCTACTACAACAAGAGTAACGAAGAGGGCATCTACCAGCACTTCTCGTATGTACTCGACCGCGTTGATGTTCCTTGTATTTTGTATAACATTCCTGGTAGAACGGGCTGCTCTATTTCTGAGCGCAACGTTCAGAGACTTGCTGCACATCCAAATGCATGGGGCATTAAAGAGGCATCTGGAGACATTGCATATGCAACAAAGGTTGCTCGTTATTTGAGCGATGACTTTACTATGTGGTCCGGAAATGACGACATGATTGTGCCACTGCTTTCCCTTGGTGCTTCTGGTGTTATTTCTGTTTGGTCTAACCTTGATCCAAAGATGGTTCATGACCTGGTTACTGCATGGCATCGTGGTGAGGTCTCCCTTGCTCGCGAGCTGCAGCTTCAGTATCTTGAACTGGTTCACGCCCTCTTCTGCGAGGTTAACCCAATTCCAGTCAAGGCCGCTTTGGCTCGTATGGGATTTATGGAAGAAAATTATCGTCTACCTCTGTGGAAGATGACTGATGAGCACGCCGAGGTGCTTGAAAACGCTATGAGAAAGGCTGGTCTTCTTGATGCCTAGTGCAGTAGTAATTGGTACCGGCAAGATGGGAAAGCTTATCGAGCAAACCCTTATTGCTCACGGTTTTGAAGTGCTTGGCGCGTTTGGTCACGAGAATATCAATCAGCTGAATACCGTTGAGCAGACGCCTGATGTGGTTGTGGATTTCTCTGGCGTTGCTGCCTTTGATGCTGTTGTCGGTTTTGTGCGTGAGCGCGGGTGCGCACTTGTTTCTGGCACCACGGGTTTCTCGCCAGAGCAGGTTTTAGAGCTGAAGCAGCTGGGGGAGAGCGTGCCGGTGATTCACGCGGCAAACTATTCGGTGGGTGTTGCCGTGTTGAGGCGTGCGGTGGCTATGGCTGCTGAGGCGCTTAACGGCTGGGACACCGAGATTGTGGAGACGCATCATAACCAGAAGGTTGACGCTCCGTCCGGCACAGCAAAGCTGCTGCTCGCTGCTATTGATCCTGAGGGAACTCGCCCCGTTGTTTCCGGCCGCGAGGGTTTCTGTGGAGCGCGCACTAAGGACGAGATTGGCGTGTTTGCCCTCAGAGGCGGTACAGTGGCCGGCACTCATGAGGTTCATTTCTTTGGACAGGATGAGGAAGTTTGCCTGACCCATCGCGCAACATCACGTCAGATTTTTGTGAACGGTGCTGTTGCATGCGC
>JABZHQ010000042.1:0-9908 GCA_015258765.1 Atopobium sp. | reverse complement strand
TGCTACATTTGCAAGCATAAGGGTAATAGCTTCCTTATATGGCGAAGCAGCCTCGGCCCTATCAAGTGCCTTGCGGACACGCGCTGTCGAAATCATCGACATGGTGCGCGTAATCTGCATGGTGCTCCTGATGGAGCTCATACGCCTCGATATTTCGTGAAGGTTCGCCATTGATAATTACTCCTGCAATGAACCTTGGGTTACTGCGTCAAAAGAGCCTGGTGTATCTGAATTAGCTTCTGCCTCATCCACAACCTTGTTTGGATGCTCTTCCAAGAACTTAGCCTTGAAGTGCTTAATGTGATCACTCAAGCGCTCTGCCTGCTCATCAGAAATCTTTCCGTTGCGCAGAGAGTTGCGGAGCTGTGGGTGATACTCACTCATGTACTGAGCAAGGCCATCACGGAAGAGAGCAACGTTCTCAAGATCAACGTCATCAATGAAGTTCTCTTTTGCAGCGTAAATTGCGCAAATCTGGTCTACTACGTCCAGAGCTGAATAACGTGGCTGCTTGAGAAGCTCCATCATATGAGCACCGTGGTTGAGCTGGTACTGCGTAGTTGCATCCAAGTCGGATCCGAACTGCGAGAATGCCTGCTTCTCACGATAACTTGCAAGGTCCAGACGAAGTGTACCTGCAACCTGCTTCATTGCCTTGACCTGAGCGTCGCCACCAACGCGGGATACAGAAATACCTACGTCGACTGCTGGGCGCTGGCCCTGGAAGAAGAGATTAGACTGCAGATAAATCTGGCCGTCTGTAATGGAAATGACGTTTGTAGGAATGTATGCAGAAACGTCGCCTTCCTGCGTCTCAATAATTGGAAGTGCTGTAAGTGAACCTGCTCCGTTTTCATCGGAGAGCTTACATGCACGCTCCAGCAAGCGTGAGTGCAGGTAGAAAATATCACCAGGATATGCCTCACGTCCTGGTGGACGGTGAAGCGTCAGTGACATCTGACGGTATGCAACTGCCTGCTTGGAAAGGTCGTCGTAAACAACAAGAACGTGTCCGCCTGGATGATCTTTGTCAGCAGGCTTTCCGTCCTTATCGTTATACATAAAGAACTCACCAATAGCAGCACCTGCCATAGGAGCAATGTACTGCATTGGAGCAGAATCAGCTGCGGTAGCTGCAACAATGACGGTCTTGTCAAGAACACCATGGCGGGAAAGAGACTCGCGGATGTTTGCAACTGTAGACGCCTTCTGACCGATGGCGACATAGATACAAACCATATCGGTGTTCTTCTGGTTTACGATTGCGTCAATTGCGATAGCGGTCTTACCGGTCTTACGGTCACCAATGATCAACTCACGCTGACCACGGCCGACAGGAACCATAGCGTCAATTGCCAGAAGTCCAGTCTGAACTGGCTCGCAAACAGGCTGACGCTGCATGATGCCAGGAGCCTTGAACTCAATAGGACGACGATGTGTAGCGTGGATAGCACCAAGTCCATCAATAGGCTGGCCCAGTGGGTTAACAACACGACCAAGCATGTCAAAACCGGCTGGAATATCCATGACGCGGCCGGTTGTACGGCACTCATCGCCTTCCTTAATCTCAGAAACTTCGCCGAACAAAACAGCGCCGACTGAAGTTTCATCAAGGTTCTGAGCAAGACCGAATACGCTGTGGCCGGTAACGGAGCTGGTGAACTCCAGCAGCTCGCCTGCCATAGCGCTACGTAGGCCAGCAACGCGAGCGATACCGTCTGCTACCTCAGTAACAGCAGATACCTCTTGCTGGGATACGGTTGAATTGACCTTAGAAAGGCGCTCTCTAAGCTGTGCCATGACGGCATCTGAGCTTAGTGTTCCTTCCTGTATGGTGGTCTTATCAGTCATTACAATTCACTTTCAACGTGATCTGAAGAGAGCCTACTCTTAATGTGAGTGAGCTGTGTCTTTACCGATGCATCATAACGATGATCACGTGCCTCAACAACAATGCCACCCAAAATCTTGGGATTAACACGCTCAATGAGATACACCTCAGTGTTGAAGTTCTTCTCGAGCTTCTCGGTGACCTTTGCACGCAACTCATCATCAAGAGGCATTGTAGTAGTTACCGTTACTGTAAGTGTCTTGTCTTCTTCTTCAAGAAGCTCCTGGAACGTAGCGGCAACATCATTGATAAGGTTGACATCCTCACTCGCCTGCATAGCACCAAGAGTCTCAAGAACTTCTGGAGAGAACTTCTTTGCATGCTGAACCTGTACGAGGTCTGCAGTTGCACGACCCTCAGCGCGGCCAGCCTCCAGGAGTGCCCTGGTATAGCCCTCTACTTTTCTGTCTTGATCGTCTTTATTAGTGCTCATCTGGAGTACCTACTTCCGCAAGGTACTTTTCGGCAAGAGCACGCTGCTGCTCTACTGAAAGCTCGTTGCCAATAATCTTTCCGGCAATATCGACGGCAAGATCAACAACGGAATCAGAAAGCTCAGCCATGGCGTGACGACGCTCAGACTCTACAACGCCCTTACCCTTAGTAATAATCTCGACAGCTTCTGCCTTTGCCTGCTCGATAATACGAGCACGCTCTTCTTCGCCCTCACGCTTAGCAGCAGAAACAATCTCGTCTGCTTGCTGCTTAGCTGCGTCGATACCAGCTGCTGCGATTTCACGATCCTTGTTGGCTTCCTCGCGAGCCTTTGCTGCAGCGTCCAGATCGCCTTGGATCTTCTCTTGACGCTTGTCAAGCATACGTAGAACGGAAGGCCATACAAACTTTGCTACAACAGCAAAGATGATCAGAAACGCAATCAGAGCAGGAACAAACTCAGCGGGCTTTGGAAGAAGAATATCGGCACCACTTGCACCCTCTTCAGCAAGTGCGACTGAGGGAGCCATTGCCACAAGTAGAGCAGCAGTTGCGCCTACTGTGCTGGCTTTTTTAACTCCCTTACAAATCGTATTCATGCATTCCTCCAACGTAGCGTTTTCGCTGTTACAAACAGTAATTTACTTAACCATCAAGGTAACAACGAAGCCAATTAGGGTAAGTGCCTCGATGAATGCGCAGCCAAGAATAAAGACTGTGAAGAGACGACCCTGAACCTCAGGCTGACGAGCCATGTTGTTAGCGGCACTCGTTGCTACGACGCTAATACAAATTGCTGCTCCCATAACGCAAAGAGCATATCCGAAAATACCCACGATTCCTCCTTTTTCGCTCGCCCCTCTCAAGGCGACCAATATACATACCTATCATCAACTGAGCGTGGGCTCAGATGACTTCATCTTTTGTGCCGTTTGGCACCACAGTGTGGCAATGCCACCAACTAAGCGTTTTGCTTAGTGTTCAGACTCTACCAGCTGGATGTAGACAGTAGAGAGTAGGGTAAAAACGTATGCCTGAATGAAAGCAACAATAGTTTCTACCAAGTAAATGATAATCAACAGCAAGATCCAGAAAATCGAAAATCCTGCCTGGGCGGCTGTTGATGCGGAGAAGTTCTCAATCGCTGGCATAAAGTACATAGATGCAAGAATTGCAAACGTACCCATAACGATGTGACCTGCATACATGTTGCAGAACAGACGGACGGCCAGAGTAACCAGACGAAGGAATGTTGAGAAGACCTCAATAACCCAGATAACTGCTGCGATAACAGGATTAACGCCCTTTGGTGCAAGACTCAAGATGTAGCCAATAACACCCATCTTTTTTGCACCTACATACATAAAGTATCCAAGGGAGCAAAGACCAAGAGCGGCGGTGACACCAATGGTGCCAGTACCTGGGTGTGCGCCAGGAATAAGGCCAATAATGTTGTTGATCAGAATAAACATAAACATGGTAATCAAGAATGGGAAGTGTGTGCGCCACGTTTCTCCAAGAGAAGCTTTGCAGACGTCATCTCTGATGTACTCAATCAGATACTCAACACCATTAACAAAGCGTCCCTGAGGAGCAATGCTCTCTGCCTGCTTCTTCTTAAACCTAAAGCAGACAATCAGAAAAATCACAGCAGCGATTAAGAAATAGAAAATGTAGTTCGTGAAACCAAAGGTGGTGTTACCAACCAATGCGTGTGGCAAAAAACTTTCGAGCAGCTCGGCCATCTCTGCTGGCAACTGCGCAAGAACATCCACTCTGTCTCAACCTCCCCATACAATCTGCAACCATTTCAGATTGCCCGTCACTGCTCAGCATACTTGAAACGCAACGTAAGATGCCAAGAATATGCCACTTGGAGTATATTATCTACCACTCGGCGTGCATATTTGCGACGAACGGCGATACTAGCACTAAATGAATGCATAGTCACGATTACAAAATCAAATAATTGACTTATGCTCAAACTCTCACATTACTGACACATTTCGTGTTAGCTGCCGTTATTGATTCATTCAACTATAACACTAATAAACTGCTGTTACGTCGCTATTTTATTGGCAGGAACATTAATGTCCAGGTAAAAATAGTTGTATCAATATCCCCTGTTATTCGCAAAGTTTTTGATATGTATCACCAGTTATTTCTTCTCGTAAAACACTGATCTGAAAAGAAAAATGATCCAGTGTGCTTGTTCTGCGGACACTGGATCATGTACTAACGTACGTATTCGCAACTCTATTATATTGCGAGAAAAACGATGAGCTTCTTACTTGGTGCCGTAAATACGGTCACCTGCGTCGCCAAGGCCTGGGAGAATGTAAGCATTTGGACTCAGCTGACGGTCAACGGTGCAGGTGTAGAGGCGTACATCTGGATCAAAGTCCAGAGTTGCCTTGACGCCCTCAGGGCAAGAAACAATGGTCAGGCAGCGAATATCCTTGACGCCAGCCTCACGCAGGAACTGAATAGCAGCAGTTAGAGAGCCGCCAGTTGCCAGCATTGGGTCAACAACCAGGCAGGTACGGTTCTCAATGTCTGCAGGGAACTTGCAGTAATACTGGTGAGGAAGATGGGTCTCTGGATCACGGTACATACCAACATGGCCAACGCGAGCAGATGGTACCAGCTCAAGAATGCCGTCAACCATACCAAGGCCAGCACGAAGAATTGGAATAATAGCAACCTTCTTACCAGCAATACGTTTAGCAGTCATGGTCTCAAGAGGAGTCTCTACCTCGACGTCCTCAAGTGGGAAGTCGCGCATAGCCTCATAGCTCTCAAGAATTGCAAGCTCGTTGACAAGCTCACGGAACTGCTTAGTGGTGGTTGTCTTGTCACGAAGAATGTGAAGCTTGTGCTGAACTAGTGGGTGGTCAACAACCGTAAGTCTGGACTCATCATAATCTGCCATAATGCTCCCTCCAAGAGCTTGACCTGCGCTTTATTTGAATGTCTGCAACTATATCCTAGACGTACATTCCGTGCAGGTTTGTGTATGTATTGCTTAGACAGCACCGTTTATGTGCTGCTTACTTACTCAGCGTCAACACCCTTAAAGTTAGGGTCATCCTCACGCATGATCTTCTCGACACGTCCAGTGTGGCGGCCACCTGCAAACTCGGTGCTCAGGAAGGTGTCCACAATAGCCTCGTTAACAGCAAGATCAGTGAATCGGCCAGATAGACCAATGACGTTTGCGTTATTGTGCTCGCGAGCAAGCTCTGCAAACTGAACAGTCTGAACAGGAGTAGCGCGAATACCAGGGACTTTATCAGCGGTCATGGCAATGCCAATGCCGGTGCCACAAATCAGAACACCGCGATCTGCCTTGCCTGCTGCGACTGCGCGAGCAACCTTATCTGCAAAATCAGGGTAATCAACACGGTCGTCATTTGCTGGTCCAAAGTCCAAAACCTCATGGCCAAGCGACTTGATGTGCTCAATGATAGGATCTTTCTGGATAAAGCCAGCGTGATCGGAACCAACTGCAATACGCATACGTATCCTCCTCAGAAAATTCACTCCTATAGAGAGTACCGCATGCAGGCAAAAGCTGCAGCCAAAACACATAAAAGGGATAGGATTTTTTATCTATTTTGCAAATCCCGCAGTGGCGAGAATGTCCTCGGTTGTGATAGCGCCTTCGCGCAAAATGCGTGGCTCATCACCTGTGCAGTCGACAATGGTAGACGCAATAGCAAGAGGTGCTGGACCTCCATCAAGCGTCAGATCCGCTTGCTCAACAAGGCCTGCCTCAAGACCACATCCATCAACTGCAGAAGGAGCTCCGTGCGTATTTGCGCTGGTAGTTGCCAGAGGAGTCCCTAGCTGCTCAGCGATCTGACACACAAGCGGCGAATTGGGCATGCGAAGCGCAATGGTCCTGTTATCTGGCAAGACGTACTCATCAGGAACATTATCTGATGCGGTGACTACCAGCGTAAGAGCTCCTGGCCAATAGGCTTCTACCAGCTTATTTGCCCAGTCATGTGTGATGTGCGCATACTTCTGCAGGTCAGATTTACTGCCCACAAGCCAAGGAAGTGTCTGCGTTGAAGGACGCTGCTTAATCTCAAAGATACGCTTATGACCTTGGTTTTGAGGAGTTGCAGCAGCGCCAATACCATAGACAGAATCGGTAGGCATAATAAGCACGCCGCCACGACGCGCTACCTCAACAGCTAAAGAAACTACAGATGCATCCGGATTCATCTGATCAACTTTGATGTACTCTCCCATAAACCCTCAACTCTTTGTTGTGTGCGGCGCAATGTTGTGTGCTGCGCGATATTGCCTGATGCGCACTGATACGCGTTGCACAGATTTTCTCGCCAAGCGTCTGAAGTGCTACTTTGCTAGGTGCGCCACAAGAATGCGCGGCCTGTGCGTCAGATCCTCTTTGACCTCAACGGACTCCCACACGCCCTGCTGCTCGGCAAGGTGCGCCGCCTTGTCCAGGTGCCCCTCGTAGAGCTCAACGCAGAGCATACCACCAGGTAGAAGCATATGCGGAGCAGCCTCGAGCAATCGCCTATAGACGTCCAGACCGTCCTCTCCCCCGTCAAGCGCCAGCTCAGGCTCAAAGCCCTTGACCTCGGCAGGCACCTCCTGCTCGAGCACATTTGTGGGAATGTAGGGCGGATTAGACACCAACACAGAGAAGGACTGTGCAAGCTCTGTGGGTACGCCTTCTACCAGGTCGCACTCAATGAGCTCCACGCGCTCCTGGAGGTCCAGGGCATCTCTGTTGCGAGTTGCCAGCACAATCGCTTGAGGAGAAAGATCTGTAGCGTAGACGCGTGTCTGTGGACGCTCAGTAGCAATAGAGAGCGATATGCAGCCCGTTCCTACGCCAACCTCAAGCACGCGCACTTCCCCGTCAGCGTTTGGAGTTGCCTCGTCAACGCCTGCTAGCGCAACGTCTACCAGCACCTCTGTCTCTGGTCGTGGGATAAGCACGCCTGGCTCGCAGGTAAGAACCAGGTGCCTAAAGGGCATCTCGCCCGTCACGTACTGGAGCGGCTCCCCTTCTGCACGGCGCTTAATTGCCTCGCGCATGCGAGTGCGCTCATCCGCAGAAAGCGGCTTGTCAAAGTTGGTGTAGAGCTGAACGCGAGAAAGGCCTGTCACCGCGGACAAAAGCCATTCTGCAGAAAGACGTGGATGCTCATCACCCTTCTTTTCCAGGTGCTGAGTAGTCCACGTCAAAATTTTCTGGATTGTCCAAACTTCATCTGTCATGAAGTTTGCACCTTACACAGCCTGAGCGAGTTTCTCGGCACGCTCTGCTGCAGCAAGAGCCTCAATAACGGATGGCAGCGTATCGCCCAGAAGAACGCCATTGTAGGTGCCGTTGAAGCCGACGCGGTGGTCGGTTACACGGTCCTGTGGCTGGTTATATGTACGAATCTTCTCGGAACGTGCGCCATGACCAATCTGGGAAAGACGCTCTGCACCCTGCTCAGCCTGTTGACGCTCCAGCTCCATCTCGTAAAGACGAGCGCGAAGCATCTGCATACAAACCTCGCGGTTCTGAATCTGAGAACGCTGATCCTGAGACTGAACAACGGTATTTGTTGGCAGGTGAGTAATACGAACTGCGGAATAGGTGGTGTTAACGCACTGACCACCAGGACCGGATGCGCAGTAGGTATCAATACGCAGGTCTTCCTGGTTAATCTGAATATCAATCTCGTCAGCCTCTGGGAGAACTGCAACAGTTGCGGTAGAGGTCTGAATGCGGCCCTGAGACTCAGTCTTAGGAACGCGCTGAACACGGTGAACACCGGATTCGTACTTCATAACTGAATAGACCTTATCGCCTGTGACCTTGAACTCAATAGTCTTGAAGCCGCCTGCCTCAGATGGAGAGCTGGAAAGAATCTCTGTCTTCCAACCACGAGCCTCGGCAAAACGCTCATACATCTTGAAGAGGTCGCCTGCAAAGATTGCTGCCTCGTCGCCGCCAACACCAGCGCGAATCTCAACGATAGTGTCCTTCTCGTCATTTGGATCGCCTGGGATCAGCATGACCTTGATCTCATCCTCAAGCTGAGGAAGCATCTCTTCATTAGCAGCAATATCTTCCTGTAGCATCTCTTTTTCTTCTGGATCAGAAGTGGCGTTGAGAAGCTCTTTTGCAGCCTCAATGTCATCGAGGGCAGTGATGTACTTATTGGCGTGAGCAACCAAGTCCGCCTGATTAGAGTGCTCTTTTGCTACGCGAGCATACTCTTTTGGATCAGAGACAACGGCTGGGTCTGCAAGCTTTTGCTCAAGCTCAGCATAGGCCTCAACGATTTTTTCTAGCTTGTCACGCATTCCTGCTCCTAAGATAAGTGCCTCGTGCGCGCTTGGCTTATAAGCCTGTGGCCAAACTGTAGCGCAAGCTGCTTGCGAGGTGAGATTTCAACTAAAGAAGTGTACCACCACTAGGCAGTTTTTAAACCGATACCTCCCTATCTGCACAGGATGAGGGTACACAAGTTACATAATTGTGAGAAAATTACAGCAGGTTCATACGGTAATGAGGCGCTATGACTTCTAAGAACAAAACTTCACAACCAGATAACATGCCTGCTACAGAGGATGCTTCTTCTGATCAGAAGACCCTTGATGCCCAGGCTGCTGAGGCAGTTGACACCGCTGGCGAGAAGACCGACGAGCTTGAAGAGGTCACCGACCCTATTGCTGCCGATATGGCCGCTGCTGATGAAGACTACATCATGGAAATTGTCAGCCCTATCTTTCCTGGTCTAGACGAAGATGGTGAAAAGGATGAGACTCACTCTGCTTCGGATGAGAGCTCTCCTGAAAACGACGCAGATAGCACAACTGACCTGGAGAAAATCGTAAACGATGCAGCTCTGACGCAGGACCTTTCTGCTGTAGAAGCTCGCCTCAAAGAGCTTGAAGAGAGCACTCACGAACATTCGGAGACTGAAGCTACTGAAGCTTCTGTCAAAAATGCTGCTGACGCGAGTAGTGAAACCTCTGACGATGACGCAACGTCTATAAAAGATGTTGCTGATACGTTCTCAAGCTATCTTCGCAGCAGGCGTCGTGCGCTGTTTAGGTTTGTACGCCGCTACAGCCTGCTTTCTGGCATTCTTGCGCTTTTAAGTCTTGCTCTTTTATCTGCAGTTATCGTGTTCTTTATTCGCGTGAGCAATGTACCTTCAACTGATACCGTTATTGCTGATGCGCGCACACGCGTTGAGGCACCAGCTTGGACTCCTGGTGAATATGATGCCGATGAGTCCTTACTCCTTACGGGCATTGAAGTTGTTTCTCGCACCAGAAGTACCACGGCAATCTCAAGTGATGCCGCGCAGTTTGGTGCGACGGGCTACGCCAACTCTGTAGTACGCCTTACCTATACAGGTAATGCAATTGCTGCTACAAAGATGACCAAACTTGGATACGCAAATACCCAGGGCTGGAACGCCATTGGTGACGAAGAATCACAATCTGTTACCTACCAGGCAACTTCGGGCGTTTCCACCACAAAAGTCCTTGACGCTATTGGCGATGTGCTAGCAAAACTTGATGAGAAAAATCC
>JABZHQ010000122.1:0-2093 GCA_015258765.1 Atopobium sp. | reverse complement strand
CCTTGGGATACCTCTCAAGACAGTGGAGAATCCACGCACTAATCTCAACTGGTTCAAAGAAAGAAGTGATTAACCGCATGAACGCATCTAATCGCAAGGGTATAACAAGAAAAGGCTTTCTAGCTGCGATGGGTTTCTCGACAGCAGGTCTTTGCGCAGGTTGCTCGCTTGAGCAGCCATCCGCTCCGTCCAACAGCAACAAGGGCGGTGGCGAGAAGAGCGGTGGAGCTACAGAGATTACGTTTGCGCTGGATTACACCCCAAACACCAACCACACAGGCATTTATGTAGCACAGGAGAAGGGTTACTTTGACCAAGCTGGTCTCAAGGTAACCATTCAGCAGCCACCTGCTGACGGTGCGGACGCGCTGATCGGTGCCGGCGGCGCTCAGATGGGCGTTACCTACCAGGACTATATTGCTAACAGCCTCTCGTCTTCTAATCCGCTGCCGTATACGGCGGTGGCTGCTATCATTCAGCACAATCTTTCGGGCATTATGAGCCGTGAAGAGGATCATATTGTTCGTCCGCGAGACCTGAATGACCGCACTTACGCAACATGGAATCTCCCTGTTGAACAGGCAACAATCAGGTCTGTTATGGAATCTGACGGCGGAGATCCTTCAACGCTTAAGATGGTACCTTACGAGGTAGACGACGAGGTATCTGGCTTAAAAGCAAAGATGTTTGATGCTGTTTGGGTGTACGAGCAGTGGGCTGTTCAAAATGCTCGTGTTCAGAACTTTGCGTACAACTATTTTGCCTTTGCAGCTATTGATCAAAACTTTGACTTTTACACACCAGTTATTGCGGTAAACGATGGTTTTGCAAAAGAGAATCCAGATGCTGTTAAGGCCTTCTTGAGTGCCGCAAGAAAGGGTTACGAGTTCTGCGTTTCTAACCCAGACGAGGCGGCAGAGATTCTGCTCAAAGCTGTTCCAGAACTTGACGCTGACCTGGTTAAAGCCTCTCAGAAGTTCTTGGCTGCTAAATACATTGATGACGCCGAGAAGTGGGGTGTTATTGACTCCGCTCGCTGGCAGCGTTTCTATACCTGGCTCAATAACCAGCAGTTGCTAGAGAATAAGATTGATCCATCCGCAGGATTTACTAGTGAGTACCTTGGATAAGCAAACTACTGACATAACAGAAGGCGCAGTCGTAGAAGCTCCTGGCGAGAAGAACCTTGGAGCTGTGGCAGCATGCGAGACGCAACAGGACGCGCCAGCACTTGAAGCACGCCACCTTACGCTGGTCTGGGGAAACGGCCAGGTAGTTGCTCAGGACATCTCAATCGAGCTGCAACCGGGTACAATCACCTGCCTGGTTGGTCGCTCGGGCTGTGGTAAGACTACGCTACTCCACGCGCTTGCAGGGCTTTTGCAGCCGCAAGAGGGCAAGGTGCTGCTGCATGGCTCCGACGTCACGGGTCATCCGGGCCACATTGGCTACATGCTCCAGAAAGATTTGCTCATCCCAAGCAAGCGCATCATCGACAACGTAGCGCTTCCGCTTGAGCTGAAGGGTGTCTCGCGCTCTGAGGCACGCGCACGGGCCCAGGAGATGCTGGAACGCGGTGGACTTGAGCGCGTGGCACAAAGTTGGCCTCACGAGCTCTCAGGCGGCATGAGACAGCGCGTTGCGTTCCTGCGCACGGCACTCATTGGCTCAGACATTATGCTGCTGGACGAGCCCTTCTCGGCACTTGATGCCCTCACACGGCGAGAAATGCGTGCGTGGCTCATGTCTTCCGTGAAGGAGTTTGGACTCTCCGTACTGGTGATCGCGCACGACGTTGATGAGGCGGTTGCCATGGCTTCTCGCATTTACGTAATGGCGGGCAGTCCTGCGCAGGGTGTGGTAACTAAGATTGTGGGCGTTGTTGAGCCGCAGGGCTGCGGCGATGCGGAGGGGGCAGACTCTGGCAAAGGCGCTGATCAAGATGCTGACCTGGCATCGTTTGACTTGAGCGCAGAGTTTTTGGCTGCCAAGCGAGAAGTGCTTTCGTTGCTGGGGTAGTTGTCCTTTACGAGCGCTATGAACTGCCTCCCATTTCTTGGACATAAGAAATGGGAGGCAGTTCATGTGCGGGT
>JABZHQ010000121.1:0-2116 GCA_015258765.1 Atopobium sp. | reverse complement strand
ATTTCTTCGCTGCCACTTGATCAGGTTGCAGAGTGCGCTCGACGCTGCGTTGCTGTTGAGGGACTTAGGTCTCTTCAGTACGGCAACTCTGACGGCCGTATTGAGTGCAGAAGGACCATCTGCAAGATTTTAGCTGCTCAGGGCGTCGAGGCTGATCCTGACGAGATGATTTTGACTTCTGGTTCCCAGCAGGCGCTTGATTTCTTGGGCCGTGTCTTTCTTAACCCAGGGGACGATATTATCTGTGAGGGTCCAAGCTATCTTGGTGCGTTCCAGGCATTTTCCGCGTATGAGCCTACTGTTCACACCATTGATATGGATGAAGAAGGCATTAGGACAGATCTTCTCGAGGCAAAGCTTAAAGAGCTTGCAAGCCAAGGTAGAAAGCCTAAGTTCATCTACGTTATTCCTAACTTTAACAATCCTGCCGGCATCACCATGTCTATGCCAAGGCGTCTGCGCCTTCTTGAGCTGGCGCGCCAGTACAACATCCCTGTTGTTGAGGATGATCCGTATGGTCTTATCCGCTTTGAGGGAGAAGATCTAACACGCCTTAAGACGCTTGATCCAAATGTCATTTATTTGGGAACCACGTCAAAGATTTTTGCCCCTGGACTGCGCTTAGCTTGGATGGTTGCACCTCGTCATTTCCTTGAGCGCATCAACCTTGCTAAGTCTGGTTCTGACCTTTGTACCAGCCCCTTTAACATGATTCTTGCCGAGCACTACTTCAATGAGGTTGATTGGCAGGCGGCTCTTGAGGTATCTAAGTCTCGCTATAAAGAGAGAAAAGACGCCATGCTCGCAGCGCTTGCAGAGTTCTTCCCCAAAGACGTTACCTGGACTAAGCCAGAGGGTGGTTTGTTCCTGTGGGTAACCTTCCCGCCATACCTCAATACTGAGCAGTTGCTTCCTCGTGCAATTGAAGAGGGAGTTGCCTTTGTACCAGGTGTTTATTGCTATCCTGACCAGCGTATTAGTTCAAGTATGCGCCTGTGCTACTCATTTGAGACGCCAGAGCGCATCCACGAGGCAATCCGCAGGCTGTCTTTGTGCGTCCAAGATTGCATGGCGCTGTATCGCGCATTCCTAGAGGCGGGCGCTCTTCCTGAGTCTTCTCATTCTGAATCTCAATCCTCTGCAAGGGAGTGTTAAGTATGGCTACAAAAGTTGCTGTCATTATGGGTGGAGCCTCATTTGAGAGGAACTTCTCGCTCAAAAGTGGAGCTCTTGTCTCTGAGGCTTTAGAGAAGCACGGGTATGAGGTATTACCACTTGATGCTGATGCGCACCTGGTAGACACCCTCCGTGCCGAGAAGCCTGATGTTGCGTTTGTGTGCCTTCACGGTGCAGGCGGAGAAGATGGTGCAGTACCTGCGCTTTTAGAGTTCCTCAAGATTCCGTATGTGGGCTCAAGGCCTGCATCTTGTAGGGCAGCCTGGAACAAGGCTGACATGCCGTTTATTGTGCGCCAGGCCTGGTCAAAGGAGGAGTCTGAGGTCATCTGGCCTCCTCAGATTGTGTTGACTGCCAGCGCATTTAAAGACCTTGGCGCAGCTGCCGCCCTTGACCTGGTTCCCGAGCGCCTTGGTGGCGGCGTTGGCTTCCCTCTAGCAGTCAAGCCCGTTCACGGCGGCTCTGCTATGGGCCTTTCTAAGGTTGACAGCGCTGACCAGCTTGGACCAGCACTTCTCGGCGCACTTGGTTTTGACGACTCCGTCATTATCCAGCAGTGGGTTGATGGCGTTGAAGTAAGCGTTACCGTGCTCTCTGACGCAGATGGCGAGAAAACCCTGCCACCAGTAGAGATTTCAGTGACCAAGGGTATTTACGACACGGATGCTCGTCTTGATCCAGAGCGTATTCAGCACTTCTGCCCAGTTCGTCCTGAGTCTTTGGCAGCACTTGGCGCAGATCCAGCCGCTGCTCGTGAGGCTCTTGAGCGCGCAGCTCTTGAGGTGTTTACGGCATACGGCTGCAGAGATCTTGCTCGTATCGACTTTATTTGGGATGGACATCACGTTATGGTCATGGGTCTGAAGACATTCCCAGGACTCACTGAGACCTCCCTTGTTCCAATGGCTATTGAGGCTGCAGGATACGCTGTTGAAGACGT
>JABZHQ010000120.1:0-2153 GCA_015258765.1 Atopobium sp. | reverse complement strand
CTTCAGCGATAAGATCCTCAACGTCCAGGTTCTGAATGTCCTGGTCAGAGATTTGCGTACGACGCTTGTCAGCATAGCGGTTGGAAATCTCTCGGAGCTCATCGGCAATAACAGCCAGAATCTTTTCCTCATGGGCGAGAAGATCCTCGTAGTAGGCAATATCAAGTCTGAGTTGGGAAATCTCGTCAACAAGATCCTGACGAGCAAGACCGGTGAGGCGGCGCAGACGCATCTGAAGGATTGCCTCACCCTGAATCTCATCCAGGCCAAAACGCTCGTTCATGCGCTTCTTTGCCTCAGCATCATCCTGCGAGCTGCGGATGATGTGGACAATCTCATCGATGTTATCAACTGCGGTCAGAAGGCCTTCCAAAATGTGGACACGCTTCTGTGCCTTGTCCAGGTCAAACTCAGTACGACGGCGTACAACATCAATCTGGTGATCAATGTAGTGACGAAGAATCTCGCGGAGGGAAAGCGTACGAGGAACACCGTCAACCAAAGCCAGGTCAATGATGCCAAAGTTGGACTGAAGCTGAGTCTTCTTGTACAGGTTATTCAGAACAACCTGTGGAACAGCATCACGCTTGAGATCCAAGACGATGCGCATACCCTTACGGTTGGACTCGTCGCGCATGTCAGAGATGCCTTCAATTTTCTTCTCGTTGACTGCCTGAGCAATCTTCTCCTGAAGAAGGCCCTTGTTAACCTGATAAGGAATCTCAGTGACAACAAGACGCTGACGACCACTCTTGACCTGCTCAACGTGGACTTTTGCGCGGACGGTAATAGAACCGCGACCAGTCTCATAGGCATCCTTGATGCCCTGAGTGCCCATGATGATGCCGCCTGTTGGGAAGTCAGGACCAGGTAGAACGGTCATGAGCTCCTCAGTGGTAACGTCAGGGTTCTCAATCATCATGCAGACAGCGTTAGTAACCTCACCAAGGTTATGAGGAGGAATGTTGGTGGCCATACCAACTGCAATACCTGAAGAACCGTTAACCAAAAGATTTGGGAAACGAGCAGGAAGAACTGCAGGCTCTGTCAGAGACTCATCATAGTTTGACTGAAGATCAACGGTGTTCTTGTTAAGCTCTGCCAGCATCTCCATAGCACTTCTGGTAAGGCGTGCCTCGGTATAACGCATTGCTGCTGGTGGATCACCGTCGATAGAACCAAAGTTTCCGTGGCCATCAATCAGAGGGAGTCTCATCGAGAAGTCCTGAGACATACGGACCATGGAGTCATAAATAGCGGAGTCACCGTGTGGGTGGTACTTACCCATGACTTCACCGACTGCCCATGCAGACTTCTTATGTGGGCGGTTTGGCGTAATGCCAGCCTCGCTCATTGCGTACAAAATACGGCGGTGAACTGGCTTAAGGCCGTCTCGAACATCTGGAAGTGCACGAGCAACAATAACGGACATGGAATACTCAAGGAAGGAAGTCTTCATCTCTGAGGACAAATCGGTTGGCTTAAGCGTGCCACCGTGAATGTCTGAGAGGTCAAGACGAGTACCAGCCTCATCAGAGATAATGTGTGAAGTTTCTCCCGTTATGAGATTTTCCCCAGTCTCTGGGTCAAACTCGTCAGAGTCTTCTTCTACCTCATCATCTTCGTATTCTTCATCCATATCGTTCTGTGCATCAAGGTCTTGATCCTCGTCTGCACCAAAAAGATCATCATTCATCTTTTTATCGTCTGCCACAAGTTACCCTTTCATTTTCTGTCTAATGATTTAGCGAGAAACCATTAAATGTCCAGGAAGCGGACGTCTTTTGCGTGTGTTTGGATGAAGTCTTTACGCTTCTCAACCTGGTTGCCCATAAGGTCAGAGACCGCGCGATCAGCGGCAAGAGCATCATCGATGGTTACCTTAAGAAGAATGCGGTTCTTTGGCTCCATAGTGGTTGCCCAAAGCTGCTCTGGATCCATCTCACCAAGACCCTTATAACGCTGAATGGTGAACTTAGTGTTGTCTTCAAACTTCTTTGTCTCAAGAGCAAGCTCTTCATCGGTATAGATGTATTTACCATTCTTTTTGCCTTTTGGCTTAATCTGATACAGAGGAGGCTGAGCGACGTAGATATAGCCTGCGTCAATCATTGGCTTCATGTAACGATAGAAGAAGGTAAGCAGAAGAATTC
>JABZHQ010000119.1:0-2153 GCA_015258765.1 Atopobium sp. | reverse complement strand
CTTCAGCGATAAGATCCTCAACGTCCAGGTTCTGAATGTCCTGGTCAGAGATTTGTGTACGGCGCTTGTCGGCGTAGCGGTTGGAAATCTCACGGAGCTCGTCAGCAATAACTGCCAGAATCTTTTCCTCGTGGGCGAGAAGATCCTCGTAGTAGGCAATATCAAGCCTGAGCTGGGAGATCTCGTCAACAAGATCTTGACGTGCCAGGCCGGTAAGACGACGCAGACGCATCTGAAGGATTGCTTCACCCTGAATCTCATCCAAGCCAAAGCGCTCGTTCATGCGCTTCTTTGCCTCAGTATCATCTTGCGAGCTGCGAATGATGTGGACAATCTCGTCGATGTTATCAACTGCGGTCAGAAGGCCTTCCAAAATATGGACGCGCTTCTGAGCCTTATCCAGGTCAAACTCAGTACGACGGCGTACAACATCAATCTGGTGATCAATGTAGTGACGAAGAATCTCGCGGAGGGAAAGCGTACGAGGAACACCGTCAACCAAAGCCAGGTCAATGATGCCAAAGTTGGACTGAAGCTGAGTCTTCTTATAGAGATTGTTCAAAACAACCTGTGGTACAGCATCACGCTTGAGGTCCAAAACAATGCGCATACCCTTACGGTTGGACTCGTCGCGCATGTCAGAGATGCCTTCGATTTTCTTCTCGTTGACTGCCTGAGCAATCTTCTCCTGGAGAAGACCCTTGTTAACCTGATATGGAATCTCAGTAACAACAAGGCGCTGACGACCGCTCTTAACCTGCTCAACGTGGACTTTTGCGCGGACCGTAATAGAACCGCGGCCAGTCTCGTAAGCGTCCTTAATGCCCTGAGTGCCCATGATGATGCCACCTGTTGGGAAGTCAGGACCAGGAAGAACGGTCATGAGTTCCTCAGTGGTTACGTCAGGGTTCTCAATCATCATGCAGACAGCGTTGGTTACCTCACCAAGGTTGTGAGGAGGAATGTTGGTAGCCATACCAACTGCAATACCTGAAGAACCGTTAACCAAAAGATTTGGGAAACGAGCAGGAAGAACTGCAGGCTCTGTCAGAGACTCATCATAGTTTGACTGAAGATCAACGGTGTTCTTGTTAAGCTCTGCCAGCATCTCCATAGCACTTCTGGTAAGGCGTGCCTCGGTATAACGCATTGCTGCTGGTGGATCACCGTCGATAGAACCAAAGTTTCCGTGGCCATCAATCAGAGGGAGTCTCATCGAGAAGTCCTGAGACATACGGACCATGGAGTCATAAATAGCGGAGTCACCGTGTGGGTGGTACTTACCCATGACTTCACCGACTGCCCATGCAGACTTCTTATGTGGGCGGTTTGGCGTAATGCCAGCCTCGCTCATTGCGTACAAAATACGGCGGTGAACTGGCTTAAGGCCGTCTCGAACATCTGGAAGTGCACGAGCAACAATAACGGACATGGAATACTCGAGGAAGGAAGTCTTCATCTCTGAGGACAAGTCGGTTGGCTTAAGGGTGCCACCGTGAATGTCAGAGAGATCAAGACGAGTACCAGCCTCATCAGAGATGATGTGTGAAGTCTCTCCCGTTACTAGATTTACTCCAGTCTCTGGGTCAAACTCATCGGAATCTTCTTCTACCTCATCATCTTCGTATTCTTCATCCATATCATTTTGTGCATCAAGGTCTTGATCCTCATCTGCACCAAAAAGATCGTCATTCATATTTTTATCGTCTGCCACAAGTTACCCTTTCATTTTCTGTCTAATGATTTAGCGAGAAACCATTAAATGTCCAGGAAGCGGACGTCTTTTGCGTGTGTTTGGATGAAGTCTTTACGCTTCTCAACCTGGTTGCCCATAAGGTCGGAAACTGCACGATCAGCTGCAAGAGCATCATCAATGGTTACCTTCAGAAGAATGCGGTTCTTTGGCTCCATAGTGGTTGCCCACAGCTGCTCTGGATCCATCTCACCAAGACCCTTATAACGCTGAATAGTGAACTTGGTGTTGTCCTCAAACTTCTTTGTCTCAAGAGCAAGCTCTTCATCGGTATAGATGTATTTGCCGTTCTTCTTACCCTTTGGCTTGATCTGATACAGAGGAGGCTGAGCAACGTAGATATAACCTGCGTCAATCATTGGCTTCATGTAACGATAGAAGAAGGTAAGCAGAAGAATTC
>JABZHQ010000118.1:0-2163 GCA_015258765.1 Atopobium sp. | reverse complement strand
CACTTGGGACTCTGACGCTAACCCAGAGGATCGTACCCTCATGGTTTCTCAGGGCACCCCAGAGATCCTTGGTCAGATGCTTGTTGACATGGGCGTTTCCGGCCTTAAGGAGCGCGGCAAGGACCCAGAGAAGGACGAGATCACCTATGTCTGGCACTATTCCCAGGCAACCGTTACCGACCAGAACTCCTGGCAGGTAGCTGCACAGAAGATCATCAAGGAGAAGTATCCTAAGTGGAAGAACGTCCACGAGAACTACTACTCCAACCAGGACGCAGAGCAGGCAATTACCATCGGTGAGGCAATCCTTGACGCTTACCCAGATATTGACCTGATCATCTGCAACGACTCCACCGCTCTTCCTGGTCAGCTCCAGGCTGCAGAGAACAAGGGCTACGACGAAAAGAAGATCACCATCACCGGTTTTGCTTCTCCACAGTCCATCAAGTCCTACTGCGAGCACGGCACTATCTACAACTGGGGCCTCTGGGACTGCGCAGTTCAGGGTGCTATGGGCTGCTACGTTGCAGCATTCCTTGCAGCTGGTAACGAGGTCAAGGTTGGCGACACCATCTCCATCCCAAGCATTGGCGATGTTAAGGTTGAGCCTAACGACTCCATCGCCGAGGGTGCAAAGACTGGCGACAAGAACAACGGCGTTGTCCTGCTTCCTGAGCGCCTTGTCTTCACCAAGGAGAACATGAACAACTACTCCTTCTAATTAGAAGCGGTACGTTTTAGCTGGCGAGAAGACCGATTTTCTCGCCAGCTTATGAGGTAATTCAGCCGCAGAGGAGGGTGGTCCTCCCAGGGCGGTTCTCCTAAGGAGGGTGCCGCCGAAGAATCACACTTCCTCTGCGAGCTTTAAGGTTTTATTGAAAGGATTTTCATGGCAGATCTGGACGGATTGAAAGTAGCTAAGGATTATCACGTAGACACTCCTTTTGCTAACAATCAGGGATTTTATGTAAAGGGTGCAAACAACCTCGACTGGGGTATGCAGAAGCACCTCTCCAACATCTTTGATCCAAAGAGCGGCAATACTGTAATGTTCGCATTTGACCACGGTTACTTCATGGGTTCAACCGCTGGTCTCGAGCGTCTTGACCTGCTGCTTCCACAGCTTGCTCCTTATGTTGACTGCTTCATGGGCACCCGTGGCGCAATCAGGACCTGCGTTTCTCCTGAGGTCTCTAAGGGCATTGCTCTTCGCGTTTCTTCTGGTTCTTCTATGCTGCAGTCCGACCTCTCGCACGAGGTTGTTGCTGTTGACATCGAGGATGCTATCCGCATGAACGCAGACTGCATGGCTGTTCAGACCTTCATCGGCGCTGATGGCCAGCTTTCCAGCATCGACAACCTCAGCCAGGTCATTAACGCTGGCTTCCGCTACAGCATTCCTACCCTTGGCGTTTGCGCTGTTGGTAAGGACATGGAGCGCACTGGTCGCTTCTTCAAGCTTGCAACCCGTATCATCGCTGAGATGGGCTGCCAGATTGTTAAGACTTACGACTGCGAGGACTTCGAGGAAGTCGTTGCAGCATGCCCAGTTCCAATTGTTGTTGCTGGCGGCAAGAAGCTTGCTGAGCGCGATGCTCTGCACCTTGCATACGACGTCATTCGCAAGGGCGCACGCGGCGTTGACATGGGCCGCAACATCTTCCAGAGCACCCATCCTCTGCAGATGGCTGAGGCTGTCCGCATGATCGTTCACGAGGGCGCAACCGACGCTCAGGCATGGGAGTTCTTCGAGGACGCAACCCACTAAGAGCGCGCACACGGTGCGGCGCGGCGGGCGCAGGTCCGTGCGGCCTTCAAGCGCGGCGTTGTCGCAGGTACGACGGGTGCGAGCCCGCACGACCTCCAGGCACGAAAGCGCTGCTCACACGTGGCTTTCTCATGTGACGAGAAACACACTGACCTTGAGCTGGTAATCCTTACGGATTACCAGCTTTTTTCTGCATCGTTAACGTTGGCTTTAGGCTTGGCGTGCAAAATAGTGCGGTTTTGGAAAGTCTTGCTGAAGAATTGCTATGTTCCTGATCAAGATTGCCAGGCAGCCAGGTGGTCACACTTCCTGATATGCATCTTTATGCATAAACTTCATGTAATATGCTGAATAATGAATAGGAATATATAAAGAATTTAACTATAGGTAAATTC
>JABZHQ010000004.1:0-39210 GCA_015258765.1 Atopobium sp. | reverse complement strand
TACCTATAGTTAAATCTTTTATATGACGCTATTCATTTTCTAGCATATTAGATGAGGTTTATGCATAAAGATGCATATCAGGTAGTGCGACCGCCTAGCTGCCTGGCTATCTTGATTAGGAACATGTCAATTCTTTAGCAAAACCTACCAAAGCTGCTGCAAGACAGAAAAAGCCCCACGTCAAACGACGTAGGGGCCAAAAGAAATGCGGTGCTTACGCGGCGCTAACGTGCACTTACTTGCGGTTGCAAACCTCTGCAGCAACCTTTGCACCAAGAGCAACGTTGTTGAAGACCAACTGAATGTTGGACTCAAGGGAGTTGTTGCCGGTAATCTCAGCAACCTTTGCCAGCAAGAATGGTGTGGACTCCTTGCCGTGGATACCGTTAGCCTCTGCCTCTGCAAGGGCCTTCTCGATAGCTGCGTCGATGGTGTCCTTATCCATTGCATACTGCTCAGGAATTGGGTTGGTGACCAGAAGGCCGCTGTTCATGCCAATCTGCTGCTGGGTAGTAAAGATCTCTGCCAGCTCAGCAGGGGAGTCAACGCGGTAGTCAACGCTAAAGCCGCTCTTACGAGTATAGAAAGCAGGAAGCTCCTCGGTCTGGTAACCAAGTACAGGAACGCCCTTAGTCTCCAGGTACTCAAGGGTAAGGCCAAGGTCAAGAATGGACTTTGCACCAGCGCAAATGACCATAACAGGAGTCTGTGCAAGCTCCTCAAGGTCAGCGGAGATGTCCATGGTGGTCTCAGCGCCGCGGTGAACGCCACCGATGCCGCCGGTTGCAAAGACGTCGATGCCTGCCATGTGTGCAATCATCATGGTAGTAGTGACGGTAGTTGCGCCGTCCTTCTTCTCAGCGATGATAACAGGGAGGTCGCGGCGGCTGACCTTAGCAACCTCGCGGCCCTTCTTGCCCAGGTAATCAATCTCGTCAGCGGAAAGACCGGCGCGCATCTGGCCGTTAATAATAGCGATAGTTGCAGGAATTGCACCGTTGTCGCGGATAATCTGCTCAACCTTCAGAGCGGTCTCGACGTTCTGTGGGTAAGGCATACCGTGAGAAATGATGGTGGACTCCAGAGCTACAACAGGCTTGTTCTGCTCAAGAGCCTCTTTGACCTCGTCAGATACAACGAGAAAATCCTTCAGGTTAGACATATATACTCCAATCGTAAACGACTAATGGAACCGAAAGTAGTGCCTCGCAAACGCTTTGTGCCTCGCAGATGCGCTGTGCCGTACAGACGCGCTGTGCCGCGCAGACACGCTAAATACCTGCGCGCTTGATAACCTCATCAACGTTGAGCTCACCGTTGATGGTATCTTCACCCTCAATGGCCATGCTGGAAGCAGCCATGCCTACCAGGCCGGTTTGCTCAAGCGTCATACCTTGAGTGTACGCCCAGGTAATACCCGCCATCATGGCATCTCCTGCGCCTGTCATGTTGACCAGCTTTGCAGGAAGCAGTGGCAAGCGGACGGTCTTCTCGTGATCAGCACAAAGAAGACCCTTCTCGCCAAGGGAGATAAACACGCGCTTGAGGCCTGTTGCAAGCAGCTCGTGAGCTGCGGCTTCAAGGGAGGTATCGTCAGTAATCTTGATGCCCGAGAGCATCTCGGCCTCAAGGCGATTTGGCTTGAGCGTGTGAATTTTGCCCAGGACCTTCTTGAGCTTCTGCGCCTTGATGGAAGAAACAGGATCGCAGAAGATGGGGCAGGTCACGTTCTTAGCAATAAACTCGATGGTCTGCTGAGGCAGGTTGGTATCAATTACGCAAGCTGCGGCGTGCTGGATAACATCCAGGCGCTCCTCGATACGCTCAGGGGTGACATACTCGTAAATCTGCATGTCATTGATGGCTTCCTGCATCTCGCCGTGCTCGTCCATGATGAAAAGGTAGGTGGAAGTGGATGCGCCCGGCACGGTAATAGAAGCATCGATGTCAATACCGCAGTCCAGGCAGCCCTCTTTGAGTTCGCGCGCACGATAGTCCTCGCCAAAAGCGGTGAGCAGACGAACGTCGCTGTCGAGAAGAGCTAGGTTGTGTGCAACATTTCTGCCAACGCCACCAAAGGACATGGTGACCTTGCCAGGGTTTGAATCACCAGCCACAAGGGAAGTGTCTGGGCGGCCAGCAATATCCATGTTGGCAGCGCCAATCACAATAAAGTAGGGACGTTCGCTCAAAATGTAGCGGCGGCCCAAAATTGCGCCCTTTGCGGTAAGGTTGGAGATGTGAACCGAAACAGAAGAGCGCGAGATACCTGCACGCTCTGCAATTTCCTTCTGAGTAATGGAAGGCTGCTCTTTAATCCAGTTGAAAATCATCTGTTCTCGATTGGTGAGCATCAGTCCTCCTAGCAGCAAAAATAGAATCCGACTAAACAGGTGCTTATATAAAACTTCTAAACAGGTGCTTATCTTATTTAAGCTAGTGCTTAAATCTTGCTTTGGACAACGATAAGACAGCAGCTAGAGTCTGTAAAGAATGAATTCATTAAATTTTTCCCTGGTGAGCTCAACGATTTTCTCGCCACACTGGTTTTACCTGCTTGATTTTTCTAAGCATTTGCTGCGTACCGTTTACAGAATTTTAGTATCTGCAAACGGTTGTATCGTGAAAATCTCTTTAAATTGGGCGTCGGCGTTATGCAACTGTAATAATATATTTAATGAATAGTAATGACTCGTCCACATAAGTTAGCTTGCGTATGTATCGTGCGCAGATGCTTGTTTCGGACGTTTTAGGAGGTAGCATGCCTAAACGTGTTTTTGTAGTTGTTCTTGATAGTTTTGGCATCGGCGAAGAGCCTGATGCAGCGGCATATGGAGATGAGGGTAGCAATACCCTTTGTGCATGCGCAACAAGTGGCGTTCTTAACATCCCAAATATGACAAAGTTGGGCCTTCTTAATATTGATGGCGCGCTTGATACCGTGTATGACGTTGATTTGAAGCCAATTGAGTCTCCTGAAGGCGCATACGCTCGCATGCAGGAGAAATCCGCTGGTAAAGACACTACGGTTGGTCACTGGGAGATGGCAGGCGTCATTTCTCCAAAGAAGTTCCCAACCTATCCTGATGGTTTTCCACAGGAGGTCATTGAGGAGTTTGAGCAGAAGACGGGCCGTAAGGTTCTCTGCAATAAGCCTTACTCCGGAACCGATGTTATTAGAGACTTTGGTAAAGAGCACGTAGAGACTGGTGCTCTGATTGTCTATACCTCAGCAGATTCTGTTTTTCAGATTGCTGCACACGAGGACGTGGTAAGTCCCGAGAAACTCTATGAGTATTGCCGCATTGCGCGCGAGATTCTGCAGGGTGAGCACGGTGTTGCTCGCGTTATTGCTCGTCCTTTTGAGGGGGAGTGGCCATACCAGCGCACTTCTCGCCGTCATGACTTCTCGCTTGAGCCAACGGGCCCAACCATGCTTGATCGTCTTAAAGAGAACGGCTTTGACGTTCTTTCTATTGGCAAGATTTATGACATCTTTGCTCACCGTGGTATGACAGAGTTTGAGTTTACTACCTGCAACGCAGACGGAATTCAGAAGACTATTGAGGCTACCAGCAAAGACTTCAACGGTCTGTGCTTCACCAACCTTGTTGATACCGACATGATTTACGGTCACCGCAACGATCCTGTGGGATACTCCAACGCTCTTTCTTATTTTGATGAGCGCATTCCTCAAATTATTGAGGGCCTTCGTGAGGATGACCTGTTCATTATCACCGCAGATCATGGCTGTGACCCGGTAACACCATCTACTGATCACTCTCGTGAGTACGTGCCACTGCTTATCACGGGTCCAAAGGTCAAGCCAAGCACCAACCTTGGTACAACCGCCACATTTGCCGATATGGCCGAGACAATCCTTGATTATTTTGGCGTTGAACAACTTGGTGTTGGAACTTCTCACCTGTCAGAGATTCTTAAGGAGAACTAATGGCTACTACCCCAACTCCCCATAACGCTGCTGTTGAGGGCCAGATTGCTAAGACTGTCCTCATGCCAGGCGATCCTCTGCGCGCTAAGCTTCTTGCAGACACGTATCTGGAGAACGTTGAGCAGTTCAACACCGTTCGCAATATGTTTGGCTACACCGGCACCTACAAGGGACAGCCAGTCTCTGTTATGGGTTCTGGTATGGGCATGCCTTCCATTGGCATCTATTCTTACGAGCTCTTTAATTTCTATGGAGTCGATAACATCCTCCGCATTGGTAGCGCTGGCGGCCTTGCTCCTGAGGTAAAGCTCAGAGACATTGTTATTGGCATGTCTTCCAGCACTGATTCTAATTATCCATCACAGTACGGAATGCCTGGAACCATTGCACCTACCGCAGACTTTGGCCTGTTGAGCAAGGCTATTGCTGGTGCAGAAAAGCTGGGTTATCCCGTTCGCGTTGGTAATATTCTGGCAAGCGACGTGTTCTATACCGTAGACAACTCGCTTACAAAATGGGCAAGCATGGATGTTCTTGCCGTTGAGATGGAGTCGGCAGCCCTGTATCTCAACGCCATGCACGCTCATAAGCATGCGCTTACGCTGCTAACTATCTCTGATTTGCCTCTTACGGGAGAAGCACTTACTGCTGAAGAGCGTCAGACTAGTTTCACACAGATGATGGAGGTTGCTCTTTCTGTTGTTGCTTAAAGCGTTTGTTGCGCAAGGCATCACAGGTCAGCAGCTTGCCATTGCTGTTTGTTTTGGAACCATGCGGATTTTCCGCTTAAGTTAGGGGAGTTTGGTCAACTTCTCATAAAGATCCAGCACTAAAGCTGGACGTTCCCGCCACATGAGGTAAGGAGAGCACGGAATGAACAAGAACGTTTCTCGTCGTAGTTTTGTGACTGGCGCAACCGGCGCTGGCGCACTTGCAGTACTCGCAGGTCTTGCAGGCTGCAACCAGAAGAAGGACGATGGCGGCCAGAAGGCATCAGGTGAGAAGAAAAAGAAGCTCACCATGGTTACCGATACTGGCGGTGTTAACGACCAGTCCTTTAACCAGTCCGCTTGGGAGGGCATGACCGAGCTTAAGGACAAGAACGGCTGGGATGTCAGCTACCTTGAGTCCAAGCAGGATTCCGACTACGCAACCAACCTTGATAAGGCTGTTGACGCAGAGTCCGACCTTGTTTGGGGTGTTGGCTTTGCTATGGCAGACGCAACCCTTAAGGCTGCTAAGGACAATCCAAACACCCAGTTTGCCATTATCGACAACGGCAACGAGTCTCAGGTTGCCAACTTCACCGGCGTTATGTTCCGCGCTCAGGAGCCTTCCTTTGTTGTTGGCTACATTGCTGCTCGCACCACAAAGACTGGCAAGGTTGGCTTTGTTGGCGGCATTTCTTCCGCACTTATCGACCAGTTTGAGTATGGTTACCGCGGCGGCGTTGCTTTTGCAAACAAGGAGAATAACACCAACGTTGAGGTTTCTGCACAGTACGCAGAGTCCTTCTCCGATGCTGCAAAGGGCAAGGCTATTGCTAACTCCATGTACTCCGATGGTTGCGACGTTGTCTTCCACGCTGCAGGCGGCGTAGGAACCGGCGTTATTGAGGCAGCTAAGGACGCAAACAAGCTTGCTATCGGCGTTGATCGTGACCAGGCATATCTTGCTCCAGAGAACGTCCTGACCTCCGCTCTTAAGCGCGTTAACGTTGCTATCGTTGAGATTTCCGAGAAGATCCTGAAGGACGGCCAGAAGGGCGGCACTACTGTTTCCCTGGGCGCTTCCGAGGACGCTGTCGGAATTGCTGAGGATCACCACCTCATGGGCGAGGACACCTACAAGGCAGCTACTGACCTTCTCGACAAGATCAAGGCTGGCTCCGTTGTTCCTCCTGCAAGCAAGGACGACCTGGACAAGTACGTCAAGTCTTTGAGCTAAGCTCTGACTTAGTTTCTAAGCCTTAGGGTTTCTCGCTAGATGGTTTTGCCGTCTGACAGGCCCAAGAGGTTGATGAGTTTGGATTTGCTGGTGAGGGGTGCTCTTTGGCACTCCTCACCTCTCGCAAGTGTGTAAAGGAGGTGGCTCGTGGAAGTCAGTTCGGATTACGCTGTTCAGATGCATGGCATTACCAAAGTTTTTGGATCGTTTAAAGCTCTTGACGCCGTAGACCTTAACGTGCGCAAGCAAACTGTCCACGCCATTTTAGGAGAGAACGGCGCAGGTAAAAGTACGCTTATGAACGTACTGTATGGCCTGTATTCTGCTGATGAGGGCGAGGTTTACCTCAACGGAGAGCGTGTATCCATATCTGGCCCAACCGATGCTATCGCTCACGGTATTGGTATGGTTCACCAGCACTTTATGCTGGTCGAGAACTTTACTGTTACAGAAAATATTGTTTTGGGCAACGAGGTCACCAAGGCTGGTGGCGTCCTTGATCCAAAGCGAGCTCGCGAGAAGGTCCTGGAGATTGTTGAGGAATACGGCTTTGACGTAGACCCTGACGCCAAGATTGAAGACATTTCTGTTGGTATGCAGCAGCGTGTTGAGATTTTGAAGGCCCTGTATCGCGGCGCAGATACGCTGATTCTTGATGAGCCTACGGCAGTTCTTACGCCGCAGGAAATTGAGAAGCTTATTCAGATCATGCATGACCTGGTAAGCAAAGGTAAAACCATCATTGTTATTACTCACAAGCTTAAAGAGATTATGTCTTCCGCTGACGAGTGCACCATTATTCGTCGCGGCAAGTACATGAGCACCGTTGATGTCTCCAAGACATCCGAGACCGAGCTTGCAACACTTATGGTGGGTAGAAACGTTAACCTGCATGTAGAAAAGAAGCCAGCAACTCCTGGGAAGGTTGTTCTCTCTATTAAGGACCTCCACGTCAAGGACGAGCGCGGCATTGAGCAGGTAAACGGCTTTAATTTGGATATTCGTGCCGGTGAGATTGTTGGTCTTGCAGGTATTGACGGCAACGGTCAGAAAGAACTTGCCGATGCCATAAACGCACTGGTCAAACCTGAGTCGGGCACCATTACCGTTAAAGGTGAGGAGATTCAGGGCACAACCCCAAAGACAGTCATTGACCACGCAGTTGCAACTATTCCTTCAGACCGTCACCGTTGGGGTCTGGTTCTGCCCTTTACGGTTGCCGAGAACATGGTGCTTGAGCGCCATAACGAGGAGACTTTTGGTAAGGGCATTGCACTTGACCTGGCAAAGATAAAGGAATTCTCTCAGAAGCTGATTGACGAATTTGATATTCGTCCTGCTGAGTGCGCAGAGCATCAGGCTGCGGGACTTTCTGGCGGTAACCAGCAGAAGGTTATTATCGCCCGAGAGGTCTCTTCCAACCCAGACGTCCTCATTGCCATTCAGCCAACTCGCGGTCTTGACGTTGGTGCCATTGAGTTTGTCCACAAAGCGCTTATTCGCGAGAGGGACCGTGGAGCAGCAATTTTGCTGATTTCCTTTGAGCTGGACGAGATTATGGACGTTGCCGATAAGATGGCAATTATTTACGCTGGCAAGAATGTTGGCGAGTTTGACCAAGGTACTATCACTGAAGAGCAGGCTGGCCTGCTGATGGCAGGAGGTGACGCCGAGTGAGTACGCTTACAAAGATAATGAGAAAGCCCATTACGTCAGCAATTGTTGCTATTTTTGTTGGCCTGTTGGTTGCTTCTATTATTTTGGTCGTTGCAGGATATGACCCTATCAGCTCGTTTGAGGCTCTTATTGGCGGTATGGTAGGTAAGCCAAAATATATTTCTAACGTCATTATTAAGGCAACACCTTTGCTCTTTACGGGTATTGCTGTTGCTTTTGCATTCCGCGTTGGCCTCTTTAACATTGGCGCTGAGGGTCAGTACATTGTAGGTACTATCCTCGCCGTTATTGTTGGTTACAGTCTTGATCTTCCTCCTGTGCTGCAGATTCCTGTAGTTGTTTTGGTTGGCACCGCAGGCGGCGCAGGTATTGGTGCCATTATTGGATGGCTTAAGGCTCAGTTTGGCATCAACGAGGTTATTACCAGCATTATGTTTAACTGGATCAGCCTTTACCTCTGCAACTTTGTGGTTTCTCTTCCACAGTTCCACCAGCCAAATTCAACTTCTTCGTACTCTATTAACGAGTCTGGTTACACCACACTGTTCTATGGCATGAAGAATTCCGAGGACGGTGCTGAGGCAATTCGCAATATTCCTGTTATTGGCGACGCTATTATGCGTACCGATGTAAACATTGGTATTTTTGTTGCTATTATCGCAGCTATCTTTATTGGCTGGCTGCTTATGCGCACCAAGGTTGGTTATGAGATGCGCGCTGTTGGTTTTAACCGCGACGCTGCACAGTTTACCGGCATCAACGTTAAGAAAAACATTACGCTCTGCATGGCTATTTCTGGTGCACTCTGCGGACTTGCAGGTGCTCTGACCATCACCGGTATTGCTCCTCACAGTATTGCAACACTGGCAGCATTTGAGAACAACGGCTTTAACGGTCTGTCCGTTGCGTTTATCGCCAACTGCAACCCTGTGGCATGTATTCCTGCATCCTTCCTGTTTGCTGGCCTTCTTTATGGTGGACAGACGGTTCAGCAGACGGTTGGTGCACCTTCCGAGATTATCAACATTGTTATTGGTACCATCGTGTTCTTTATGGCTCTGGGTGGCGTTATTCCAATGCTTGCCGACCGTCTTGATCACAAGCGTGCCCAGAAGGCTAAGGAAGAAGAGGCAAAGCTTGCTGCTCAAGTGAGTGATGCGTCCGACCCTTCTCAGGAGGAGGCAAACAATGCTCACTAACCTGATTCTTCTTGTTTCCGTTACCCTCATGTACTCGACACCTCTTATTTTTGGTGCTCTGGGCGGCGTTGTCTCCGAGCGCTCCGGTGTTGTCAACATTGGTATTGAGGGCATGATGGGCGTTGGTGCCTTTGCAGGCGTTGCAGGCAGCTACCTCACCGGAAACCCTTGGATTGGCTTCCTTTGTGCAGGTATTGCAGGCGGTCTTATTGCGCTTTTGCACGCCATGGCATCTATTACGTTTAACGCTGACCAGACAGTTTCTGGTGTTGCAATTAACCTGCTGGCACCTGGCATTGCTCTGTTTGCCTGCCGTCTTTTGTTTGATGGCGCTGCAATGTCTCCAGCAGTCACCAAGCTCCCAAAGCTCTTTGGTGAGGGTGCCTTTAACGACACACCTTATTCCAGCTTAAACGTAGACATTACCGTGGTACTGGCACTTTTAACCGCCCTTCTCGTCTGGTTTGTGCTGTATCGTACCAAGTGGGGTCTGCGTATTCGCTCCGTTGGCGAGCATCCACACGCATCCGAGACGCTGGGCATTAGCGTTCGTAAGACTCGCTACCTCTGCGTTATTGTTTCTGGTGTTCTTGCAGGATTTGGTGGCGCTTCTGTAACGCTGGCAATTATTTCTCAGTTTACTCAGACCGCTATTTCTGGTCAGGGCTTTATTGCACTGGCTGCGGTTATTTTTGGTAAGTGGAAGCCTCTGAACACCTATGCAGCTTGCCTGCTCTTTGGCTTTACTCAGGCACTGGCAATTCTTCTTGGCGGCGGCGCAACTCCAATCCCAAGTCAGATTATTGCAATGCTTCCTTACTTCATCACCATCATTACGCTGGTCCTCTTTGTTGGTAAGTCTGTTGCTCCTAAGGCAGACGGCGTGCCATACATCAAGGGAAGTCGTGCATAATGGCCGAGGTAGAGGGTTCTTGCCACGTTTCTAACGAGGCGCTTGTGCAACTTGCTATTGAGGCGCGCAACCACGCCTATGTACCGTACTCTCACTATGCTGTTGGAGCTGCGCTTTTGTGCTCCGACGGCACGGTATACGGAGGTGCCAACCTAGAAAACGCTGCGTACACGCCTTCTAACTGCGCCGAGCGCACGGCGTTTTTCCGCGCGGTGTTTGAGGGTCGCAGGGATTTTGTGGCCATTGCGGTTGTTGGAGGTCCTGAGGGAGAAGCCCCAACAGCTTGGTGCACTCCTTGTGGTGTATGCAGGCAGGTTATTCGCGAGTGGTGCGATCCTGCAACATTCCGCATTGTGCTGGGCAAGGCAGACGCAGCTCCTCGCGAGTATCTGCTCCAGGACATCTTGCCTATGGGATTTGGTCCCGAGGATCTGGGTGGGTCCAGTCCTGCTGGCGCATCGGGTGACGACGCCGTGAAGGGTGCCGACGGTGGCCACGAGCACGGTTGTGGCTGCGGGTGCAGCGAGCACGGCGGAGGCAACCAGTAAGCTGCGGCATCAAGCAGCCTGCGCTTTCGGGTGCAGATAACCTGGTAGGTTGCATGAAATTGCGAGCCGGTAGAGTTTCTCGCTACCGGCTCTTTTACTAGAGAGTTAACGCGAACGGCAACGAACGCGCCTGACGGCGCCGCGAACAGCAACGAACGCGAACAGCGAAAAGAGGTTCAACTATGCGCATGTACGACGTGATTGAAAAGAAGCGCGATGGCGGCGAGCTTACCGACGCCGAGATTGATTACTTTGTCTCGGGCTATGTAGCTGGGGATATTCCCGATTATCAGGCCTCTGCGCTGGCGATGGCCATCTTCTACAAGGGTATGACCGCGCACGAGACGGCCCACCTGACCATGGCAATGGCTGAGTCCGGCGACATGATGGACCTCTCGGCAATCCCTGGTATCAAGGTTGACAAGCACTCTACCGGCGGTGTTGGCGATAAGACCACGCTGGTTGTTGGCCCGCTTGTTGCGTCTTTAGGCGTAAAGGTTGCCAAGATGAGCGGCCGTGGCCTGGGCCACACGGGCGGTACGCTGGACAAACTTGAGGCAATTCCAGGACTTTCCATTGAGATTTCTGAGCCAGATTTCTTCAAGCAGGTTTCCGAGATTGGCGTTGCCGTTGCTGGTCAGACGGGCAATCTTGTTCCAGCCGACAAAAAGCTGTACGCGCTGCGCGATGTTACCGCAACCGTTGATTCGGTGCCTCTGATTGCATCGAGCATCATGAGCAAGAAGATTGCTTCTGGCTCCGACTGCATTTTGCTGGACGTTAAGTGTGGTTCCGGCGCCTTCATGAAGGACGTTGACTCCGCAATTGAGCTGGCAGATGCCATGGTTTCCATCGGCGAGCACGTCGGCCGTACCACCGCAGCGCTGATTACTGGTATGGACCGTCCTCTGGGCAAAAACGTAGGCAACTCCCTCGAGGTCATCGAGGCAGTGGCCACGCTTAAGGGTGAGGGTCCTGAGGATCTGACCGATGTCTGCGTTGAACTTGCCGCAAATATGCTTAACCTCGCAGGTAAGGGGAGCGTTGAGGACTGCCGCAAGCTGGCTCGCCAGCAGATTGCAAACGGCGAAGGCCTGGCTAAGCTGGCCCAGATGGTTAAGGCTCAGGGCGGCACCGACGAGGTCATCTTTGACACCACCAAGTTTGAGGCCGCGCCATTCCGTCGCGACATTGTGGCCGAGACCAGCGGATATATCACTTCCATGAACGCTGAGCTGGTGGGCATTTCCTCCGTTGCTCTGGGCGCCGGTCGCGAGAAGAAGGGCGATCCAATTGACCCAGCAGCTGGTATTATCCTCGAGCGCAAGACCGGCGATTATGTCGAGAAGGGCGATGTGATTGCAACGCTTCTGACCGGCGATGAAAGCCGTCTCGATGAGGGCGAGCGCATCTTCCGCGAGGCTCTGGTCTTTGGCGAAAACGCTCCCGAGCTGGAGCCGCTGTTCTTTGCACGCGTCTCTAAGGACGGCGTCGAGCGCTTCGCGTAAGCGCAGCTTGCGGGCGTGGGCTGCTGGCACGGCAAGCGTGCAGCCGCGAGTGCGAGCGGCTGCGGGCTGGAAGCTCCACATAACATGCAGGTGAGAGCGTGCAAGCTCCGAGCTCCATATAACATGCAGGTCAGACCGGTGTTCACGCAGGTGGGCACCGGTTTTTTGTACGGTGACAGCGTCGTGTGCGGACAAACTTGCAGGTCGGACGCGCGAAGCGCCGGCGGGGAGTACACGGGGTTTCTCGCCAGGAACGCTACGTGAGCCTAAAAAGTGCAAAGAATCTGTATTTTGAATACAGATTCTTTGACAAAATCAGGCAAATCCACAGTTTCTTTTACATTTTTAGGCAAAATTTACAGATTCTTTGTAGAAATCAGGCGCGTGAAAGATAGACTACGTGGCCCTAAATTTTGAGCCTGAAAGCTGCATCGTGTCTGAGTGAATTTACTCAGACACGGCGAGAAAAACCGGCAAAACCACTCAGACTTGGTGCACTTTTCCGGCAAATTGTTCAGACGTGGCGATAACATCAGGCTCCCTGGAAGGGTGAGCTCGGACATGCTTTAAACTCTGCCTGAAAAGTGCAAAGATTCTGTATTTTGGACACAGATTCTTTGATGAAATCAGGCAAATCCACCGAATCTTTGATGGTTTCAGGCAAAAGTTACAGATTCTTTTCAGAAATCAGGCGCGCTAGCAGGCCAAAATGGAAATCTAGTCGGCAGAGCAGGCTTAGCGAGAAATTCGTCCCTCTCGCGGTTGCAGTTATTGCACAGAGTGTGTAATAATACTCAGTATGTGCAATAAGTCGGGTGTTACGGTGTTGTTGCGCTGCCGCTCCACCCGCGCCGCTCACGCGCGCCCGCGCCGCTTAAACGCACCCGCGCACCCAGTACGTACCTGCAACCAGGAGAGACTTCAGAAACGTATGACGCAAACATTGTCTGCACCTGCTGTTTTGTCAGTTTGCAAGCTTGATCGACGCACCGCCAGAACTCGCGCGGCGCTTAGAAAAGCGCTGGCAGAAGAGATAGACGCAACTGGCGACCTTACCTCCGTGACCGTCACGGGCGTAACGGAGCGCGCTGGCCTCACGCGTCGAACCTTTTATTCCCACTACAAAGATATCCCTGACCTGGTGCTCCACATCGAAAAGGAAGCGCTGGCAGAGCTGCGACCTGCTGTTGAGCAGCTTGCTCGCGTGAACCTTGTCGAGCTCAAGGAGGCCATTGACTCCTACAAGCCATGCCCCGGTGCAACGGAGATGCTCCGAAGCATTCGCAAGCACGGCTTCTACCTGCGCCCCTTGCTGGGCAACGGCGGAGACCCTGCGTTCCAGGATAAGCTAAAGCACCTGGTACACGAGGTTATCGCCCAGCGCGCCCTTCACGACCTTGATCCGCGCGCACTTGGTCCCTTCTTTGACTACTATCTGACCTTTGCAATTTCTGCCGAGGTCGGCGTCCTTATCCGCTGGTTAATCGGCGGCATGCGCGAGAGCGACGAGCAGATGGCAGGCCTTATGACCGGCCTCATGTTTGTTGCACCTGGCGATCTGTACGGCAAGCCAATCAAGCTAGATGTTCCACGATTTGCACTTGCAACTCTTGTTCTCGGAGAGGAAAACAATGATTAGTCCAAAGTTTGAGCTGGTAGAGAATGGTGCCGAGCTGGCACCAAACGTCCCACTTGACCTGTCTCAGGCCCACCTTATGCTGGGCATCGACGTTGGTTCCACAACGGTAAAGCTGTCCGTCATCGACGAGGACGGCACGCTGGTTTACGCAAACTACGAGCGTCACCACACTGACGTCCGCGCAACCGCGCGCTCCCTGTTTATTAAAGCTCAGAAGCATATTGGCGAGACACCCATGTACGCCGCAATCACCGGTTCCGGCGGAATGCTCTTGGCGCAATGGCTTGACCTGGAGTTTGTCCAGGAGGTTATCGCTTCCAAGCGCGCCGTTGAGACGCTGATCCCTCAGACCGACGTTGCCATTGAGTTGGGCGGCGAGGACGCAAAAATCATCTACTTTGACAACGGTATTGAGCAGCGCATGAACGGTACCTGCGCAGGTGGTACTGGTGCGTTTATCGACCAGATGGCATCTCTCCTCAAGACCGACGCAACTGGCCTCAATGAGCTGGCAAAAGACGTCAAGCAGATCTACCCAATTGCATCTCGTTGTGGCGTTTTTGCTAAGTCCGACGTTCAGCCGCTGCTCAACGAGGGTGCCGCTCCTGCCGACATCGCTGCTTCCATCTTCCAGGCTGTTGCAAACCAGACCGTCTCGGGCCTGGCCTGCGGCCACCCTATCCGCGGCTACGTCGCGTTTCTCGGCGGCCCGCTGCAGTACCTCTCTGAACTGCGCCGTCGCTTCTACATCACGCTTAACCTGGACGACGAGCACATCGTCTTGCCAAAGAACGCTCACCTCTTTGTTGCAACGGGCGCTGCTCTGGCGGGCGAGTCCGACCGACCAATCACCTTTACGCAGGTCATGGAGGCGCTGGACAACCTCAAGGACATCCAGGGCTCCGAGGTTGCTCGTCTGGACCCACTCTTTGCTACTCAACAGGACTTTGACGACTTCAAGGCCCGCCACGATCAAGAGGTAGTCCCCAAAGGCCAGCTGGCCAACTACCACGGCCGCGTGTTCATTGGCATCGACGCAGGTTCTACCACTATGAAGGCTGCTGTTGTTGGCGAGAAGGGCGAGCTTCTTTACACCTGGTACGACAATAACAACGGCGATATCCTGGGTACCGCTCGCAAAATCATGGACTCCATCTACGACGAGATGCCTTCCGACTGCATTATTGGCCATGTCACAACCACCGGTTATGGTGAGGGCATCCTGATTGAGGCTCTGCGTGCAGACTCGGGCGAGATTGAGACCGTTGCTCACCTGCGTGGCGCTAAGGCATTTGTCCCAGACGTTGATTTCATTCTTGATATTGGCGGCCAGGACATGAAGTGTCTGCAGGTCAAAGACGGCGTCATTGAGCACATTATGCTGAACGAGGCTTGCTCTGCAGGCTGCGGCTCCTTTATTGCATCTTTTGCCGACTCCATGAAGATGGACGTCCGCGAGTTTGCAACCGCTGCAACCAAGGCAACACTCCCTGTTGACCTGGGATCCCGCTGTACCGTCTTCATGAACTCCCGCGTCAAGCAGGCGCAGAAGGAGGGTGCAACCATCGGCGACGTTGCTGCTGGTCTTTCATACTCCGTCATCAAGAATGCCCTGTTCAAGGTCATTAAGCTCCGCGACTTCAGCGAGATTGGCGAGCACTGCATTGTTCAGGGCGGTACCTTTATGTCCGACGCAACGCTCCGTGCTTTTGAGCTGCTCACCGGCAGAGATGTCATCCGTCCTGATATTGCAGGTGTCATGGGTGCCTACGGCGCCGCTCTTCTCGCCCGCGACCGCGCAGGTATTGATGGCGTATCCACTCTGCTTGACCGCGAGTCCATCGATAATCTGCAGGTCAAGCTTACCAACACACACTGCCGCATCTGCCCTAACAGCTGCATGCTTACCATTAACGATTTTGGCAGCGGCCACAGGTTTATCACCGGTAACCGTTGCGAGAAAGGCGCAGGTAAGAAGCGTGGCGCTAAGAAGAACGAGGCACCAAACGTTTTTGCGTTCAAGAACAAGCTGCTGTTTGATCGCGAGTCGCTTCCTGTAGACGAGGCTCCACGCGGCACCGTGGGCATTCCTCGCGCGTTGAACATGTACGAGAACTATCCGTTCTGGCACACGTTTTTCACTAAGCTGGGCTTCTCGGTCATTTTGTCCGATCAGACCACCGCAAAGACGTACGACATGGGCATCGAGTCCATGCCCTCCGAGTCCGCCTGCTATCCTGCAAAGCTTTCCCACGGCCACATCATGAATTTGCTGGCCAAAAATCCAGACTTCATTTGGATGCCTTGTATTCGTTGGGAGCGCAAGGAGGACGACTCCGCAACCAACCACTACAACTGCCCAATTGTCATGAGCTACCCTCAGGCGCTGGGCCTCAACGTGGACGAGCTCTCTGATCCGTCCATCCAGTACATGGCTCCGTTTATTCCGTATGACAAGAAGAACGAGCTCAAGCGCCGTTTGTACGAGCTTATCAGCGAACAGCGCGAGAAGGACGCCCAGGTAGGCAAGGGTCGCTTCCGCGGCGAGCACATCACGCGCGCCGAAATTGACGCCGCTGTTGAGGCTGCTTGGCAGGAAGATATCAACGTCAAGGACCAGATGCACCGTGCAGGTGACGAGGCTCTTGCGTGGATTGAGGAGCACGACGCTCACGGTATTGTTCTTGCAGGTCGCCCATACCACAACGACCCAGAGATTAACCACGCCATCCCTGAGCTGGTCTCTTCGTTTGGCTTTGCCGTTCTTACCGAGGATTCCATTGCTCACAAGATGATGCCTGAGCGCCCCATCCGCATTGTTGACCAGTGGATGTACCACTCGCGTCTGTACCGTGCGGCTCGCTTTGTTGCGTCCCGAAACGATCTGGACCTCATCCAGCTCTTCTCGTTTGGTTGCGGCCTTGACGCGCTGACCACCGACCAGGTCCAGGAGATTCTTGAGGCTTCGGGCAAGATTTACACCATGCTCAAGGTTGACCAGGTCTCCAACTTGGGTGCTGCGCGTATTCGCATCCGCTCCCTGATGGCTGCCCTGAACGAGCAGCAGGCAGAGCTTGAGCGACTTGCAGCTGCCGGCCTGGTTACCGAGGCCGTTCCACAGGGCGTTCGCATGGCCGATGGTTCTCTGGAAAAGGCCAGGAGCGCAAGTTCTTCTCGCCGTGCGCCCGTGTACCGCGAGGCAGAATCCGCAGCTTACGAGAAGGTCCGCTACACCAAGGAGATGCAGGAAGCGGGCTACACCATCCTGGCTCCGCAGATGGCGCCGATCCACTTTGAGCTGGTAGAGGAGCTGCTGAAGGGTGCGGGCTACAACGTTGTGCTGCTGCCTTCGGTTGACCAGGGCGCCGTTGACATGGGCCTTCGCTACGTCAACAACGACATCTGCTACCCATCCATCCTGGTCACGGGTCAGATTATGGAGGCAGTGCTTTCCGGCAAGTACGATCTGACCAAGACCGCAGTTCTGATTTCGCAGACCGGCGGTGGCTGCCGTGCAACCAACTATATTGCACTGATTCGTAAGGCGCTCAAAGACGCAGGTCATCCAGAGATTCCGGTCATTTCCGTCTCCGCCGCTTCCGGCCTTGACGAGGACAACCCAGGATTCAAGCTGTTCAAGCCCGATTTGCTCATCAAGGCAGTTTACGCGCTGCTATACGGCGACCTGATTATGCAGCTGCTGTATCGTGTTCGTCCCTACGAGGCAGTCAAGGGTTCCGCAAATGAGCTGTATGACCAGCTCATGGCCGATACACGCTCCAAGATCAACGGAATTTCTCGCAAGGAATTCTACAAGCAGTGCCAGCGTACCATCGAGCTGTTTGACAGCCTGCCCGTGGTCAATGACCGCCAGAAGCCACGCGTCGGCGTCGTCGGCGAGATTCTGGTTAAGTTCCACCCAACGGCCAACAATGAGCTGGTCAAGGTCATCGAGTCCGAGGGTTGCGAAGCCAACGTTCCGGGCCTGGTCGATTTCTTCTTGTTTGGTCTCTCCAACGCGATCAACACGCACAAGGAGCTGGGCACTTCGCTTAAGAGCCGCATGACGCACATCGCTGGCATCAAGATGGTCCAGGGCCTGCGCGCGCCAATCAACAAGATGCTGGAGAAGTCCGAGCGCTTTGAGCCATACCCCAACATCAATGAGCTGGCCGAGAAGGCCGAGCAGATTCTTTCGCTCTGCAACACGATGGGAGAGGGCTGGCTGCTGACCGCCGAGATGTGCGACCTCATTGAGACGGGTACGCCAAACATCGTCTGCGCTCAGCCGTTTGCCTGCCTGCCTAACCACGTTGTCGGCAAGGCGGTCATCAAGCGCCTGCGCCAGATGCACCCCGAGTCCAACATTGTTGCTGTCGACTACGACCCAGGCGCATCCGAGGTTAACCAGCTCAACCGTATCAAGCTGATGATTTCGGTGGCTAAGGAGAACTACAAGAACGGCGTAAACGGCGAGTTCAAGCTGGAAAACGCTGACGACCCCGTTACCAACGACGCAACCATGCCATATACCGGTCGCGACAAGTTTGGCCTGGATTCCGTTGTCCGCGAGGGCGGTCACTCTTGCTCTTCGCACCGCGTGTCTGCACTGGAAGCAACCGGTGCTAACCTGGGCGATCACGGTCGCACTGCGCCTGACCACGGAAAAGATTACGGTTCCATCAGGCTTTCCGAGGAGCAGATGGCTGCTATCGAACGCGCCAAGAAGAAGGCCGGTGTCAAGTAGCACGGTCAACGCGGCCTGTGTGCCGAGGCGCGTGGCTGCGAGTGCACCCCGCGCCGACCGGCTGCGCAACCAGCGTAATCGGCTGCGAAGTCGGTACGCAACCAGAGCAATCGGCTGCGAAGTTGGCGCGCAACTAGCGTAATCGGCTGCGAAGTTGGTGCGCAACCAGCTACAAAGTTGTAATTTGCACGTTAATGAGCCCCAAACTTTTGTTTGGGGCTCATTTTTGGCGAATTTGGGCCCAAAAAGGTAAAAAATGCGTTTAGTTGGTGTATTCATTTTGAAAATAAGGTGTTTTGACTCAATTAGTAAAAGAAATAGTTAAAACTTTTTCGCTTATCCTGGGCAAACGCTAATATAAAAAGTTGAACTAAATCTCTTCATTCCCAACTAAACGCATTTTTTACCGCCGAAGCTCTCAAAAACGGCAATTTTCCAAGTCCTGTGAAAATTTTGCTTATAAAACGCATGAAATATGCAATTTTGTGCATATTTACCAAATATTACGGCATTGACTCAAGCGGATTGGATGTACGACTGTCTAATTCCGTGCTTTGCGTTCACGGTGAACCGAAATGACAACAAAAAGATGTAGAAGTTTTTCTTAAGGTAACTCTATTCAAAAGTTCGTGCAGGTAGGTTTAATTCTTTTTGAGTTGCGGTACAGTAAATGCATACAACATTCAACGCACACAGCAAGGCTGTTTAACGCCCGCGCCTACGCACCCGCGCCCGCGCTGCCCGCCCACGCGCCCGCACCGCGCCGGCCTTGCTCGAACCAGAAAGGATACCTATGCCTGAAACTACGCCTAACCAGCTCCCCGATGTCGCCGAGCGCTTTATGCGCTACGTGCAGGTTGACTCCCAGTCCAACCCTGACAACGACACCGTCACCCCTTCAACGCCCGCTCAGCACGAGATGGCTCGCTACCTGGGCGAAGAGCTCAAGGTGCTGGGCTGCACCGACGTCACCGTTGACGAGCACGCCTACGTCACCGGCACCTTCGCTGCATCCAAGGGCGCCGAGTCCGCTCCCGCGCTGATGCTTTGCTCGCACCTGGACTCCGTCATCGATGCGCCTGCCTCGGGCATCAAGCCGCACGTCGTCCATTACGAGGGCGGTGACCTGGTCGCCGGCGTCGTCAACGGCAAGACCATCGCTACCACCCAGGAGCAGGTCCCTGACCTCAAGGATTTCGTGGGCATGGACATCATTTGCTCCGACGGCTCCACGCTGCTTTCCGCTGACGATAAGGCCGGTGTGGCTGAGATCTGCGCGCTGCTCAAGCGCCTGGGCGACAACCCCGAGCTCGCTCATCCTACGCTCAAGATTGCGTTTGTCCCTGACGAGGAGATCGGCCACGGTGCAAGCCTGCTTGACCTGGACAAACTTGGCGCAGCTTATGGCTACACCGTTGATGGCGAGGCCCTCGGCGAGTTCAACTACGAGTGCTTTAACGCAGCTCACGCCGACGTCTACTTCAAGGGCGTCATGGTTCACCCCGGCAGCGCCAAGGACGTCATGATCAACGCAATCACCGTGGCTTCCGAGTTCCAGCAGATGGTTCCTGCCTTCGAGCGCCCCGAGCACACCGAGGGCTACGAGGGCTTCTACCACCCAATCGCCATCGAAGGCTCCGCGTCCGAGGTCAAGCTCAGCTACATCGTCCGCGACCACGACGCCCAGATTTTTGCCAACCGCCAGCAGGTCCTGCAGGATATCGCCGCGTTCCTAAACAAGCGCTATGGCGAGAATACCGTCCGCGTTGAAATTCACCAGGAATATCGCAACATGGCCGAGAAGTTCGACGGCTACGAGTTCCTGATTGATTATGCACTTGAGGCAAACCGCGAGGTTGGCATTGAGCCTAAGCCTGTTGCTGCTCGTGGTGGTACCGACGGCGCTCAGCTCACGTTCCGCGGCCTGCCTTGCCCTAATATTGCTACCGGCGGATACAACGCTCACTCCGTGCGCGAGTTTGTACCTGTGCCAAGCCTTGAGGTTACCGTTGACCTTCTGGAGAAACTCGTCGCCAAGTTCGCCGCTCGCGGCTAGCACCTGCGCTGACTGCGCCGCTCGCAGCTAGCGCCGCCACGCCACCGCACCTGTCTGACCGCGCCGCTCGAGCTATGCACAACCGTTTGACGTGCAGCTTTGCCATTCATAGCTAGATTTCTACCGTCTACGCTCCCGTTCACCCTTGTCAATAAATGGTGTGCGGGAGCGTAGCATAATTAAGAGGGGTCATCGTTCTTTTTTTTCGTGGGGAAAGGGAGGCGCAATGCTCGCAGTGTTGTTTGGAATAATTGTCGTTGCGGCACCCGTTACCGCTGCGATTTTAGAGCACTCGGGCAACGTTGGAATTTCCGAGCGCCGACACAGCCACCACGATACCTACGTAACTCCCGCTTCGCTCACGCGTTCGCTTATTATCGATATGGCGTTTGTCAGCGCCATCGCAGTTATTCTCGGCTGGCTCTGCTACGTTAACGTGTTTACACCAAACCCAGACATTGTTATGGCGTTTTTTGCGTCCTTCTCGGTTGTTATGTTTATGGCGTGGTATATCTTGAGCCGCTACAAAGTCTCGCTGTTTGATGATGAGATGGTCATGGTCCCGTTCCTTGGACACGAGATTACCATCAATTACCAGGACATTAAGCGTATGGAGTGGGTTGGCGGCCGTCGAGGTTCTGGATTTAGAGATCTTCTAATTTGGACTTCGGACACGTCAAAGGTGCGTCTCTCGGGTATGATTGGACTAGACCAAGTGTTGCTCAAGATTGATCGCTTTGACGTCTTGGCACATAGTTCAACTAGGTAGAAGTGCAACGCCGCAGTTTGGAGTCGTGCCGGTCTGGATCTTTTCGGCTCAAGCTGCTTCGGCGTAGGGCTGCGTCCGCTTGGGTTGCGACGCGCGTCGCGTTTGCCCAGCTACGCAGCATGCAGTAACGGGGGACGTTTGTGATTAAGCTTGTTTTATCTGATATGGACAACACGCTGGTACCCTTCGGAAACAAGCGTGTGTCGGACTTTACACGCAAGGCAATCCATACGCTCCTTGAAGAAACAGAAATCGCCTTTGGCCCTTGTACCGGCCGAGATTACGTTGAGCTGATGCGTCTTTTCAGCCTCGATGAGGCATGTATGCAGACAGGAGTCATGTCTACAGGCAAGCGCGTGCTGTACAAAGGCAAGACCATCTCGCTTTCCATCTTTGACCACAAAACGTTGCAGGGTGTCGCAGATGCTCTTGCTGACGAGAAGAACATGTTCTTGGTCTGCTATCCAGAGAAGACTAATCTCTTTAACCCGGCATATGTTGTCGGTCCGCTGGACAAAGACATTCTCGCCGATTACGAGCGCAAACTGGTGTTTGTCTCGGGCATTGTTGATCAAGTCCCGGACGACGTCGATTTTGTTGCCGCAACAATTGCGTGCCCAGGCACGGAGGAGGACATGGAGCGCTGTCGCCAAAAGGTGGCCGCAGCTTGTCCAGACGTGTACACCATGTCGGTGGTCCCTCAGTGGTTTGACGTGCTGCCCAAGGGTGTGTCCAAGCTGACCGGCTTTGAAACGCTCCTGGAAAGAACGGGCATTTCTCCAGAAGAGGTGCTTGTTTTTGGAGATGGCGAGAATGACGTCGAGATTTTAAGTAAAGTTCCGCACTCGGTGGCGGTGGCAAACGCAATTCCAGAGGTCAAGCAGGTAGCAAAGCACCACGTTGGCGCATCTGCAGATGACGGCGTTGCGCATGCCTTGCTTGAGCTGGTACGCGCAACAAAAGCAGGGGAGACTCCCCGTTTTATGATGGAGAACTAGCATGATTAGACTCATTGCATCGGATATGGATGGTACGCTGCTGGACCAGAACTCCGAGGTTCCGCCAGAGACATTCGAGCTCATCGAAGAGCTGTACAAGCGCGGCGTTCACTTTGTCGCAAGCTCCGGTCGTCGTTACGATACATTGCGTTGGTTGTTTGAGCCGGTCGCAGATAAGATTGACTACGTGGCCTCTCTTGGCACGCAGGTCTATGTAGAGAACGAGGTCATCGACCGCGAGGTTTTCTCGTCAGCTTCTATTCGTAAGCTGTTTGAGTTGACGTCTGAGTTTGACTGCATTCACCTGGTTGTTTATGACCGCACGCATACGTATCTGCTGGACGATCAGAGTTCGTTTGTGCGTGAGCTGGATAAAGACCTGCCAAATGCTGAGCGCGTGTTTGATCCGCCTTCACCTGACGTTAGCATCATTAAGGCTGCTATTTGCTGCGATTCAAGGGCTCGCTCCATGGATATGGCCATGATTCTTGAGCGCGAGATGGGCGATAGGCTTTCGTTCATGCCTTCTGGAGAGACCTGGATTGACGTGGTGCCTCGTGGTGTGAACAAGGCTACAGGACTTGAGCAGATTCGCAGGTACTATGGCATTTCTCGTGACGAGATTGCCGTGTTTGGCGATTCTATGAACGACTACGCTATGCTGCGTTACGCCGGCACTGCGTACGTTATGGACAACGCTCGCTACGCGCTCAAGACGATTGCCTCCAAGGTTATTGCACCTAACACCGAGCAGGGCGTCCAGAAAGAAATGCGTCGCATTCTGGAAGAGCTGGCGTAAGGGCTTGGCGCCGTTTACCAAATTGTTCAGCATGACCATTTGGCGATAATTTCATACCGTTAGCCCCGTTCCTTTCTCAGTTTGATGGACTTATTTCGAGAGTCGAAATAAGGTAGTACAGACAGAAATGGAGAGGAGGGGACACGTATGTCAATTGTCAGTACTAAAGATATTGCATATTCCAATAAACGTGCCGTTATTAAAGCATTGTGCGAGAAAAACGCTCTGTCTCGTGTTGAATTGGCTCGTGAATTATCCCTTTCTCCAAGTACCGTTACTACTATTGTTCAAGATTTGCTTCAGTCAAAAATGGTTGAAGAAAGCTCAGAGCGCGTAGTAACCGCTGGTAGATCAAAGACGCTTCTGCAACTTGCTCCAGAGTTTGGTCTCTTGGGACTTGTTAGGGTTTCTCGCCAGAGTCAGGAACTTGTGCTCGTTGACATGGCTCTTAACGAGTACGCTCGTACCACGCTGTCAGAAGAGGCTCCTTCGGGAGAAACTCTACTTGAAGGTATTAAAACTGCTCTTACAAGGCTTATTGTTGACGGCGCAATTCTTAAGGGAATTGGAGTTCTGCTTGAGGGCGATGTACTTGAATCAGAGCTTTCCGTCATGTATTCAACGGGTCATGATTCGGCAACAATTTCCCTGGTACAAGCGTTAGAGAGTGCCTTCAGGGTAGTGGTGAAGCAATTTGAGCAGAGTGACTTTGCACTTTCTCAAGTAGAAGGCTCAAACAATATTGAGGATGTTTCTTCATACTTACATCTTTCATTTGGAACTCGAGTTGTAGCTCAAGTTGTCAGCAATAACACCCCTCTTCCTATGAAAGAAGGATTAAACGCAGACGTTACTCAGCAACTTGTGAGTGCAGACGGCCTGCAACTTGATAAGTTAATGAACCTTATCAGCACGGTTCAGAGTCTATTTTCTCTTGATGCTGTGGTTGTATCTGTGCCCGAAGAAGAAATTTCTACCTCTTTGGTTAAGGAAGATACGCTAAATAAGGCGCTGTCTACTCCTGCATTTTTGGTGCAAAAATTTGCTCAGTTTGAAGCATTTCCAAAGCTAATCGTAACAAGAATGACTTCAAGAAACTTATTAATAGATGCTGTTTCTGCTCTAAGGTTTGCTTGTCTTTGTCCAGAAACTGTCCAGCTTTGGAAACGGGTGCTTGTTTCTGGTTGGCGTCCAGTAAGTTCTACGTAGTAAATCGGTAAGACTTACGCAGGTTATGTGTAGGAAACCAGCAAGGCTTGCGTAAGAAGCCAGCAAGGTAGATGTAGGGAAGTAGTACGTTATGTGCCGCGCTGGAACAAAGGTGTTTCTCGACTTTGTCTGCTCATCAAAGTCGTCAACATGGTGCTGAGGCATCTATAGAAGTACGTGTAGGTTGTTTGAAGGAGAGATAGCTGCACTTGCTATCAAACAATGTGTTCCTAAGGAGGAAACATGGTTCAGGGTATTTTGATCCTCTTGGTCTTTGTGGCTGTAGCTGCATTGATGATGACTAAGAAGATTCCAACTCTGCTTGCCCTGCCACTGATGGCCATTTTGATTTGTGTCATCGCAGGCGTTCCAATGTTTGGAAAAGACGGCGACGGAAAAGAAATTGGCTGGCTGACATCAGTATTTGAGGCTGGTACCGTCCGCATGGGCGCCGCAATCATGGCTGTTATTTTTGGCGCATGGTTGGGTCAGCTTATGAACAAGACTGGTGTTACCGAGACAATTATCAAGAAAAGCGCAGAGCTTGGTGGCGATAAGCCCCTGGTAATCACCTTGATTATGTCTATTGCAGTAGCTGTCCTCTTTACTACACTTTCTGGCTTGGGATCCATCATCATGGTTGGCTCAATCGTCCTGCCAATTTTGATTTCTGTTGGTGTTCCCGCAGCTAGCGCAGCATGTATCTTCTTGATGTCCTTTACCACTGGTCTGGCACTCAATATTGCCAACTGGACAACCTTCGCAAAGCTTTTCAACCTAGACATTGCTCAGGTTCAGGGCTTTGAGGTTTATCTTGCTGTTGCAACTGGTATTGCAACTTTGATCATGATTGTTGTTGAGTTCAAGCGTAATGGTATTAAGTTTGCCTTCAGCGCTCCAGTTGCTGAGCAGAGCAACTCCAAGCAGCTCACCGGTGTTGCTGGTGGTCTTGCAATGTTGACTCCACTGATTCCTATTGTGCTTGTTGCTTTCTTGAAGGTTCCTGTTACCCCAGCATTTACCGTTGGTATTCTGTGGTGCCTGCTGTTTACCTCCAAGAGCTTTAGCAAGGCAATGAACCTTCTTGCAAAGACTTGCTATGACGGCGTAACCGACGCTGGTCCTGCAATTATCCTGATGGTTGGCATTGGTATCCTTTACCTTGCAGTTACCAACCCAACGGTTAAGGCAGTTCTTAACCCATTCCTGCTTGGCATCATGCCACAGAACCTTATTGCATACATCGTCTTCTTTGCGGTCCTCTCGCCATTGGCTCTGTATCGTGGACCTATGAACATGTTTGGTCTTGGTTCTGGCATCGCAGCTCTTATCATTGGCCTGAACACCTTGAATCCTCTTGCTGTCATGGGCGCATTCCTGGCTGCAGAGCGCATCCAGGCAGGTGGCGACCCAACCAACACTCAGAACGTTTGGACTGCAAACTTCTGCGAGGTTGACGTCAACACCGTTACTCGTAAGATGCTTCCTTACCTCTGGGCAGTTTCCATCTTTGGTGTAATTCTGTCTGGCGTTCTGTACTTCTAAGTTCTGACCTTGGGGCGAGAAGACCCTCTTGTTGTGGTCTTCTCGCCTCGTTTTATCTTTGCAGCTGATGGATTGCTGTAAATCAAGGAGGAAACGTGAAAGTTCGTATTGGAATCGACGTTGGCGGAACATTTACTGATGCTGTTGCCATCGACAATGATACGTACGAAATTATCGGCACGGTTAAAACACCTACTACGCACACCGCTGAAGCAGGTGTTGCAGCAGGTATTGTGCAGGTGCTTCATGGTGTTATGGAGCAGCACAACATTAAGCCTGAAGATGTTGTCTTTATTGCTCACGGTACCACCCAAGCAACAAACGCCCTGCTTGAGGGCGATGTTGCACAGGTTGGTATCGTAACGCTTGGTAGTGGTCTTCAGGGAGCCAAGAGCAAGAGTGACACCAATGTTGGCGATATTGAACTCGCTGCCGGTAAATTCCTGCGTACCAAAAATGCTTTTGTAGACACCTCTTCTGATGTTGAAGCTGGCATTAAGAGCGCAATTGAGCAGCTTTTCTCGGATGGTTCAACTTCTTATGTTGCCGCTGAGGCATTTAGTGTAGACGATCCAACTAACGAGAATGCTGTTATTGCAGAGTGCTCTGATAGAGAACTTCCTGCTACGGCTACAAATGACATTTCTAAGCTTTACGGCCTGGCTATTCGTACTCGTACAGCAGTTGTTAACGCTTCCATCATGCCAAAGATGCTTGAAGCTGCAAACATGACTGACAAGAGTATTCGCGAGGCAGGCATTGAGTCACCACTTATGGTTATGCGCTGCGACGGCGGTGTTATGACTGTTGATGAGGTCCGTCATCGTCCAATCCTAACCATTCTTTCTGGTCCTGCAGCTGGTGTAGCTGGCGCTTTGATGTATGAGAAGCTTACCGACGGCCTATTCTTTGAGGTTGGTGGCACTTCTACCGATATTTCTTGCGTTAAAGACGGCAAGGTTATGGTCAAATACGCAGAAGTTGGTGGCCACAAGACGTACCTCTCTTCGCTAGATGTGAGAACCGTTGGTATTGGTGGCGGTTCTATGGTGCAGATTTCTGATGGCAAGGCCGTTGACGTGGGACCTCGTTCTGCTCACATTGCTAACTTGGATTACGAAGTATACACCGACGCAGAAAAGATTGTGAACCCTCGTCTAGTTGCTGTTCGTCCTATGGATGGAGATCCTGAGTACGCAGCTATTGAGTGCGATGGTGGACTTCGCGTTTGTCTGACCATGGCTGGCGCTGCAAACCTTGCAGGCTTTGTTCCTGAGGGAGATTATGCATACGGCTCTGTTGAAGCTGCTCGTGCGGCGTGGGCTCCTCTTGCAGAGAATATGGGTATGAGTGTTGAAGAAGCAGCAGCTCAGGTCCTTGCTTTTGCCGCAAAGAAGAACGGTGCTGTAGCAGAACAGCTTATGAAAGACTACGGCATGGACCCTCGCACAACCGTTTATGTTGGCGGTGGCGGCGGAGCTTCTACGGTAGTGCCACATTTGGCAAAGACCATGGGTCATACGTTCCGCATTGCTAAGAATGCTCCTGTTATCTCAACTATTGGCGTTGCTCTTGCTATGGTCCGTGACATGGTTGAGCGCAGTGTTACCAACCCAACCGACGATGACATTGTCAGTGTCAGGCGTGAGGCAGAAGCTCGTGCTATTAAGATGGGTGCAGCTCCTGGAACTGTTGAGGTTACTGTTGAGGTTGATACCCAGCGCCACGTTGTCCGCGCGATTGCTGTTGGTGCCACTGAGCTGCGTAGTAAAGACGTTAATGCTACACGTCTGAGTGCAGACGAGCTTAAAAAACTTGTAGTAGAGAACCTTGGCGAGGGTGCAGAAAATGTTTCCGAGGTTGCTCACTCTGCTGAGCTCTTTGCTTACACTGCAACAACTACAGAAAAGAAGCTCTTTGGTCTTCTCACCAAGAAACGCACAGCTTTTCGTCTTATTGATTCCGAGGGTGTTATTAGACTTCAGCGTCCTAATGCTGACGTACTCCAAGAGACCATTAGTTCTTGGCGCAAGGGAGTAACAGCCCTGGTAGAGGACTTGACCGTATACAACGACGGTGGAGCCAATCTGCCAAACGTCTATGTGGTAGTTGGCAAGCGCATCATCGATCTGTCTGGAATGACTTCTCTTGAGCAGATTTTGAGCCTTGCAGCAGTGGAGTTGGGCGGCTATCCGTCCGACGAGCCTGTTATCATTGCTGCTACACTTCGTTTAGGCGATTAAACTCACATGCAGAACGCAGATCACACTTTGGCGAGAAAATCGGTGAACCTTGAAGTAGAGTCTACTGTTGGCTCTGCTTCAAGGTTTCCGTTTCCAACTCGTGAGCTTGCACGTAAAGAGCTCTCGTGGGATCGCTTTGCTGCTCGAATTCCTGAAGAGGATAAAGAGCGCGTGATTGATTTGGCTTGGTCAAAGGGTGAGCGCGCTGCGCATATGGTGTTTGAGGAGTCAAACGGTCAAAGTGATTTCTTTAAAATCTGCAAAGATGCAGGCATGACAATTATCAAAAAAGATATTGATTGTGTGTATGGAAACCAGCGTTATTTCAGCGATTATGTTTCTGGTACAAAAGAAATCACACTCTATGAGCAGTCATGCGCGTTGTGGGCAAAACAAAATCAACTTGAGCCGCATGAAGCTCAAAACCTCATTCTGATGCATGAGTTTTTTCATGTCTTGGAGACGACTCGACTTGGATTAACCAGCAAAGAATATACCGTTCCGCTTATTACTATTGGTCCTTGTAAGCTGGGAAAAACAGGCATTCACGCACTATCTGAAATTGCAGCACATGCGTTTACCAATACTTACTACGAACTGCTACATAACATTTCTGGCACAGGAGGAAACAATGAATCATAAAGAGATTACCTGGAATAACCTACAGATTCCTGTTGTTGGAAGTTTTGATGTGGTCATTATTGGCGGCGGCGTTTCTGGATCTGCCTGTGGAATTCGTTGCGTAAGTGAGGGCCTTTCTACACTTATTGTGGACAAGTCAAATCTGCTTGGGGGCTCTGCTACACGAGCGCTTGTGTGCCCTATGATGCCGTCATATGTGCGCCATCTGCCAGTTCTTTCTGCCATCGAGCAGCAGCTCTTGGCTTCAGGTGACGCTACGCGTGACGATTACACTACCATGATCTGGTTTGCTCCTGAGCGTTTGGGAGAAGTGTATGAGCAGCTCTACACCACTAAAGGTGGACAAATCCTCTATGACACGTCTCTTGTAGCTGCGGTTCTATCTGATGCTGATGACGAGAAAAGCATTACACACGCTATTCTTGCCTCAACAGAAGGTTTGATTGCAGTAGCTGCTCAAACGTGGATTGACGCATCGGGTGACGCAGTCTTGTCCAGAGCTGCTGGTGTATCAGTTGCAGCTGGTGATGAGGATGGCGTTAACCAGGTTTGTAGCTTACGTTTTACCATGGGTGGAATTGATGTTGAGCGCTATAGAGATTACGTGCTTTCACTTGATGATCACTTCTCGCCATTGGTCGAAGGATATTTCTTTGAGTCCGCGATGGTTGCAGGTAAGAATTTTAAGCTGGAGCCAAAGTTTCGTGAGGGAATTGAAGCAGGCATTCTTGAAGAAGAGGACCTGCGCTATTACCAGATTTTCTCGCTTCCTGGAAAGCCAGGTTGCATAGCGCTAAACTGTCCGCATATTGCAAGCATGCGTACAAACACCTCGGGAGCTGCGCGTTCTAACGCAACAGTTGAGGCACACGCTCGCATTCGCCGACTAGTTACGTTTTTACAGCGTATGATGCCTGGATTTGAGCAAAGCTACCTTATGGAGCAGGCTTCATTGTTAGGTGTTCGTGAGAGCTGGCGTGTTGAAGGCCAGACAATGCTTACCGAGGAAGATTACGTCAACCAGGCTCGATTTGACGACGGTCTTGTTCGTGGCGATTGGTACATTGACGTTCACTCCAATAAGGGCGGACTCTTCCACAAAAACACCTACGAGCAGGGTGACTATTACGAGATTCCATTCCGGTCGATGGTCACCAAACACATCAATAACCTGGGCGTTATTGGTCGTTGTATCTCTACAACGTTTTTGATGCAGGCTAGTGTTCGCATTATTCCAACGGTCACCGATATGGGAGATGCTATGGGCACGGCATGTGCTCTGGCAAAACAGACGTCAACACCGCTCGCTCAGCTAGATGGCGTGGCGGTCCGTGCTGAAGTTGAACAACTGAAACTTGTGAATTCATAATTGCTGTTTAAGAATTGTGGAAGCTGTGATAAACTTCTACAATCACGGGCGATTGGCGCAGCGGCTAGCGCAGGTGCTTTACACGCACAAGGCCGGGAGTTCAAATCTCTCATCGCCCACCATGGAACCTCACGCGGCGCCCTCGGGTGTCGCGTTTTTTCTTAGGAGTGCAATGAATAACCAGGTAGAAAGCGCGTTTTCTGGCGAGAAACCCGCACAGTTCGACGCTGCCGCACAGGCCGGCGCCACCACGCAGGTCGACGCTGCCGCACAGACCGATGCCGCTGTGCAGACCGTGCGCTCGTTTGACCGCGCATGGGATCAGATGCGCCCTGTCACCCTCGAGCGCAACGTTATGAAGAACGCCGACGGATCGTGCCTAGTCACGTTCGGCGACACGCGCGTCCTGTGCACCGCTACCGTCGAAGAGGGCGTTCCCGCCTGGCGACGCAGTTCTCGCGCGGGTTGGGTCACGGCTGAATATGCCATGCTACCTGCGTCGACTAACCGACGCACCAAGCGAGAGCGCGCCAACCGCAAGGGTCGCTCCATGGAGATTGAGCGCCTGATCGGCCGCTCGCTGCGCTCCGTCGTTGACCTCAATCGCTTGGGCGAGTACACCATTACGCTGGATTGCGACGTGCTTCAAGCAGATGGCGGCACTAGAACTGCCAGCATCACAGGTGCTTGGGTGGCGCTTCACGACGCACTCTATTCACTTGTCGAGAAGGACCTTCTGCCCAGACTTCCTCTTACAGGTCAAGTAGCTGCGATTTCTATGGGTTACGTAAACGGTCAGCCACTGCTGGACCTTGACTATCCCGAGGATTCTCATGCGGACATTGATATGAACCTTGTAGGAACAGAAACTGGACAGATAATTGAAGTACAAGGAACAGGCGAGGGTGGCCCGTTTGATCGCGAGCAACTCAATCAGCTGCTTGACCTTGGTCAGGCTGGCATTGCTCACCTTGTTGACCTGCAGAATCAAGTGACTGGATTTAGGGAGTAACCATGAGTCAAAACAGTGAAAATCAGGGTTCTAACGCTGTGACCTTTGATCCAAATACAACCGTGGTAGTCGCAACGGGCAACGCTCACAAACTTGTTGAGATTGAAGCAATTCTTTCCAAAGTAATGCCTGGTATGAGCTTTGTGGCACTTGGCCAGCTGGGCGATTTCCCTGATCCAGAGGAGAACGGTCAGACATTCCGCGATAACGCTTTAATCAAGGCAATGGCTGCTCTTGACGAGGTAGATTGCGTAGCGGCCATTGCGGACGACTCCGGTATTTGCGTTGACGCTCTAGACGGGGCTCCTGGAATTTATTCTGCTCGTTATGCTGGCGAGCACGGCAATGATGCTGCAAACAATCAGAAACTGCTGGCAGAGCTTGCCGACGTTGCTGACGAGGACCGTACTGCTCGCTTCCATTCCACTGTTGCTCTGGTCTACAGAGACGGATCCGTGCTGGTAGGAGAGGGTGACTGCGAGGGCGTTATTGGTCACGAGCCAAAGGGTCACAACGGTTTTGGTTACGATCCGCTCTTCTGGCCAGAGGATGCTCCAGGTAAAACCATGGCAGAGCTTGAGCCTGACGAGAAGAACGCTATATCGCATCGTTTCCACGCTCTGCAGAATCTTTCCAAGCAGATTCAGGGATAGACGGCGCCGACAGCGCGTCAGGTTGGCGTCAGAATCGCGACAGGTTCACGTCAGATTCCAGACAGATAACTGCCGCCGCGTCAGATTTGCGTCAGACTCGCGACAGATTCCAGACATATAACTGCCACCGTGTCAGCTTCACGAAAGATTCGCGTCAGACTCGCGACAGATTAGCGACAGAAATACGCCATATAACAGGTCAAAACCGGTCAGCGAGATATTTGTTCTTCTCGCCGACCGGTTACTTTTTCTTTGTTTCAAATGTTAAACTAAATGTAACTGTGACTTCTGTCTTGGAGGTAGACATGAGGATTGTTCGCACCCGCGATTACGAGGACATGAGCAGAAAAGCTGCAAATGTTATTTCTGCACAAATTATTTTGAAGCCAAATTGCGTTCTTGGCCTGGCAACTGGTTCAACGCCAATTGGTACCTATGCTCAGCTCGCTGATTGGTGCAAGAGGGGAGACTTGGACTTCTCGCAGGTTTCTACGTATAACCTTGACGAGTACCGCGGTCTTTCTCACGATGATCCTCAGAGCTATCACTATTTCATGCGCAAAAACCTCTTTGACCTGGTAAATATTGATCTTGAGAACACTCATGTGCCCGACGGCTCTAATCCTGACGTCGAGGCAGCTTGCGCCGAGTACGATAGGCTTGTTGCTAAGGCTGGCTATCCTGACCTGCAGCTTCTTGGTATTGGTCACAACGGTCACATTGGCTTCAACGAGCCTGACGACCATTTCTCCAAGGGTACGCATTGCGTTGACCTCACCGAGAGCACCATTCAGGCAAATAGCCGCTTGTTTGAGCGCATGGAGGACGTCCCTCGTCAGGCTTACACCATGGGCACGCAGACCATCATGTTCGCGCGCAGCATTCTGATTGTGGCTAGCGGCGAGGACAAGGCTAAGGCTGTTTACGACATGTGCTTCGGCAACGTTTCGCCTCAGTGCCCAGCTTCTATCCTGCAGCTTCATACTAACTGCACCGTTATTGCTGACGAGGCCGCCCTCTCGCTCTGCCCAGCTGAGTAAGACCTGGTTGGCCCAAAGCTTCTTAAAGGCTCCAAAAAGCCTCTAAAAGCATCTGCCGAGAAAAACAAAACTCCCATTCATGTGAATGGGAGTTTTTTCTTGCATTTAATGGTCGTAAGCGTTGTACGTGCACGTTTAGTTACGCTCCGAAAATATTAATAGTCCTTGTAGTAGCTGCTTACAGCCAGAAGGGTTTGGTAGTTAAGGCCAAGTACATAGTCACCCTGATCGGTATGAACTGTGCGCAGTGTAAACTCAAGATTGTCACCAATCGTGATTTTATCGCCATCTTTTTTGCCAGTACGAGACATATCGCCAGTTGTAAGTGGGAAAATTCTTCCAGCTGGATTGACCGAAGTGACTAAAAATATAAAAGGCTCGACGGAGTTCTCGATGTGCAGTTGTTTGAAAATCTGACTGTTAGTTGACACATAGACTACTTCGTTTTTGTCAAACTCCTTCTTCAGCTCTGGAAGAGTTGCTGCTACCCAAGGTAGATCATGGTGAACAAAGGGATTGTCGCTTGCGAGCGACTGCGCAATAGGCGAGCCATACTGGTAGACGTAAACAATCTTGTTATAGAGCTCGCTGACGTCGTTGACAGAGGTCTGAGCCGGTGCGGCCTGGTTAGCCTGAACAAGCTCGATGAGGTTCATGGAGTTTAGCTGGTCCGATGAGGCGCCTTTGGACTGTGCCTCAGAAACGGTCAATCCACCAAATGCAAATGACCCCACGCCAAATACCAGGCAAAGTGCGGACAACGCAACAAGAACTTTAGATGATTTCTTTTTGGAAAGGAATGCAATTCCAACAGCAAGAGCAACAAAAATAAGCACGATATACCAGGTCTTACTGATGGCATATCCCAGAGTCTCAGTCATTGGGCCTCCTTGGTTTTGAAGTTAGTTACTAATTTTATCAGAGGACCCCTATTTGTCATAAATTTGTTGGGGTTCTGACGCGATGCCGTCGCGAGTCTGACGTGATGTCACCGCAGGTCTGCCGTGAATCCGATGCCAGCCCGATGCCAGCCCGATGCCAGCCCGATGCGATCTTCTCGCCAGCCTGACGCGAATCTGACCGATCGACTGATGTTGTTCCCGTGACATTTGTCGTAAAACCTTGAGATTTCATTTTCTACCACGTATAGTGGAGTTTCGGAAATTCTGACTATTGTTTGTCGACCGGTACATATCTCCGACACTTTTAGCGTGTCGCATCGCAAACGTACTGATTGACTTGGAGGATTGATGGAAAACGAGATTCCACCAGTTAATCGTGTAGACGAGATTCACGAGAAGCTCAGTGCACTTCAGGGCCAAAAACTCAAGGTCAAGGCCAACATGGGTCGTTCTCGTATTGTTGAGCGCACTGGCACTCTGGTCATGGCCCATCCATCTCTTTTTATCGTTGAAGTCGGCGAGCGCCGCGGTCGCACCGCCCGCCAGTCCTACCAGTACGTTGACGTTCTGACCGGCACCGTTGAGCTTTTTGACTACGAGACCGGCGAGCGTTTGTTTGATTTTGAGTTTGAAGAGTAGTTCAGAAGCGCACGCATTACTTCGACTAGGCTCACTCTCATGACTGCCTCTTCGTCCAAATTTGGACGCCAAACCATCAAAATTCCTTGCAAGGTCAATCTTCACTTGGGTATTCACACCCAGAAGGACCAGCGAGGATACCATAAAGTAGATTCGCTCATGGTTCCCGTTGCCCTGTACGACACGGTTGTTGTCGATGACGCACCGGAGCTTACGGTTACGCATGAGCCGCAGCTCTGCGTGTTGCCCGAGCGAACAACAACTTGGAAAGCCGCGGTTCTTCTTGCCAATAAGCTGGGCGTTTCCCCAGATGTTTCCATTGACGTGCAAGTGCATATTCCTGAGAAGGCCGGTCTGGGCGGATCGTCTGCCGATGCTGCCGCAACGCTCTATCTACTTGCTCAGCGTTGGGGCATTGACCCACTAGATCCGCTGGTAGTTGAGGTAGCCAAGGCTGTTGGTGCAGATGTTGCGTTCTTCTTGGACCCACGACCATCGCTTATGCTTGGCGCTGGAGACACGCTGGTGGAGACCTACGCGTCTACCGTTGACGCTCCGCTTGCCATTGTTTTACCAGCAGAAACAGGCGTTGTTACCAAAGAAGCATACGACCAGTTTGATGCGTCTCCAGTTGTTCCGGAGTCTTACGAGCAGCTATCCGCACTTCTACGTGCTGCTGGTCAGGATGCTGCTGGCATGGAACCTGCCCCTGACAACACTGCTGCAGGCGGGCAATTCATTCAGCAGGTAGCAAGCCTCCTCTTCAACAACCTTGCCCCTGCAGCAAAATCGCTAAAACCACAGGTGGCCGAGGTAGAGGAGTGGCTAAAGGCGCAGCCTGGAGTTCTTGGCGCTCAGGTTTCCGGCTCAGGTAGCAGCTCTTTTGCGCTTTGTGAATCACAGGATACTGCTGACGCAATTGCAGCCGCAGCTCAAGCAAAAGGTTGGCGAGGCTTCTCCACCACCTGCAAGTTGTAGTGGTAACATAGAGCGGCAAATGTTTGATGGATTTATCCCATCGGACGAGGCAAAACATAACGGGTTGTGGCTCAGCTTGGTAGAGCGCTCGGTTCGGGACCGAGAGGTCGCTGGTTCAAATCCAGTCAACCCGACCATTTTTCCTGATAATCAGTGAACTTTAATCTTTTTTTGCCGTGAAATACGTCTTTTAGCGCCCAAAGTGGTAAAAAATGCGTTTAGTTGGAATATACAAAAACACATGTATTCTATGCAGGTCATCTACCAGCGTAAACCTTCGGTCAAATTTGATTGAAACTTTTATGAGAAAACCCAACTGGGAAAACGTAAGTGCCAAAACGCCGAACTAGAAAATTTATCTCCAACTAAACGGGTTTTTTACCCAAATCAGACACTACTTTCCGTCATATCAATTTCTTGATTAGTTTCCTTGCATATTCAAGGCTGTTTATACGCTTTTGGTTAGGCGGACACATAATCTCCCGGACCTTGTATCAACCGTTCCTTAAAAATCTACATGACAGCTCTATGAATACACTTTCTTATCGTTTTGAGCTTCATTTTGCTATCGAATGAACATTATGAACGTTTAGGCCTATAAAAACATAAATAAATCGACACAAAATAAACACAAGTAGGCTACAATCAGACGAAGAGCACTACGTTTAAGGCAACGCGCGCACCGTCGTTTCTACGCGCTTGCACACACGCGTTTTGTTGAAAGGGGTTTTGTATGCCTGTTGTTGAGTTTTTTGTAAACGTGTTATCAACACCAGCCATCCTAGTTGGCCTTGTTGCCTTGCTGGGTTTGGCGCTTCAGGGAAAGCCAATTGAGGATCTCATCAGAGGCACTCTCAAGACCATCGTTGGCTTCCTCGTTCTTTCTGCAGGTGCAGGTTTCTTGCAAACTGGCTCCCTTCTTGCCTTTGGCGAGATCTTCAACTTTGCCTTTGACATGCAGGGTGTCGTCCCAAACAACGAGGCCGTCGTCTCGCTGGCACTTGGCGAGTTTGGTCAAGCAACCGCAATCATTATGTGCATCGGCATGGTCCTGAACATTGTGCTCGCACGTTTTTCTCGCTTTAATTACATCTTCCTCACCGGCCACCACACTCTCTACATGGCAGCTATGCTCGCCATCATCCTGCACGTCGGCGGCCTTTCCGGTTGGATGCTCTACATCTCCGGCGCATGCCTGCTTGCTCTGATTATGGTTCTGTCTCCTGCATACTGCCAGCCAACCATGCGCAAGGTTACCGGCAGCGATTCCGTTGCACTTGGCCACTTCGGCGGCGCTGGTTACTGGCTTGCCGGTATGGTTGGTAAGCTCTTTGCTTCCGATCGCGAGAATAGCACCGAGAATATCAAGTTCTCCAAGCGCCTCATCTTCCTGCGCGACAACACCGTTTCCATTGGTCTGACCATGATCGTCATGTTTTTGGTTATCACCGGCGTTGCCGTCAGCCGTGGCCTTCTAACCCTAGTACCTGCAGGAACTACCGCTGCAGAGTTTGCCTCTAACCCACAGTATGCGGGCCTTCAGCACCTCGGCGACCTGCTGAACATTGGTACCGAGACCACCACTAACTGGATTGTCTGGGCATTTACCCGCGGCCTTTCCTTCGCTGGCGGCGTTTACATCATTCTGTCCGGTGTTCGTCTGATCATTGGCGAGATTGTTCCAGCATTTAAGGGTATTGCTCAGAAGCTTGTCCCTGGTGCAAAGCCTGCAATTGACTGCCCAATCGCATTCACCTATGCTCCAAACGCCGTTATTATCGGCTTCCTGAGCTCCTTCGTTGGCGGCATCCTGGGTCTGCTTATCCTGGGTGTCATTAATGCACAGATCGCAGCTATTGCCCTGATTCTCCCAGGCGTTGTTCCTCACTTCTTCTGCGGCGCAACCGCAGGCGTCTTTGGTAACGCAGAGGGCGGCATCAAGGGCTGCATTGCTGGCTCTTTTGTCCACGGCCTGCTTATTACCTTCTTGCCTGCACTGTGCATGCCAGTCTTTACTCTTATGGGCTTCACCTCTGCTACCTTCTCCGACGCTGACTTCTCCATCATGGCGCTGATCTTTGGTAACGTTGCTCTGAACGTCCAGGGTGCAGTACTCACCGGCATCTGCGTTGTCTGCTTCTGCCTCCCAATTCTCTTCAACCTTGTTGCTCCTAAGAAGGCAGAAGAGAAGAAGGCCGAGTAGCATCCGCTCACAGAATTGCAGCTAAACGTCGCAGTTGCTGCAGAAAATGCGAGTAGAATCTAAGTATCTAGGTCGGGCTTCGTCCTTGGATGGGGCCCGACTTTTTAACCCACGTAACCCACATATCACACGTGGTGAATTGAAAGGGGCTTTTATGGCTATCCAGAAAATTCTTTGCTGTTGCGGAAGTGGACTTGGCTCCAGCCTTATGGTTGAGATGCAGATCCAGGACGTCCTGAACGAGCTGGGCGTGAGCGGCGTTGAAGTTGAGCACTCAACCGTTTCCGACGTTACTCCTGGCGCAGCTGACCTCTTTATTGTTGCTCGCGACCTTGAGGATTTTATCGCCGGCATTCCAGAAGACGAGAAGATCGTTCTCTCCAACATCCTTGATAAGGATGAAATGAAGGAAAAGCTTACCGAGAAGTTCGGTCTGTAAGCGCGGCTTTTGCGCGCAGCTCCGGCTCGCGCGTGGCGCCGACCTGCTGCGTTTCTCGCACGTAGCTCCGGCCCGCGCGTGGCGCCGACCTGCTGCGTTTCTCGCACGAAATACGTGAAAGGAAATTACATGGACGTCGACCTTAAACAGGTTGCTCGTGAGGTGCGCAAAAGCATCCTCACGCAGGTCTTTACGGCCAAATCCGGCCATCCCGGTGGCTCGCTTTCTGCAACAGAAATCCTGACGTATCTCTACTTCAAGGAGATGCACGTAGACCCCACCAAGCCTAACTGCCCCTGCAGGGATCGCTTTGTGCTCTCAAAGGGTCACGTTACTCCTGCACTTTACGGCGTTTTGGCCGAGCGCGGTTTCTTCCCCAAGGAGGAGCTCAAAACTTTCCGCGCGCTCAACTCGCGCCTTCAGGGTCACCCAAACATGAACGATACCCCTGGCGTTGACATGAGCACCGGCTCCCTTGGCCAGGGCGTTTCTACCGCTGTTGGCATGGCGCTGGCCGGCAAGAAGTTCAACAAGGACTACCGCGTCTACGCACTCTTGGGCGACGGCGAAATCGAAGAGGGCCAGGTCTGGGAGGCTGCCATGTTTGCCGGCAACCACCAGCTTGATAACCTCACGCTCATCGTTGACAACAATAACCTGCAGCTTGATGGCTCGCTTGATCAGATCAACACACCAAAGCCAATTGACGAGAAGTTCAAGGCGTTCAAATTCCACGTTATTGATGTAGCTGATGGACACGACTTTGAACAGCTTGCTGCAGCATTTGCTGAGGCTCGTACCATTAAGGGTCAGCCAACCGTTATCATTGCCCACACCGTAAAGGGCAAGGGCGTCTCCTTCATGGAGAATCAGGTAGGCTGGCACGGCAAGGCTCCTAACCAGGAGCAGTACGAGCAGGCTATGAAAGAGCTTGAGGGAGAGGTGGCATAGCATGGCAGAGGTACAGAAAATTGCCACCAGAGAGGCTTACGGAAAAGCCCTGGTAGAGCTTGGTAAAGAGCACGACGATCTTCTCGTCTTTGATGCTGACTTGGCAGAGGCAACTCGTTCTGGCAAGTACGGCGAGGAGTATCCTGAGCGCTTTGTGGACTGCGGCATCGCTGAGGCCAATATGATTGGCATGGCAGCCGGCGTTGCGGCTACGGGTCACAAGGTCTTTGCAACTTCGTTTGCAATGTTCACGTCTGGTCGTGCGTTTGAACAGATCAGAAACTCGGTGGGTTACCCTCACCTCAACGTCAAGATTGGCGCTACCCACGGAGGCCTCTCGGTAGGAGAGGACGGCGCTACTCACCAGTGCAATGAGGATATTGCTGTTATGCGTACCATTCCTGGCATGACGGTCATTATTCCATCCGACGCTGTTGAGGCCGAGGCCGCCGTCAAGGCCGCTTACGACCATGATGGCCCTGTTTACATGCGCTTTGGCCGCCTCCCTGTTCCTGTTTTCAACGCCAACCCTGACTACCACTTCGAACTTGGCAAGGGCATTGTCCTTAAGGAGGGTACTGACGTTACGCTGGTAGCTTGTGGCCTCATGGTTCCTGTGGCTCTTGAGGTTGC
>JABZHQ010000041.1:0-10252 GCA_015258765.1 Atopobium sp. | reverse complement strand
TTTTTGATATGGAACTTGTGAAAGTTGAAAGTTTGGAGAAAGCTGTTAGGACGCCATTTTATCAAACTGATTCCACAGGTGGTTCAGTATGGGTTATTAAACCTGGTCAAACCTTACCAAAGCATTACCATCATAACTCTGATGATATATGGGTTATATTGCAAGGCAAGGGGGTATTTTATCCAACGCCTGATACGGAGGTGCCTTTTACAAAGGGGCAAGTTATAGTATCTAAAAAGGGTGAATGTCATGGTGCAAAAAATACTGGAACGGAAGATATTGTCTTTGTGAGTATCGTTGCGCCAGTGCCTGCTGATTATGATCCTGTTAATACTAATTAATATGAAAGCACTTTATAGTATTTTCTTATCTTGTGACAGAGAGCCTTCCTTTCTAGGTAGCTCAAGAGAGAAAAGTGGGCTTACACAGAAAGAAGTTTCTGCTAAAACTGGTATTCCACTCGGCACAATTAGGCGCTGGGAGCAAGGTCAAAATGATCCTGATTTAAGCTCTCTTATTCAGCTTGTTAAACTCTATGATGTTTCCTTAGATTCAATTTTTGAAATAGAAGTCGCTGGAGACAATAGTGTTAATTGCAATCGTAATTCTAAAATGATATCTGTTCCACTTTTAAGTGGGATTACTGCCAGCGCTCCTGTTGAGTCTATAAATTCTAGTGAGACTTACGATATTCCAATAGATATTTATGACAGGTTTCCTCAAGCTTTTTTATTAAAAGTAGAAGATAATTCTATGAATCGTGCATTGCCTAATGGTTGCTATGCACTCATTAACCCTTGCCAGGAAGCGCCTAAGCCTATGAAAGCGTATGCGGTGTGTGTGAATGGCTTTGATGCAACTATTAAGCGTGTGAGACCGCTATCAAATGGCTACGAGCTCATCCCAGACAGTATAGATCCTACTTTTAGACCTCAAATATTTGACTTCAACGAGATTGACACACAGCCCGTCTCCATTATTGGTGAGGTTGTGTGGTATTTAGTGCCTTTTGAATTTGAGATATAGGGGGAGCGGAAAGAGATGTCAGTTTTATATCATTATGGTAAATTTCCACCAGAAAATTTAGAGTGGAATGAGCTTGCTACGCCCCTTGCGCGCGCTTCAGACGCTCTTGCAAGATATGATAGCTTTCTCGGGATAATCCCTGATTCTGAAGTATTAATATCACCGCTTATGATTCAAGAGGCTGTTTCTTCATCAAGAATAGAGGGAACTCGCGCAACCGCTAATGATGTATTACGCTATGAGGCTGGAGATGATGAGTTTGACAGCTCCATGCAAGCTGATATTAACGAAATTATCAATTATCGTCTTGCAGTTATGAAAGCGAAAGATTTGTTAGGGACAGTTCCATTAAGCGGAAGGGTTCTTAAATCGGTTCATACAATATTGCTTAATGGTGTCAGAGGGCGTTTTAAGTCCCCTGGTATGTATCGTAAAGAACAAAATTGGATAGGCACAAGTGGAAGCGATGTTAATAATGCTAGATTTGTTCCAATTTCTCCAGATAAATTAGAAGATGCTATGGCTACATGGGAGAAATTTGTCAATGAGAGCGAAATGCACCCACTAATAAAAATTTCAATTGCTCACGCGGAATTTGAATCTATCCATCCATTTCTTGATGGTAATGGTCGTATGGGTCGAATTACAATTCCACTAATGCTGTATACAAATAAGATTATCTCTTATCCAAGTTTTTATCTAAGTGAGTTCTTTGAGCATAGGAACCAAGAGTATCAAGATCGTCTGTTGGCAGTTTCGAGAGATAACGACTGGACTGGATGGTGCAAGTTCTTTTTATGTGCTATTGAAACTCAAGCGATAATTAATAAAAAGAAAGCTAATAAAATATATGAGCTGAGAAAAGAAGTACTCGAAAAATTATTTAACACTACCAAGTCAGCCAATGTAACTAAAGTTGTTGACGCTTTATTTAGACAACCAATTTTTTCATCATCAGAGATAACGCATTCTGATGGGGTTAATGCACGAACTGGCAAACGTCTTATCAACGATTTAGCTGAACTTGGATATATAGATGAGATTGTGCCAGCCAGCGGTAGACGCCCTTCAATTTATTTTTTCCCAAGGCTTTCACATATAGTTAACTCTGATGAATCCGCATCTTAGTATGTCCAATAAAAGATTTTATTGGACATAAAGAATAGTTACTGTCCAATAAAAAATTTTGTTGGACACCGTTCAGCTATCGAAATTTAACGGATGAGAGGACCGTTATTGTAGAAAAATTCAAAGATTCTAGTAAGTTAGTTGTTCAATAAACGAAATAAAAAAGCCCTCTGCGTCTGAACTGCCTCCCATTTCTTGGACATAAGAAATGGGAGGCAGTTCAGGTTAGGAGTTACTAGTCAAGTTTTGCCTTATGTAATTAAAGGCAGCCATTTTCGGGATAACGTTTGAATTCGACATCTTTGAATTCAGCCTTTAGTTCGTCTGGGGCTGAGTCTTTTACGCCGTTTTCGTCAAAAAAGTGCTCCAAAACATAACTAAAATCATATTTATCAAACAATGACTTAAGAAACGGTCTATCAGGCAAATGTGTCATTATCAAATCTCCTTAAAGGCTAATTTGATCAAGAGTAAATTTATTTAACAAAGTAATTATATTCTGCAATGTCGACCAGCAAAAGTTATTTCCATACCTATTCTGTTCTCCTTTAGAAACTTGTATACTACTTGTCTTGTACCTAACGTATGCATGACTAATTTCTTACTCACTTCGGAGGACCTATGTCATTTGAGACAGGTGTTTTTCCGGTTTTAGTTTCTGAAGATGCGGCTACTGAGTTACTATCTCCCCAGGTCAGAGGAGGACTCAATTCGTCGTCCGCTACACCTCTTCATGTTCAGTTGTCAGATTTGATGCGCGTCAAAATTCTGTCAGAAGACTGGAAGGCGGGAACGTACATTCCGTCTGAGGCCGAATTTATGGCGCAGTATGGCGTCAGCCGAGGAACCATCAGAAAAGCTATTCAATCCCTGGTCAAAGAGGGTTTGCTGCTTACTCAAAAGGGTCGAGCAACACAGGTTATCTCTAACACCGTTCGTCATGCGGCAGGAAATACCGTACTTTCATTTGCAGCCGCACTCAGAGATGGCGGCTTTGAGTATCGAACCGAAGTCCTATTTAAGCAGGTAGTTCCTGCAGATCAAGCTGTTGCCGAGCACCTAGAGATTCCCATCGGCTCTGATGTACTCTTTTTGCGCCGTGTCAGGAGCGTCTCGGATAGACCTGTGGTGTGCCAGGAATCGTGGTCTAACCTGCTTGTTTGTCCTCAGCTTGAAGAGGCAGACTTTGAGAATGAGTCGCTCTTTGACGCGGTTGAAAGAACTTCTCAAAAAGAGATTGCGCGCTCTCGCATGCGCTATCAGTCGCAAATTGCAGGTAAAGACCATGCCGACTACCTGCAGTGTTCTCCAAATGAGGCTTTGCTTGTACTTGAGCAGGTAATCGAGCTGTCCGACGGCAATTGCATTGAGTGGAGCCAGACTTGGCTTGCCCCGCATCAGAGTGTTGTTGGCGTATCTGAGCAGGTAGATGGCTCTATTGGGCCTCTGGACATCTCTTCTGTTCGCCAGTCAGAGCACGTGGGTGCATCGCTGACTTCTGCAGAAATAGACTCTGATCAGCGAAAACAGCTTGAACTTGATTTGCACCACGAGGCGCTGGCAGTGCGTCGAGGCATTATCGAGCTGGCACATCGCTACAGCTCAACGCCATTTCACATTGGCGGCGCGTGTTCTGTAGCAGACATAGTCTCCGTGCTTTTGAACAAGGTTATGCAGGTGGGCCAAAGGGATTGCGAGTGGGAACTTAGAGACCGCTTGATTCTCTCTAAGGCTCACACATCGCTGGCACTGTTCCCGGCTCTTCTACGTGCAGAAATGATCTCTCAAGAGGATATTGACCACGGAGTCTTTGGACCCGATGCCGTCCTCTTTAAGCATCCACTGCGAGACCCTCAGCGTGGCTTTGAAATCTCTGGTGGCAGCCTTGGCATGGGCTTGGGCTACGCCGCTGGCCTGGGGTTAAGCCTTCGCAGAAAAGATCTTCCTTCTCGCGTTTTTTGTATTTTGGGCGACGGCGAGTGTGACGAGGGTTCCATTTGGGAGAGCGCCGCGTTTATCGGCCACAACCAGCTCTCTAACGTGACGGTCATTGTTGACCAGAACCGCATGCAGCTGGACGGCCCTTGCGCATCCATTTTGGACACCGGTTCAATTGCAAGAAAGTTTGATGCGTTTGGTTTTGAGTCCGTCGAGGTAGATGGACATGATGTGCTTGCACTGTACGACGCATTAAAGCAGCAAACTTCCAGGCCTCGCGCGATTATTGCGCACACTATCAAGGGTAAGGGACTCTCATTTGCCGAGAATAACGTCTCGTTCCACGACGCGTGCGTGACGGACGACCTCTATGAGCAGGCATTACTTGATCTGAAAGTTGCAGAGGAGGCATGCTCATGCTAGGCACATCTTTGCAGCCAGCGTGCATTTCGGCTGAAGAGTCGCAGATGCTTTCGGGTATGAACACAAAAGAGGTATTTGGTTGGGTAATGGGTAAGCTCGCTAAAGATGACGAGCTGCTAACCGTTGCTGTTGCCGACTATGGTCGTCGTTTGAACTTGGACCGGTTCCGTGAGCTTAGACCAGACGGCTACATCCAGTGCGGAATTGCAGAGCAGAACCTTATTGAAGTGGCGTCTGCCTGCGCAAATGAAGGTTTTCACGTCTTTGCGCCGTGCTACGCCACGTTTGTGACCTCACGAACGCTCGATCAGATTCGCGTCAACCTTGGCATGATGAAGTCGCCCGTGGTGCTGGTAGGTGTTGCCGCTGGTTGCGAATCCGCAGCTACAGGACCCTCTCACATGGCTGTGGAAGATATTGCGGTTACCAGGACCATCCCGGGACTATCCGTGTTCAATCCGGTTGATAACGCCCAGCTTGCCGCAACGCTTATGGAGCTTGCAAAGCATCCACGACCAGCTTACGTGCGTATGACCTCGTGCGATGGCGTCAATCTACATCTAGATGGTTACGTTTTTGATGCGTCTGGTGTCGAGAAACTCTTTGAGTCGGCTTGCGCGGCGGACACGGCAAGCGTAGACGGCGTGGCGGTCGCCGAAGCTGCAGCTACTGAAGTCACAGCCGTCGGAACCGTATCCGCTCCTCTTCCGAAGCGCATAACCGTACTTGCAACGGGCGCAATAACCAGTCGAGTCGTTGAGGCAGCTCAGCGAGCTGCAGAGCAGGTGATTGCAGATGGGATCGCCAACCAGACGAACATCGAGGTCTATGGCGTATCGAGCATAAAGCCACTTGACGCCTCTCTGACGAAAATCTGTCAGAACTCTGACGTGATTATTACTGTCGAGGAGCACAGTGTTTTGGGTGGGTTTGGCAGTGCAGTTGTCGAGCAGCTCAGTGCATCAGGTGCATGTCCGCAGGTAATTCGTGTAGGCATGCCCGATAGGTACCTGGAGGCGGACGTTCACCACAACATTCTTGCGCGTGCTGGACTGTCGGTTGAGAGTCTGCAAGAGGTCCTTCTCGCCAACTGTTAAATAGAGGTCCAATAAAACAAAAACCCAAGGGAGCATGTGCTGCCTTGGGATTTGCGTTCTATGGTGCCCCCAACGGGAATCGAACCCGTATTGCCGCCTTGAAAGGGCGATGTCCTAACCGTTAGACGATGGGGACGCGAAGAAAAAGTATAGCAAAGATGCTGCCGATTTCTAGGGCTAAACGGTACGATTTTGGGCTTTCATCTATTCTTCGTTTTCCCACCAGTCTAGTCCGGCCTTAAACGCGTAGTCGCGAGCGCTCTGAGTTACGCCGGGCACCGACTCAGCCCACGAAATAAATTCCGGCACGTCGGCGATAATCGCCTCAGCCTCGTGAACTGCGATAACATTTTCGGCAAACGTGTCAGGCGTAAAGTTGATTCTGCACGGAATGTAGAGATCAACAAAAGATGGTCTGAGCAGCGCATATGCCGCTCCCTCGCCTAGGTTGACAAAGCCTTTGAGCGCGCGCTTTGCCGCGGGCATGCGATTCAACTTGAAGAACAGCAGCGTAAATGCCAGACGCATCCAGGCATTTGACTGATATCCACAGCTCTCGTCCAGCTTGTGGAGCCCCTCCTCGTCCTCCAGGCGAGCAAGAACATATGCCAAGGTAAAACGTGCACCCAGCAAATCTGTTGGCGAGAAGAACAAGAGATCTTCACAGGCTTTTTTGGAGAGCTTGAAGCAGGCACAATCTGTTGCTACCTGGGCAATCTGCGCGTAGAGGCGCAAGAGCGGGCGAGCTTCAGCGCAGGTCCAAGCGTCGCCGTGAGTTTGCTTTGCTTGCTCTAGTTTTGGTCTAAAGATAGAGTCAAATTCTTTTTGCAAATCAAGTAGGTCGTTGAGGATCGCTGCAGGATGATTGTTGGAGACCTGAGCAAGAATTCGCTGAGCTTCAAGGTTGATGCTTGTGTCAGAAAGAGTTGGGTTTTCAATAATATTTGTCATTTGATTATGCAAGAAGTTAAGCAGATCCATCCGACTTGCAAAGAAGTCAGCATCGGAATCAATTTCTTTAGTAATTCCAGCCTGATACTTACCAATGACATTGACGTATTGAGCAAAAGCCTTTTCTTCTTCGTCAGAAATAAAGTCTTCAGGCGAAGCTTCTACCGCAAGCTTCAACTCATAGAGAGCAGCTTCAGAGACGATGTTCTTCTCTTGCGCGCACTTAGCTACCAGACGGTCTACCTGCTCGCTGGCCATGTCGTTAGCGGAATGCTTAATCACTCTGCATCACCACCCGAGCGTGGATTATTTGGCCCGTCGATATGCGGTCCGCTTGGTCGCGGGCCAGCGGGACCTCCGGGGAAGCCGGGGCCGACCGGGCCGCCAGGGAAGCTGGGGCCAGCTGGGCCGTCAGGGAAGTCGGGGCCAGCTGGGCCATCGGGCACGCTGCCGCCGGATTCACCAGGGAAAGAATCTGCAGAAGCGAACAACGCATTTGCCTGCATCTGCAGTTCTTTTTCTGCAAGTTCAACGGTCTTAGGGTCTCTCGCCCTAATTTGATCTGCAAGCCAACGACCAAGAACACCGCGTCCTATCAGGTCATTTCCTTCTTGCAGCAACACAGTTGCTTCTGCAATGGCAATGATGAGCTCGTCCTCGGAGTAGGGAAGCACGTTGAGGCGAGAAAACTCTCCCTCGGGCAAATCTTTCTGCACAAAACAGCAAAGCGTTGCCTCAGGATAGCGCTCAATCAGCAGGTCAAGGTAGTGTTCCGCCTCAACCAGCTCACGCTTCTTGAAGTGTATGGCCAAGCGAGCCAGCAAAATCCACGGGTCATCTGCCCCGCGAGGCGGATCAAGCTTGCGGTACTGATCCATGAGGTTGTCGAGGGCGTCTTCGTCCTCAAGTTTTGCGTATGCGAGTGCAAGCGTAAAACGAGCATCGGCTGCGTCCGCAGCGTCAAGCTCCAGGAGTTTCTCGCCATATGCAATGGCGTCTTTGTTACGGCCGCAGATAAGCGCGCGAGAAGAAAGCGTGGCTAACCAGCGCTTATAGGGGTTGATGGCCAGGCGCTGGGCAAGTTCTGCCTGCTCGGCGGGAAGCCCCTGCGAGGACTCTTGCGCCTTCTGGTAGCACACGGCCTCAACCTGGGGGAGCTTCTCCACAAGGAACTGGTAGTAGGCGTCAAAAAGCCTGCTATTTGAGGCGTGGAGCATGCGTTGGGCATCAAAACAATTGGGGTCCAGCTGAATTGCCTGGTTAAGGAGGCGTTTTCCCTGGTCGATAAGGGCCTGCGCCTGAGATTCTTCGACAAACGGCAGGCGATAATCAACAATCTCGGCCGCTTGTACAACCAAATTGAACGCGCGGTCTTCGTCGGTTTGAGGGAGGGAATTGCGGTCGTTGGAGAATCGCCAGTTGAAGTCCTTCATCAGCGTAGCAATGCTGTCCTCGTCGCTGACTTGCGTGCGAGCAAAGCGGAGGATAAGCCGCTGGTAGTCTTCTTTTACCGGGTCAAACGCCACAGGATTCCTTTCTCTCTTACGTAATGATATCGCAGGTTATTGAGGTGTGCAGCGCAACTCCGCGAGCGTTGTAAGAAGATTGTGAACGGCAGACGGAAACGTTTGGAGTGGACGGGTTTCTCGCCAGATGAGCGTCAGTATCTTGTCAGAGGACTGCATAAATTTTCAACGATATTGCATAAAATGACACATTCATTTTGGTACAGATGTCCCAAAAGATATAGAATAGAAATGTTGAGAAGAAGTAATTGCGAAGAATGGCTTCGCTAGCCGCTTAGGGAAGTGGCACATAGTTAAGGAGAGGTTTTATGGGACGTTTTACAAATCCACGCGATCTGTATTTTGGCGAGGGCGCTCGTCACGAGGTTAAGAACCTCAAGGGTAAGAGGGCAGTTATCGTTTCTGGCGGCAGCTCCATGCGTCGCGGCGGCTTCCTTGATGACATCGAGAATGACCTCAAGTCCGCAGGTTTTGAGGTTGCTCACATTGAGGGCGTCGAGTCCGATCCTTCCGTTGAGACTGTTATGAACGGCGCTGCTAAGATGAGCGAGTTCCAGCCAGACTGGATTATTGCTATCGGCGGCGGCTCCCCAATCGACGCAGCTAAGGCTATGTGGATCAAGTACGAGTACCCAGAGACCACTTTTGAGGACATGTGCAAGGTCTTTGGTCTTCCTGAGCTCCGCACCAAGGCTCACTTCTGCGCAATTTCTTCTACTTCCGGTACCGCAACTGAGGTAACCGCATTCTCCATCATTACCGATTACCAGAAGGGCGTTAAGTACCCAATCGCTGACTTCCAGATCACTCCTGACGTCGCAATTGTTGACCCTGAGCTCACTTACGGCATGCCTGTTAAGCTTGTTGCTCACACTGGTATGGACGCACTGACCCACGCTATCGAGGCATACGTTTCTACCGTTGCTTCTATGTACACCGACGGCGACGCTCTCCACGCAATCCGCGAGATTGTCGAGTGGCTGCCAAAGTCCTACGCAGGCGACAAAGAGGGACGTCAGCACATGCATGACGCACAGTGCCTTGCTGGTATCGCATTCTCCTCTGGCCTTCTGGGCATCGTTCACTCCATGGCTCACAAGACCGGCGCTGCATTCTCCGGCGGACACATCATCCACGGTTGCGCAAATGCTATGTACCTGGGCAAAGTCATCCAGTTCAACGCTCGCGACGAGCGCGCAAAGACTCGCTATGCATTCATTGCTAAGGAGATCCTGCACCTCGAGGGCAACACTGAGGACGAGCTGGTAGAGGCACTTGTTCAGAAGATTCGCGACATCAACGACGCTCTTAACATCCCACAGGGCATCAAGAACTACGGCGAGGGTGGAACCAAGTCCGAGACCTCCATCATCGACGAGAAGGAGTTCTTCGAGAAGGCTCCAGAGGTTGCTCGCCTTGCTATCGAGGACGCTTGCACCCTTTCCAACCCACGCAAGCCTACCCAGGAGGAGATGGAGCAGCTGCTTAAGTGCGTCTACTTCGACCTTCCTGTCGAGTTCTAAGATCTAGCTTAGACACTTAGCTTCGCTAAAAGCCTGGTAGCGTTCCGCTACCAGGCTTTTTTGTGCGCCCGGCGCGAGCGTAGGCGCTGCAACGTGCTGGTAACATGTGCAGACGTGCGCGGGCAGTCACGGCGACGTGCTGTTAACGTGTGCAGGCGTGCGCGGATGGACATTTCGGTGTCAAAAGTTCCTCGAGTCACCTCCAAGTGGTAAAAAATCCGTTTAGTTGGAGATTTCATTTTTCTGCATACAACGTTTGCCCAGATAAAAGTTTTTGAGGCGGTAAAAAATCGTCTTAGTTGGAGATAAAACGTCTAATTTTCAATTTTCATTTCCAACTAAACGCGTTTTTTACCTTTTTCGGCACATAATTTTGAGCTCAAAAATTACGTATTCATGGAAATGAATTTAATTGCAGAATTATTCAGAATTTTGAAACCAAGCCAGAGAAGTTACATGATGAACTCCCGCAGGGTGCCAAACGACAAATCTTGCACAGATTTCCTGTGTGATTTCAAATCGGTCAGATTACTTGCGCCATTTCCGGGTATGGAATTCATACTTTTTCGCGAAGGAGTGCTATGGATTACTGTCTTTCGTACTTTTCAGCGTTTAATTTATTAATGAGTTCCTCTAGGCC
>JABZHQ010000117.1:0-2179 GCA_015258765.1 Atopobium sp. | reverse complement strand
CAGGTTTATATTGGCGATGTTGAAAATAGGTATTTAACAGGAGAAGTTCGTCGCCGTGTAATGAACGGCTGGTTCAAGCTACCAAAGGTAGTTATTCCAAATAAAAAGACACTTCTGCACGACGGGGAAGTGCTTGATATTGATGGCATAAAAATCGAAACAATTCTTGTCCCCGGTCATACCTGGGGCCACGTGGTGTACCTGATTGATGACGAGTATTTATTCTCTGCCGATACCATCTGGCTGGGAGCAGACGGTGGTTATAGCTTTATCAATAAGCTTGCAGAAGACAATAAACTGGCTGTTGAATCGCTTGCAAGGCTAGAAAGTATTCTGCGTGAGCGCGGACTTAATCCCAAAATTATCACCGGGCATACAGGCTGGGCAGACGACATCAACTTTGTTTTTGCTCATACCGATGAGGTTTGCAACGTCAACAAACCTGTTAAAGTTCACGACCCCAAGGCTCCTTACGACGCATATGATGAGCGCGATGATACTCGTGAAAGTGCAGTTAACACGCCGCTTCTGCCCTGTAATAGGTAACGACGGAGCAATAAAGAGCACGTAATAATCGCATGTCAGGACTCTGTCAGAAATGGCAGAGTCTTTTTTCTGAAGCTTTAGCCTGTTGAGCGCGAGAAGCGCGCGAAACACAAAACCACCCGCTATTGAACTGCCTCCTATTTCTCGTGTCTAAGAAATGGGAGGCAGTTCACATCCCCGCGACGACGGCGTTGGCCATGAGCGTGCGTAGCCTCACGTAGGCGGCCTGGTTGCCTCCACACTCTCTGCGAATCGCGTCGTCGAGGTGGCGCATGCTGTTCGGCCTCTTCGCGGTCATGAGAGCTCCTCCCTCAGGTCGTCCATCTCCCCGCTGGTTATGTATCCCTCGTGCTGGGCCGTCTCCGCGGCCTCGTGCGCCCGCTCGCGCCCGAGTCTCGGCGCGGCGGCGCGGATAGCATCGGCCGCACGCTGGCAGCGCACGCCCTCGTAGTGCGTGGTGCTCTCCCCCTGGCGCATGCCCAGCACGGTGACGCCCTGGCCGACGTCGCGCCTGACCCTCCTTGGGGAGGCGACCCAGATGCGTGTGGGGTCAGTAGGGGTGAGGCCCAGCAGCGCCACGACGGACTCGCCCCAGAGGTAGGCCCCCTCGCCCGCGGCCTTCACCGCAATGGCGTAGGGGGCGGCCTCTTGGTGGGGCCAGACGGGCATCCTGTAGACGCCCCGGGCGACGCGCACGAGCTTACCGCGCCGCTCCTGCTGGACGAGCTCGGTGTTGGGGATGCCGAACTCCTTCGCCTCGGCGGAGGTGACGAGTCCGAAGTCATCCACGTTCGCGTATATGTCGTCGATAATTGCCATGGCAGAAGTATATCGTATGTGAACTACTTTTGACACCATAATCTTCATGTCCGTGGCGGGTGGTTGTGATTGCAGATAGAAAGTAATCAAAGTTTTTTAGAATTTCTCGTTGACATATTCCACAAGTGGAACTACTATCCTAGTAAGATATTCAACAAGTGGAATATAAGGAGATGAGAGATTTGCTTAAGCAGGGAATTCTTGGTCTCTTGAATTATGGGGATATGTCCGGTTACGAGATTAAAACCATCTTTCAACAGTCGCTTAATTACTTCTGGACTGCTCAGACAAGCCAGATCTATAGAGAACTGCAAGCGTTGGAAAAAGACGGCTGGGTTACCTCAACACTAGTTGCTCAAAAAGGAAAACCGGACAAGAAGGTTTTCTCGATAACTGAAGCTGGTAAAGAGGAGCTAAACAGGTGGCTGAGGGAAGACTCTCAGTCCTCGGTGCTGCGCATTCCGCTTTTGATGCAGACGTTTTTTAGGGGCGAGTGCTCTTACGAGGAAAACCGTGCGTTCTTTAAACGAATCGCAGATAACGCCTCGTCATTTCCTGGTGGAAGCGAGCTAGCAACGGGCGCAGTAGCCGCTTATGCAGCGCAAATGGGTGACCCAGAGAAGGCGTTGTTCTGGAAATTTACTATAGAGTACGGCAAGATGCACGAGGAAATGCTCAGAGCATGGAGCGAGAAGTGCATGAAGGAGCTGGAGGCGCAGCATGAACATTTTGCTGATTAACGGCAGTCCCAAGGGTAAAGCCAGCAATTCTCTGCGTCTTGCAAAGAGCTTCATCGAGGGCGTCTCCGAGCAGC
>JABZHQ010000116.1:0-2188 GCA_015258765.1 Atopobium sp. | reverse complement strand
ATCAGGTAAGACGGTGCCTGAAACAGTAGGATTACTACTGTCAGAGCACGCGTGTACCAATTTATTTTCTTCCTACCACTCTCGCCTTCACGTTGCATCTTTTGGAAATAGGGCACTGCCACAGCCAAAAGTTGCATGACGATAGAAGCCGAGATGTAAGGCATGATTCCCAACGCGAAGATAGACGCATTGGAGAACGCACCACCAGAAAACATATCCAAAAGCGACATCAAGCCACCACGGGTCTGCTTTTGTAGAGATTCTAGCTGGGACGGGTTGATACCTGGAAGTACTACATACGATCCAAAACGATAGATTGCTACAAATAAGAAAGTGATGAGGAGACGCTGACGCAGATCCTCAACTTTCCAACAGTTCTTTAGTGTCTCGATTAACTTTTTCATTGTTTTAGATTAAAGTGGTGTTACCTCCAGCTGCCTTGATTGCTTCTTCAGCAGACTTAGAAAATGCGTTAGCTTCTACAGTGAGGGCTACTTTGAGTTCGCCGTTGCCAAGTATCTTAAAGAGTTTTTTGCCATTGAAAAGGCCAGCCTCTTTCAGTTCAGCAGCGCCAATCTTTGTAAGGCCCTTATCTTCGGCAAGAGCCTGAAGAGTTGAGAGGTTAACTGGGAAAAATTCCTTATGATTGATGTTCTTGAAGCCAAACTTCGGAACGCGGCGTTGCAAGGGCATCTGACCACCTTCGAAACCAATCTTTCTTTTATAACCTGAGCGTGACTTGGCACCCTTGTGTCCACGGGTAGACGTTCCGCCCAGACCAGAACCTGGACCGCGACCGATACGACGACGTGAATGAGTGGAACCAGCAGCCGGTTTCAAATTATGTAATTTCATAAATGTGCTAATTTGACTAAGTTTGTTATTCAACTACAGTTACCAGATGGTGAACCTTTCTAATCATTCCGCGGACGCTGGGAGAATCTTCTACTTCAACAACCTGCGAGATCTTACGAAGGCCCAGACACTGAAGCGTGCGCTTCTGGTCGAGTGGGTAACCAATCTTGCTCTTTACTTGTTTGATTTTAATCGTTGCCATGTTGTTGATGTCCTTTATCCGTTAAAAACTTTGTCCATACTGATACCACGAACACCAGCTATAGTGTAGGCATCACGCATGAGACTAAGCGCCTCGATGGTTGCCTTAACCAGGTTGTGGGGGTTGGAAGAACCCTTAGACTTGGCTATCACGTCGGTGATACCACAGCTCTCAAGTACGGCACGCATAGCACCACCAGCCTTCAAACCGGTACCAGCAGCAGCAGGCTTAAGCAATACTTGTGCACCTCCAAACGAAGTTTCAACTTCATGAGGAACGGTACCTTTGAGAACGGGAACTTTAACCAAGTTTTTCTTTGCAGACTCTACGCCTTTAGCGATAGCTGTGGTTACCTCGCCAGCCTTACCCAGACCGTAGCCGATAACGCCATTGCCATCACCTACAACGACAATAGCAGCGAACGTAAATGTACGGCCACCCTTTGTTACCTTGGTAACACGGTTGATGGCAACCAAGCGGTCTTTCAATTCTGCGTCACTATTTACTCTTACTTTATTCATTGCCATAATCGTTTAAAAATTAAGTCCACCTTTGCGGGCTGCTTCAGCCAATTCTTTCACACGACCATGATAAAGATAGCCGTTACGGTCGAATACAACAGCTGTGATGCCAGCGGCTTGTGCCTTTTGAGCTACAAGCTCGCCTACCTTCTGTGCCTGCTCTTTCTTAGGCATGGCTTCCATACCCAGAGAAGATGCTGAAGCAAGTGTGGTACCAGTGAGGTCGTTGATAATCTGAACGTAGATCTGCTTGTTTGAACGGAATACGCTCATACGAGGACGCTCAGCTGTACCATTGACGCTCTTACGAATTCTATATTTGATTTTAATTCGTCTTTCTACTTTCTTTGTTGTCATAATCTTCTTAATTTAAAGTTACTTAGCTGAGGCGGTCTTACCAGACTTTCTACGAATAACCTCACCCTTGAACAAAATACCTTTACCTTTGTAAGGTTCAGGCTTGCGGAAAGAACGAATTTTAGCGCAGATGAGACCAAGCAATTGCTTGTCGCAAGATTCCAAAATCAACAAGGGGTTCTGGTTTCTTTCCGACTTGGTTTCTACCTTCACTTCTGAAGGAAGTTGAATGAAGATGGGGTGTGTATAACCC
>JABZHQ010000040.1:0-10494 GCA_015258765.1 Atopobium sp. | reverse complement strand
CGACTTAGGTGTGTTTTGAACTGCCTCCTATTTCTCGTGTCCAAGAAATGGGAGGCAGTTCAGATACAGAGGCTTTTTGCAAGCAATTGCTTTTTACATGCTACGCATTGGAACAAATCTTCTTCCACAAGCGTAGACCATAGCTATTTGGCAATCCCGCTTCAATACGAATAGCCAAATACCATCCCGTGGCGTTATACACCAACTCAAAGACATCCTGACTATTTATGGCAGGGATGCCCTGCGTTAATGCTGTAAAGATAATTCTTACTACGTCAAATACAACAATGAGGGTCACCGCAAGAATATAAGGCCTAATAAAGCGAGCATTGTTTGAACCCTTAAGGGCAAGAAGACCTGCAACAAGAGAAAATACTGCACCAACTGTCACCAAGAAAATGGTAAGAATACCCTGTTGCTCAAGAAATTGATTAACAGTTGCCAAGAACGGTTGATTTACAACTCTAGAAAGGTCATGCAGTCCAAGCAGAATCAGAACTAGAAAAAGTGCAATTCCACTCAGCGTGATAGAAACCAGTGCAAAAAAGTGAAGAACTCGCTGATGACGAGAGCGCCAATATGTAGTTCCCACAATACCCTGGTCATGTTCCTTCTTTACTTTATCCGCAAGATTGGAACAAATTACCACGTAAACTATAGTATTAAGTTGAACAAAGGGATCAAGAATAATCAACTCTCCTCTACCCCAGGCCCATAAAATTCCTACCAGAATAATCAAGCCAATCAGATAGCAAAGAAATCTATATGGTTCAACTTTTGATGAGTCTTTGGCAGCACGTAATCCAAATATTGAGGTGACAACTTGCAACATACCAATAAGAAGCACAAATACATAGCCCAGAAGTACGTTATTGCTAAACGTAAAATACACGCCACTAAACTCAAGCTGCTCTAAAGGAACCGCAGGTTGTAAGCCTGTAATAGTAGCAAAAAGAGACGCTAATGTTGTCAAAACATCTGCCGCGCCCAAGATAATCAATACAATTGAAACGATACGTAAGATATGTTGAGCAGGGGTTCTAGGAACAGTAGCCTTAACTCGATCAGACGCAGGACGCTCCAATGGCTCATCTTCACCAACCACAAGGATTTTCTCGGCACGTTGTGCTACTTCAGAAACGTTTTCTGCCAGCTCAGAGGATACCTCAGTGACCTTTTTAGAGAGCTCTTCTACCTTTGAATTTTCAGCCAGCTTGGCGATCTCAGCGCCGATATCTTTTTTCTGTTCCACAGACACAAAAAACCTCACACTTGTCCAAAATGTTCAAATAAATCATAGCATTAGCTACTTTGCTGTGTTAGTATTTGCAACTGTCCGTGTACCTGCAAGTATGTAAGGAGGCTTGTTCGATGCTTTTTTAATCTTCTCGTGAGCGTGTCACATGTCCACACCACGAGTCTGTCTGACATGTTCCACCACTAATCGAGGAGAAGTATGGAATCGAATAAGCTTTTTGCGGAAACACCACCATTTAAATTATTTATACGAGCAGCCCTTCCAGGCGCTATTGCTATGCTTGCGTCGGTGCTTTACGACACCGCAGATGGAATCCTTGTTGGACGCTATCTGGGTCAGGAGTCTTTTGGCGCAGTAACCATTGCCATTCCGCTGGTCATTCTCTGCTTTGCTGTTGCCGACCTTATTGGCGTTGGCGCTTCTGCGGTTATTGCAGTTGAACATGGCAAGAAGAACCACCAGACTGCTAATAACATCTTTACCATTGCATTTATCATGCTTATTACTACAGGTGTTATCAGCGGCATTTTCTTCTTCTTTTGTGCACCAAACGTTCTGGCACTGATGGGTGCTCAGGGAAAGATTGCCGAGCAAGGAACTATTTACCTGCGCGTATGGACCCTTTTCTTGCCAGTTATGTGCATCTCGTACGCCGTTGATAACTTCCTTAAGATTTGCGGAAAAATTAGGCGTTCTACCAGCATTGCCTTTATTTCTGCAATTTTGGGAACCGTACTTGAATACTACTTCCTGGGAGTTTTGGGATTATCCGTTGAGTATGCGGCACTGGGTTACTGCATCTCTATTACCTTCTCGTCCCTTTACGGTGTTTGGCCCTTTATTGGCAACAAACAGATTCTCAAATTTGTGAAGCCTCACTTTAATTGGACGCACATAAAAGAGATCTTTGTAAACGGCTTTCCTATCTTTATGCAGAACATCTCAAGTAGGATTTATTCCCTGCTGATGAACGCTGCCCTGCTCACCCTTGGTGGAGATATTGCCATTGCTTCTTACGGCGTGCTTCTCTATTCTGGCGGCCTTATTCAGCCGCTTATTTATGGACAAGCTGACGCCATGCAGCCAGCTATTGGCTATAACTGGGGCGCAAAGAAAAAAGATCGAGTACTTGCTATCGAGAAATATATCTTCTCCACAGGCATTATCATTGGCATTTTTGCGTTCTGCGTCTCGTTCTTCTTCTCGGAGTTCTTGGTCAAGCTCTATCTGCCAGAAGGAACGCAAGAGCTGCTTAACATGGCCATCCCAGCTATGCGCATTCACGCATTTATCTTCATTTTTAGCTGGATTACCATGTGCACCGAGAGTCTTGCCATTGCGCTCAAGCAAACAAAGATTTCCAACCTTCTGAGCGTCTTTATGGCACTCATCTTCCCCATCAGCTCGCTTATGGTGCTGAGGCCATTTGGTCTGGACGCACTTTGGTACGTGTCAGTTGTGTCCAATATACTCTCAGCACTGCTCTCTATTGGCTGCCTCATCCACATCTATCGCAAGCACTTTAGGGGTGTAGGCGCTGATGACGCAGACAATGCATCTGAGCTTCAGAATGAGAATGCCCAGCTCACCGAGGCGGAGCTTGCAGAGGCAGAGCTCGCAGCTTCCGAACTCTCTAGCCCAGAAGACCACCTGGACGGCGAGTCCATCTCCCGAGCTCAGTAGCGCCGCAACAACCGCGGCTCCGCGCGCCCGCAGCTTAGCGCGCCCAAGCAACCGCAGTCCCGGCGCCCGCGGCTCCGCACAACAACGCACTCCTCACAAAAATATGGCGAGAAGATCTTCTGATTCCAAGATCTTCTCGCCATAAACATAAGCGGTTATAGAACATCTACCTACAGCGCAGCAAGTGCCTGCTCGACGTCGTTGATAAGGTCCTCAGTGCCCTCAATACCGCAGCTCAAGCGTACGGTACCTGGGGTAATGCCTGCTGCTACAAGCTCCTCGTCAGTAAGCTGACGGTGTGTTGAAGAAGCTGGGTGCAAACAGCAAGAACGAGCGTCTGCAACGTGTGTTGCAATGGAGAAGACCTTGAGGTTGCCCAAGAACTTCTCGGCAGCCTCGCGACCACCAGCAACGTCAACAGCGATAACACCGCAGGAACCGTTTGGAAGGTACTTCTGAGCAAGCTCGTAGTATTTATCGCCTGGAAGGCCTGGATAGCTTACGTGCGCAACCTTAGGATTGTTTGCAAGCGCCTCGGCAACTGCCTGGCCATTCTTGCAATGCTGAGCCATACGAACATGCAGGGACTCAAGGCCAAGGTTAAGATAGAAAGCACTCTGAGGCGACTGAATAGAGCCAAAATCACGCATAAGCTGAACAGTTGCCTTAGTAATAAAGGCGCCACCATTACCAAAGGTATCTGCATACACAAGGTTGTGATAGGAAGGGTCAGGCTGTGTCAGACCTGGGAACTTGTCTGCGTGTGCAGCCCAGTCAAAGTTGCCACCGTCAACAATTGCGCCACCAACAGCAGAGCCATGACCATCCATATACTTAGTAGTGGAATGGGTCACAATATCTGCTCCCCACTCAAGAGGACGGCAGTTCACAGGCGTGGCAAAGGTATTGTCAACAATCAGTGGCACGCCATGGTCATGAGCAGCCTTTGCCCAGCGCTCGATATCAAGAACAACCAGCGCAGGGTTTGCAACAGTCTCACCAAAGACGCACTTGGTATTTGGCCTAAATGCTGCGTTAATCTCCTCGTCAGTTGCATCTGGCGAGATAAATGTGCACTCCACGCCCATCTTTTTAAGGGTAATAGCAAACAGGTTAAAGGTTCCGCCATAAATGGTAGAAAGCGCAATAAAGTGATCTCCGGCCTCAGCAATGTTGAAGACGGCAAAGAAGTTTGCTGCCTGACCAGAAGAAGTCAGCATTGCAGCAGTGCCGCCCTCAAGAGCGCAAATCTTTGAAGCTACATTATCCAGCGTTGGATTCTGAACGCGCGAATAGAAATAGCCAGCAGCTTTGAGGTCGAACAACTCTCCAAGCTGCATCGACTCGTCATATTTGAACGTGGTTGATTGAATGATAGGCACTTGCCTAGGCTCACCGCAACCAGGCTGATAACCGCCCTGTACGCAGCGAGTCTCGATGCTCTCAGACATAGCATCCTCCCTCATAATCATCATCCACGCCGCGCAACGTCTATGCGCTCCAAACGTGGACTATGTGATTATCTAAGGATACTAGTCTCTCTACCCTCAATAACACGCTCAATCAAAACTTTTTCATGTTCTGAAACAATTGCGAGGTCTGAGGTAACATCTCTGAAGTCCATAGAATCTTTCCACTCTTTGACCAGAGAAATATTACGCTGAGCTGTGCAAATAGTGCTGAGTTCAGAGTCAATGTCCTGCATAATCTGGGTGTAATTTGCGCGTTTCTCGCCCAACATGTCACTGAGGTGGAAGAGAATGTGCTCAACTTCACGAACTTCTCGCCTTGCGTGGTGTACCTCAGAGAAGCTAGTCATATCCAAGCCAAAGAGGCGCGCATCAATGGTCTCCAGCATGTAATCAAAGCGGCTGCTAATGTCTTCAAACGAGATGCCATCTTTTAGTACCGCGTCTGACCATGCAGGCTCAAAGAGCTCATCCAAAGCGCAGCGCAGACTGCGACGGACAGCCTTCTTGCGCAGACCCTCGCAAATGCGATCGCGCTCAGACTCGCGAGCTGCTTCTACAGCGCTGACCAGCTTGGAGCCCTGAGAAAGCTCTCCAGACTCCATCAAATCTGCAACGGTATCAGAGAAGCCGTCAATCTCACGAAGACGCGTAGTTGCACCAAGCATCAGCCTATAAACAGGCTCGGCAATCTCAACTGCCTCCTCATTAAGAAGGGGCGAGAAGAACTTGGTAAGCAGCTGAGTTCCCCTGAGCGCAAACCTAAATGCTGCGATAACTGCAGGATCTTCTGGATGAGCGCGGAACTCCGTGTACGCGTCTTCCAAGTTGGTTGCTGCATGAGCGCATGCCTCATCCAAAGCGTCAAGCGTCTCCCACGGCTGAGTGGATGGACCACTGACCAGCCAAAGAAGCTTACCGTGAGGCTCGCGAACATCTCCAAGCTGCTTCCAGACGCACTCATGCTGATGACCAAGTGAACCGCGCACGTCAATTGCGCACACAGCGCCCTTTGTCAGCGGAAGTTCAAATCCCAGAAGCGTCTCTGCAACATAACCCAAAAATGGAGCATGACCAACAAGAATCAGCGTTTCTGCATCAGCGTGCTCAAGCTCTGCCTGAAGTGCAGGGAGGTCTTGATCGTAAAGGGAGTCATGAATCTCTAGGCCCTCTGCGTCCAGGGCCTCTGCCACAATCTCTGCAGTTTCAAGTGCACGAAGGGCCGGACTTGTCCAAATCTCGGCCTCTTCACCCTCTGGTCCCAACAGGCCAAAGATATGAGGATAATTGGCAGATAAAGCCCTCTGACCAGCACGTGTGAGCTCTCGACTCATGTCTTCAGAGCCACGTTCAGATACACCATGTCTTACAAGAACCAAAGTCTTTACCATGTTTACCTCCGCTGGTCATCTGCAGAAAACTGCTCCTTATAGCGTAATAGGACGCCCGCGCAATTTTGCACGAACGTCCTATTTTTACTGCCAACGGGCAAATATATCGGTATATGGCGAGAAAAACTTTTTATCTCGCATCTCTGCTATGCAGTTTTTGCATAACGGCTATGCATAACCTGCACGCAAAAATCCAACTAGAAAGACTATGCAACTGTGGCGGTTAGGTTAGCGCGCCAATCGCGTTCCCCTGCGCCACCTGTGACCTGCAATCTTAGAAGTCAGCGTTGCCAACGGTACGAGGGTGAGGAATAACGTCGCGAATGTTATCCACACCGGTGAGGTACATAACAAGGCGCTCAAAGCCAAGGCCAAAGCCCGAGTGCGTGCAAGAGCCGTAACGACGAAGATCCAAGTAATACTTGTAATCGTCAGGATTCATGCCAAGCTCAACAATACGCTTCTCCAGAAGGTCAAGTCGATCTTCTCGCTGTGAACCACCAATAATCTCGCCAATGCCTGGAACAAGGCAGTCAGCTGCAGCAACAGTCTTGCCGTCATCGTTAAGACGCATGTAGAAGGCCTTGATTTCTGCTGGATAATCAGTGACAAAGATTGGCTTTCCAAAGTGCTGCTCGGTAAGGTAGCGCTCGTGCTCAGTCTGAAGGTCAATGCCCCACTCAACAGGGTACTCAAACTTCTGACCAGCCTTTACTGCCTCCTGCAGAATCTCAATAGCCTCGGTGTAAGAGACGCGAGAGAACTGGGAAGTTGCAACGTGGTTCAGACGCTCAAGCAGACCCTTATCCACAAACTTGTTAAGCATCTCAAGCTCATCTGGGCAGTGATCAAGAACGTATGCAATAACGTAGCGGAGCATCTCTTCTGCCACGTCCATGTCCTGTGCAAGGTCACAGAAAGCCATCTCTGGCTCAATCATCCAGAACTCTGCAGCGTGGCGACGAGTGTTGGAGTTCTCTGCGCGGAACGTTGGGCCAAAGGTGTACACGTCACCAAAGGCCATAGCAAAGTTCTCTGCCTGAAGCTGGCCAGAAACAGTGAGGTGAGAAGACTGTCCAAAGAAATCCTTTGAGTAGTCAACATCGCCCTTCTCGGTACGTGGAACGTTGTTCAAATCAAGTGTAGTAACACGGAACATCTCACCTGCACCCTCAGCATCAGATGCAGTGATGATTGGGGTGTTCACGTAGACAAAGCCGCGATCCTGGAAGAACTGGTGGATAGCAAAAGCAGCCACAGAACGGATGCGGAAGACCGCACGGAACATGTTAGTGCGAGGACGAAGGTGCTGCTGCGTACGAAGGTACTCAAGAGACTGACGCTTCTTCTGCATTGGATAGTCAGGGCTGGATGGTCCCTCAATCACAATGGTCTGTGCCTGCAGCTCAATAGGCTGTGGACGATCAGGAGTAAGCTCAAGGATGCCCTCAATAATCAGAGCAGCGCCAACGCCACAGGAAGCAACCTCCTCGTAATTGCCAAGGTTCTCACGATTCATAACAACCTGTAGGTCTTTGAAGCAGCTACCGTCATTAAGTGTGACGAAGCCAAAATTCTTCATATCCCTTACTGAACGTACCCAGCCGGCCACCGTAACTTTTTGGCCACCAAGTTGCTCTGCATCTGCGTACAATGCAGAAATCGTGATGCGCTCCACGGGCATACCCTCCTTGTAACTCACTCTGCAGGCTTTTCCTGCGCTCTGCAGGCTAATCCTGCGAGACGAACAAATATCTATTTAGAATACCGCATAACCACATGGCAAACGTTCACTTTTATATATCTGGCGGTATTTACGCTAATCTCACACAGCGAAGCCGGCACGCCATAAAACACCGCGCCCTAAAACACATATCTGCAATTCGGCTAAACTAGTGCAGTAGAACATATCTACAAAGTGCCGACGCGTTAAAAGGCCTGCTAAAGGAGAAACCATGGAAGACTACAAGCGCGAATTTATTGAGTTTATGGTCCAGAGCAACGTACTTAAATTTGGCGATTTTACGCTCAAGAGTGGTCGCAAATCTCCTTTCTTCATGAACGCCGGCGCCTATGTCACTGGTGAGCAGCTCCACAAGCTGGGACTTTATTATGCTCGCGCCATTCACGACAACTTTGGCCTGGATTTTGACGTAGTCTTTGGCCCTGCTTACAAGGGCATTCCCCTTTCCGTAATCACTGCAATGGGAATCAATGAGCTCTATGGCAAACAGGTTCAGTACTGCTCCAACAGAAAAGAAGCAAAAGATCACGGCGCTGATGCGGGCATGCTTTTAGGAGCAGAGCTCAAAGACGGCCAGAGAGTAGTCATGGTTGAAGACGTCACCACTTCTGGTAAGTCTATTGAAGAGACCTATCCTCTGATCACCTCTATTGCAAACATCGAGGTAGTTGGCCTTATTGTCTCGCTCAATCGCATGGAAGTTGGCAAGGGCGGAAAAGTTGCAGCTCTCCAGGAAGTCTCCGAACGCTGGGGCATGCCAACCGCAGCCATTGTCTCCATGGATGAGGTTACCGAGGCCCTCTACAACAAAGAGGTTGACGGCAAAGTTATTATCGACGACACCTTAAAGAGCGCCATTGATGCCTACTACCAGCAGTATGGTGTTAAATAAGGCGAGAAAAGCCTCTGCGTAGAAATCTGACTTATGACTCTGACTCAACTTAAATACGTTCTTGCCATTGCTAAGGCAGGCACTATTAACGCCGCAGCTAAACAGCTCTTTATCTCGCAGCCTACCCTGAGTAGCGCAGTTAAAGAACTTGAAGTCGAGCTGGGAATCTCCCTTTTTAACAGGACCAGCAAGGGTGTTGAGCCTACAGCTGATGGCGAAGAGTTCTTGAGTTATGCCAGGCAAGTTATCATGCAGACTGACCTCATTGAAGAGCGCTATCTGGGCACTGCCCCCACTAAGCAGCGCTTCTGCGTTTCTTGCCAGCACTATTCCTTTGCAGTTGAGGCTTTTGTCAACCTGATTAAAGAGCACGGCGGCTCAAAGTACGATTTCCGTATCAGAGAAACGCAAACGTACGAAATTATTGAAGATGTCTCAAAGCTAAGAAGTGAAGTAGGCGTCCTTTACCTCAACTCGTTCAACGAGCGCGTTATTAGAAAAACGCTGCAGGACCAGGGCTTGGTTTTCTCGCCATTGTTTAAGTGCAAGCCAAGCGTCTTTGTAGGAAAAGATAACCCGCTGGCAAAGCGCTCCTCGGTAACGCTCAACGATCTTGCCCCCTACCCTCGTCTTTCTTACGAGCAGGGTGAGCACAATGCGTTCTATTTCTCCGAGGAACTTCTGGCAACACTTGATCGCGATAAGGACATCATGGTTCGAGACCGCGCCACTATCTTCAACCTGATTATTGGCTTGAACGGTTACACCATCAGCACTGGCCTTATTAACGAGGAGCTCAACGGCCCAAACATTGTTGCAATTCCTCTAGCTGTTGATGATTACATGGAAGTTGGCTATGTTACACACGACGAGAAGAGCCTCTCGCCCTTTGGTGAGCTCTACATCGATGCGCTTAAGCGCTGCTGCCAGGCAGTTACGTGGGTGTAAGGTTTTACACCTCCCAACTTGCGCTAAAATAATAACTTACGTTTTTGAAGCGCAATGGGAGGCATCATGGGTCTTAAGTATGAAACCGCACAATATGAGGCATCATACGGAGCAATTTCACAACTTCCTTCTCCAGAGACCCCAGAGGTGGCTTTTGTGGGCCGCTCAAACGTGGGAAAGTCTTCCCTCTTAAATAAACTAATTGGCAGAAAACAACTTGCACGAGTTTCAAGCGTTCCAGGTAAAACCGCTAATATCAACTTCTTTGACGTTGATGGCGTCAAATTTGTAGACTTACCTGGATACGGATTTGCACGAGTTTCTCGCCAAGAAAAACAGCGCTGGGCCGACCTCATTGGCGGCTACTTTGAACAAGAGCGCAGCTTTAACCTGGTCATCAGCCTTGTTGACATCAGGCACGAAGCTCAAAAGCTTGACCTACAGATGATCAACTTTCTCCAAGAGGCTGAGCTGCCCTTTGTAGTTGCGTTTACCAAGGCAGACAAGATTGCGCGCGGCAAGCAAAATCAAGCCGCGGCCGCCCTGCGCAAGGCATTCCACATTACCCCTGAACAGACCATCATTACCTCGTCCGAGACCGGTCTGGGCATTGACGAGTTGCGCCGCCGCATCGAAGACGCAACTATCTAGGAGCATCATGGATCCAATCCACCAGCAAGAGCAAGAGCACCTCTCCCACGTTTATCAAAAGCTTGTTGAGATTCGTGAGGATTTGGACACAACGCTCAACACTACGCAAAAAGATGCAGCTAGAGACCTTCGTCAGATGAGTGAAGAAATCCGTCCGGACTTTGGCGGAGCGGACGAAACCATCGAGACCCTTGCGGCCATTGAGACGCTCAACAGCGTTATTGATACCTACAACCAATACCACGATTTCACTGTCGAGAAACTCGGTCGAGTCGAAATCCTTTTGAGGCAACCTTACTTTGCCAAGGTCACACTCAAGATGCGACCTGGACGTCCTTCTCGCGATGTGTATATTGGCGCGGCAGGCATCACCGACAAAGACCGCACACCGCTTATTGTTGACTGGCGCAGCCCCGTTGCCGAGACGTATTACAACCAAGAGATGGGAACTACGTCGT
>JABZHQ010000115.1:0-2235 GCA_015258765.1 Atopobium sp. | reverse complement strand
GTATAAATGACTACTATTTAATCATTCTATCCAATAAAGACCAGGTAAAAGTAATTTTTTCAGTTCATAAAACGGTAACAATTCGAATAAGAAGGCTACATTCTTTGTGTGAAACAGGGTTTCTCGTCAAAAAACCCTGCTCTGAAAAAAATCAGAACAGGGTTCAAAGGTACATAAAACGCAAGCAAAATAGTTGCTTAGCAACCAGCGTAATACTTTTGCGTATCCCAGTCAGTAACTGCCAGGCAATACTCACGCCACTCCTCTGCCTTGCGCTCGCACAGGTACGAGAAGATGTGCTCACCAAGAACATCTTTAAGAAGCTCTGACTGCTTGAAGCGCTCAAGTGCCTCTCCAAGATTAATTGGGAGCTTCTCGCCATAATCGGCAGGATTTCCGCCTACAAACTCTTCAGGAAGCAAGAGGCCTTCTTCAATACCCTTAAGGCCAGCCATAAGCGTGACAGCATTAGCCAAATAAGGATTTGCGGTTGGATCAGGAATACGCAGTTCAGCACGGGTGGCAACATGCTTTCCTGGCTTATGCGTAGGAATACGAACCATAGCAGAACGGTTTTTACGACCCCAGGTTGCATAGGCAGGAATAGCATCACGGTCAAAGCGCTTATAAGAGTTAACCGTTGGGTTAGTAATAAGCATGTACTCGGGAGCGTACTTAATAAGACCTGCAATGTAGTGCTGAGCAAGCTCAGAAAGGTGGGCCTCGCTCTCAGTCTTTGGAGCCCAGAATAAGGACTCGCCATCATGGTCAAGAAGTGACTGATTCAAAAGCATGGCTGAGCCAGGAACTCCCTGAAGAGGCTTTGGCATAAACGATGCAAATACGCCGTGAAGTGTTGCAATATGTCTGATAACCAGACGAGCAGTAACAATGTTATCCGCGCAGGTTAGCGCCTCTGCATAACGAAGCTCAACACCATTTTGAGCAGGGCCAGCTGCATGGAAAGAATACTGAACAGGAATAGAAAGATTCTCAAGCGCGCGAGATGTGGAGTAACGAAGGCTATGGCTGAGATCGGCAGAATTCAAATCAAGATATCCCGCCTGGTCAATAGGCTTTGGCTCAGAGCCACTCACAAAATAAAAATACTCAAGCTTAGGACCAACATTTGCAACGTAGCCAAGGTCTTCTGCCTTGATAAAAGCATTTCTCAGTACAAGACGTGGGTCGCCCGTAAAGGCCTCGCGACGTGGAGTCTGAATGTCGCAGAATACGTTAGCAACTACACCGTCATCTGTCTTCCAGGGAAGAATCTGGAACGTGTCTGCATCGGGGAACGCGAGAAGATCGGACTGCTCCTGGGAAGCAAAGCCGTCAACGTTGGAGCCGTCAAAACCAATGCCCTCAACAAAAGCCTCTTCTAGCTCCTCGGGGGAAATGGAGAGAGCCTTTAATCCGCCGAGTACATCGGTAAAACAAAGACGCAGGTAGCGAACGTCTCGTTCCTCTACCGTGCGAAGAATATAGTCAATTTTCTTATCCGTACTCATACGGTCCTCCCGGGTCAGAAAACTGGAATCGTAACTACCATGACACATTCTTGTTACGGCTATGTTTCCACTTCCCTGAAACCGGGTGAATGGTAAAAATTGTTAATGAAATTGTGACAATTGACCTATTAAGCGTCAAAAGCCTTATCAACGTCAGAAATCATTTTCTGAGCAACACCACAGTGACCGTCTCCACCGTGATGAGTGCCACAGCTGCTGGATGAAGAACAGCCAGAACAAGAGCCCTCTTTTGCGCCCTTAAGTTGAGAGCGAACACAAAGAGCAACAAGAGCAATGACGATAAGGACAACCAAAATATCAATAGGACTCATACAGATACTCCTCAGTTTGTTAGCTAAGGCATACTATACCCTCATTGCATGCTTGCATACGCTGAATCATAAATTATTTGCAGAATCTAAATTCTTACCAAAACAATTGAGCACTACCATCTAAGTCAAAGTGAACTGCCTCCCATTTCTTGGACATAAGAAATGGGAGGCAGTTCATATGCAGGTGATTATGATTCTGCAGCGTGTTAGCGTCGGCTTTTAGGCCTGGCGCACAAAATAGCGCAGCTTTGGTAGGTCTCGCCGAAGAATCGACATGTTCTTCATCAAGATAGCCAGGCAGCTAAGCGGTCGCACTACCTGATATGCATCTCTATGTATAAACTTCATCTAATATGCTAGAAAATGAATAGCGTCATATAAAAGATTTAACT
>JABZHQ010000039.1:0-10577 GCA_015258765.1 Atopobium sp. | reverse complement strand
CTTGCCCTTAACCAGGGCTTCTCCAAACGTTCTATTTCTAGAATGCTCGGAGGTGCAGGTAGCTACCAAGTCACCCATTCCTGCAAGACCCATGCAGGTGAGTGGGTCTCCGCCAATAGCGCATACGACGCGACCAAGCTCTGCCAAGCCGCGTGTCATAAGAGCAGCAAGGGCGTTATCACCGTTGCCCAGACCAACAGCAATACCACAGGCAATAGCAACAACATTTTTAGCGGCAGCACACGCCTCAACACCGCGTACATCAGAGCTAACGTAGGTTCTAAAGTAAGGTCGAGAAAGCAGTGTCTGGAAACGCTTAGCAACCTCGGCATCTTCAGACGCTACAACTGCTGCAGAGATTCCCTGCTTAATAACCTCTTCTGCATGGTTTGGACCGGAAAGTACGGCGATTCTTGCAGGGTTTCCCAGCTCGTCAGCAGCTACTTCGTGCATAAGCTTGTGAGAACCTGCTTCCATACCCTTGGAAAGGATCAAAACATCAACCTCTGGATCAAGATATGGTGCGCAAGCAGCACAAACAGAGCGCAAAAATGCGGAAGGAGCAGCCATAACAACGGCATCTACACCGGTGAGAGTCTCAGCCTCACTGGTGGTAGACACAATATTGTGAGGAAGCTCAGAATCAGAAAGATGTCTGCAGTTGACGTGCTCTTTATTGATGGATTCGGTGACATCGGCCTCTCTAGACCAGATAATTACCTCATCACAGGTAGAAGCAAGCAGTGTTGAAAGTGCGGTACCCCACGATCCCGAACCAATAACAGCAACTCTTTTCATGATTAGTTGTCCTTTTTCTTATCGCCGAAAGAGAATTTAGACTCACTACCAGCATTAAGACGATTGATATTCTCGCGATGTGCCCAAATTACTGCAGCTGCCACAACAAATACCGGGATAGTTGCCACAGGATCCATGCCAAATAAAAGGCAGAAAAGCGGAATAGCAACTGCCGCACCAATGGAGCCAAGCGATACATACTTAGTTGGCACTGCAAGCGTAATAAACACTGCAAGAGCTACGAGGGCTGCAAGCGGATTAACCGCAAGGCCACCACCAAATCCAACAGCAATTCCTTTGCCGCCGTGGAAGTGAAGCCATGGCGAGAAGATATGACCAAGAACACAGCAGGCATACACAAAAGAAATGATGAGCTCTGCCTCTGCGTGCTCATTTCCCGAGACCAGAGGAGTAAATCCTTGGGCTCCCAAGAACCAACGGACTAGCATGACACTGACAATGCCCTTACCAGCATCGCACAAAAGCGTAAGGATACCTGCGGCTTTACCGGCATTTCTAGCAACATTGGTAGTGCCAATATTTCCTGATCCAAGCTTGCGAATGTCTTCATGAGCCATAACGCTTGCAATAATCAGACCAAATGGAATACCACCAAGGCCAAACGCAATAAGTCCAAAAATCAGAGCAACAACAATTCCAGACATTAGTTAGATTCAACCTTCTTACGGAACTTCAAACGAATAGGTGTACCAACTAGAGGGAACTTCTCGCGAAGCCTGTTCTCAATAAAGCGCTCGTAGTTATCGTCAACAAGGTCTGGAGCGTTGCACCAGAACGAGATAACAGGAGGCTTGGAGCCTGTCTGAGTGGCGTATTGAATCTTAAGGCGGCGGCCGCGGTCAGAAACCGTGTGACCACCCTCTCTGATCTGGGCGAGAAGCTCGTTGAGCTCGGAAGTCTTAAGTTGGATTGCACGGGACTCTGCAGCCGAAAGAGCAGCGGCAAGCACCTTATCAATAGCGCGGCCAGTAAGTGCAGAAACGTTGATGGAAGCAATCCAAGGTGCAAAGGCCAGGCGCTTTGCTACAGAGACTGCTACCTCATCGCGCTTTGCCTCAGAATCAATAAGATCCCACTTGTTAAGCAGAAGTACTAGCGCGCATCCACGCTCTACGGCCATGTTTGCAAGCTTTTGATCCTGCTCGGTTACGCCAACAGAGGCGTCAACCACAAGAAGACAGACGTCTGCGCGGTCCATTGCCTGCAGACCTCTAACCAGGCTGTAGTACTCAACGTCCTCGTGTACCTGGCTCTTCTTGCGAATACCGGCGGTATCAACAAGACGAATGGGAGTTCCCTTCCATTCAATCATGGTGTCAATAGCATCGCGCGTAGTGCCCGCAACGTCAGAAACAATAGAGCGCTTCTTGTTTGCTAGGCGATTTGCCAGCGAAGACTTACCAACGTTTGGACGGCCAATAATTGCAAGGTTAAGGATGCCATCATCCTCTGGCTCTTCATCAGCCTCAGGGAAAGCGTTTACGATGTCATCTAGTAAGTCACCAGTACCGTGACCATGTGAAGCAGACAGAGGCAGAGGCTCGCCGCAGCCGAGTGCGTAGAAGTCCCAAAGACCGTCCTGCTCAGTTGCAGGGTTGTCTTTCTTGTTGACAACCAAAAACACAGGCTTGGTGCTCTTGCGAACAATGCGTGCAACCTCTTCGTCTTCGTCAGTAACACCAGTGGAGCCGTCTACCACAAAGACAATAACGTCTGCTTCTTCGCATGCAAGAAGCGCCTGCTCACGAATGTGTGGAGCAAAACGATCCTGCGACTTAATTGACTCAATGCCACCGGTATCAATAAGCTTGAACTCACGACCGTTCCAGTCAGCATCGTGATACGAGCGGTCACGGGTTACTCCTCTGGACTCGTGCACAATTGCATCGCGTTTCTCGGCAATTCTATTTACCAGCGTGGACTTACCAACATTAGGGCGTCCAACAATAGCAACAATGGGCTTAGCCATGTCTCACCTTTCATTCAGTTAGTTTAATGATACCAGCAATATGTGGCTAATCCCACTCTTTGAGCGCTTTAATACACGACTCAGCAATGTTTGTGGGACCAGGAATTGACATGATTACTTTTGCGCCACGAGCCTCTAACTGCGCAGTTAAATCGGCCAGCGACACGCCATCAAGGGTGACCTTATCAAAGTTAAACATAACCTCAGGAAGCACTACCAGGACATCAGTTAAGTCCTCTGGTACCTGGGCGAGAAGATCAACGGCGCAGATAAGTCCTGTGACATTAACGTCTCCACCAAAGAAATCATTGCGCACGGCAAAGGTAGAAACGTTGCCGTTGGTAGACCAGTTGTCGCAGAAGGTCTGTATGGTTTGCTGAGCAGCCTCGCCTACAATCAGCACAATCTTGCGTGAGCGAGCAGAAAGATAGGTATCTGCTTCATCAAGGCCTGCGCGCATAGAAGCGCAAACCTCTTCAGCCTCATCCAGGAAGCTTCTGAGCATACCAATGCCATCGTAGAACTGCGGATACCCGTCGTAGGTATATGCAGGTGGAATAGGTAGCTGGGCATCTACATAGAATTCGTCAGAGAGCTGGAAACGTGTAATGCCTAAAGAGGCACGTGCTCGCTCCTGATACGGCTCAACAATTTTGACAACAGAACGGGACAGCTCCACGTCATCAGAATAGGAATGCGTAAAGCGCTTAGAGTCTTTGGTATAACCAAGCGGAACAATGGCTAGAGAGGTAATCTGCTGGTGAGCCTCTACCCAATCAAGCGTTTTATCAAGCTCTTCGCCGTCGTTGATATTAGGGCACAGAACAATCTGGCCATGAATTTCAATGCCAGCATCCATGAGCTTTTCAAGTACTTCAATGCCTCTGGCTGCGCGAGCACCAATCAGATTGCGGCGCACGTCAGGTGAGATTGCATGAAGCGAGACGTTCATAGGCTCAAGCTTATGAGAAATGATGCGATCAACATCTTCGTCTGTGAGATTAGTGAGCGTGACAAAATTGCCCTGCAAGAAACTCAGGCGATAATCGTCATCTCTAATAGAAAGTGAAGGGCGCATATCTTCTGGCAACATAGCCATAAAGCAGAACTGGCACGCGTTTACGCAGGTCTTGATACCGTCAAAGAGAACGTCAACAAAGTCAACGCCCCAGTCTTCTCCGGACTCACGTTCAAGCACGCACTCGTAAAGCTCATCATCTCCAGGAACAGAAACTTCAAGCTCACAGAGGGAGCCGTCGGCCTCCCAGCGCCAATCAATCAGGTCTTTTGGAACTACACCATTGACCTTCTCGATAATCATACCTGGCTCAAGGCCAGCCTTCCACGCAGGACTACCCTCTTCAACGGACTCAATCAGTGCGCCAAGTCCACCAGATTTTGTATTTCCGTAGTCTGCGCGCTGTTCCATATTAGGCGCCTACGATTTGTTCAATAGCTGATTTAACTGCGTTGATATGAGCCTCTGGCGTAGAAGCTCCTGCGGTAATACCAATATGCTCAGCACCTTCAAACCAAGAAGCCTCTAGCTCATCAGCGCCTTCAATGTGGTAAGTTGCCGGGCAATAGAGCTTAGAAATCTCTGCCAAGCGAGTAGTATTTGCAGAAATCCTGCCGCCAATAATAATCATAACGTCAGACTCTTTTGCAAGCCTCATGCACGAGTCCTGATGGCCCGCAGTAGCCTCGCAGATGGTATTCATGACGCGAAGCTCGTCAACAAGCGGAAGCACCGCGTTAACTACCTCGGAGAGCTTAGCAGCGCTCATGGTGGTCTGTACCACCAGACCAACCTTTTTTGCAGCTCTCATAGCATCTGCCTGAGCTGCAACTTCTTCCACGGAGTCTATGGCCAAAGAACCTGGAACGTGTGCCAGCGTGGCCTCTACCTCAGGATGTCCGGACTCTCCTACCACGTACACGGCATAACCCTGCTTGGCGAGAAGTTCTGCGGCTCCGTGAGCCTTCTTCACAAACGGGCAGGTTGCATCTAACACGTCAACACAGCCGTCCTTGGCAATCTGCTCCTCTTGAGGAGTTACGCCATGAGTGCGCAGCAGAAGCGCACTTCCCGCAGCTTCAGAAGCTGAATCAACAACCTCTACGCCCTGGTCTTTAAGAGACGTAACAACGCGAGGGTTATGGATAAGCGGACCAAGCGTGCGCACAGGAGCATGAGCATCTTTGACGGCCTGCTGGACCATCTGAAGTGCTCTTTCTACGCCGTAACAAGCGCCCGCTTCGTCGGCAATTCTAATAGTAGGCACGAACTAATTCCTTCCAGGATGCTCTTTGAGCATTGCATCTCTCAGTTCGTATACCCGCTCCATGGCCATCTCTTCCATCTCTTTTGCCTGATCTTTACGCTTTGTAGAAGTCAGATCACTAAAAGAGACCTTCTGACCTGCGCGAAGATAAACCTTAACAGGCTTAACCAGAGGAGAGCCTTTTTTCTTAATATCAAGTGCGCCAATAATGGCTAGTGGCTGCACATCCACCTTAGCAAGCTGGGCGATAAGCGCAAAACCACCGTGAGTTTCTCCACGCTCTGTATTACTTCTAACTCGCGTGCCCTCAGGGTAGATAAGAAGCATTTCTCCCCTAGAAAGTGCCGTAGTTGCACGACGAATAGCCTTCATATCAGCAGTTCCACGGTCTACAGGAATACCGCCAAGTCTAGAGAGTGCCCACTGAAGTGGCTTAAATTTATTGAACTCACTCTTATAGATGGTTCTAACGGGAATGCCATGAACAAGCAGGTGAACAACAGTAACAATAGGATCCAAGAATGTTGGGTGGTTCATGATAAGAACGCGAGGGGTCTTATCGCCAACAAAGAGCTGGTCATTGTCCCAGCGCCATCTAAACCAAATTTTTGTAATCAGTCCAAGCACACTGACTGCCAGACATTTAAAGAACTTGGCTGGAGCTGGAAAATCAGCAAGCGCGGTATCGTAGTAATCGTCAAATGAGTTTCCGCCAAAAGGACGCAAACGCTTAGATGCCGCTGCTATAGAAGACTTTTTCTCGGAGCGTTTAGGCTCTTCCGTGTGAGACTTCCCGTCATCAGAAGAGCTGCTCTCTGATCCATTTCCCTGGTGAGAAGCCCTGTGATTGCGGATATCTCTTTTGCCGAGCCCAGGATGCAGGGCAATAATAGCTGCAATAACCTCTTCAACAGAAAGCGCAGAAGAGTCAATGTGGTGGGCATCTTCTGCAGCACGAAGTGGTGCTGCCTTACGCTCAGAATCAGCCTTATCGCGAGCCTTGATGTCTTCGAGGATTTTCTCTTCACTCTTGACGTCTACCTGGGCATCGTTTCCAGTAGCTGCATCTCCACCCTGGCGCTGAACAGCGCGGCGGTGAGCACGAGCAGCAGGGTCTGCGGTCAAGAAAACCTTTACATCAGCCTCGGGGAATACCACGGTGCCAATGTCACGACCTTCCGCGACTACATCGCCATTCTCGCCAGCACGACGCTGAAGCGTGACCATAGCCTCACGGACCTCAGGGATGGCTGCAACAGCACTAACATTTCTGTCTACCTCAGGAGTACGAATCTCTGTCGTAACGTTTGAGCCATTTGCATAGACGGTCTGGCCGTTTGCGGAGTTGCCAAACGAGATACTGATGCTGCGTGCAACCTGAATGATTTTCTCGGTATCAGTCATATCAATGCCTTGACGCAGGCATTCTACGGTTACCGAGCGATACATTGCGCCCGTATCAAGGAAAATCAGGTCCAGGCGATCAGAAAGGGCGCGAGCAACCGTAGACTTTCCGGAGCCTGCTGGGCCGTCAATAGCAACAATCATTACTTATCCCCCTTGGTGACACCCCAAATGTCACGAAAATCGTAAAAACTTGGCTCAGTGGAACGGCGAATAACCTCTTCTGGATCAAGGTTAAATCCACCAAGCTTGAAATCAGAACTGCCTGTACTAGTAAAGAAGATTGAAGAGACATTTGCAAGATGCACATTCCAGCTTGAACTACCTGGGATGCCAAAAATCTCTGCCATCATAGAGCGCAAATAGCCGCCGTGAGAAATACAAACAGTGCGTCCAGAAAGACTGGAAAGCTCGTTAAGAATATTGCGACACCTGCTTCTTACCTGCTCGTATGACTCTGCTTCTGGAGCAGGTATGGAGTGGCCGTTTTTGTCTGAGGCCCAAGGAAACGTAAGGCCATAGGGCTTTAAAATCTCTTCTGCGTCAGCAAAACGCTTGCTTTCTAGAATGCCAAAATCCATCTCTGCAAGGTCGTCTTTTACCTCACAAGGAATACCAAGCTCGCTGGCAGCCATCTGGGCCATGTCTTTGCAGCGAGATAAAGGAGAGGTCCAAATTCTATCTGGATGAAATGCAACAAGTGCACGAACGGCGTGCACTCGCTGTTCAACGCCATGTTTGGTAAGCTCAACGTCTCTTCTGCCGCTGAAAAAGCGCTGTGTATTAGCCACACTCTCTGGGTGGCGCATAAACAAAATGCGATGAACCTGAGCTGGAACTTCAAATGGCTGCATTATGTCTCCTCTCTGGGCGTATTTGAGCTGTTTGACGTGCGCTTATAAATCGTGCAACTAGTAACTACTTGCTGGCATGTAAAGGCATGATGGGAGAAGCACCAGGCTCTCTGCCAATAGTGCGCTCCAGAGCGGCAACTTCCTCTTCTGTAAGAAGTCTCCACTCACCTTCTTTAACGCCTGTAAGGTGAAGCGGCCCAAACGTGTCTCTGTGGAGTGCAAGAACTCTATGGTGAATAGCCAGAAGCATCTTTTTGACCTGGTGCTTTCTGCCTTCTCTAATAGTTACGCTGACCAGGGAGTTTGGCTCTCCTCCACCGGTTTTTCCTAAACCCTGTGGGGCGAGAAGTGCCTTCATCTTGGCATCATCAGAGACAATCTCAACTTCTGCAGGAGCTGCGGGACCGTCTTCAAGCTCAATGCCTTCGCGCAGGCGATTTAGCTGCTCTTTTGTAGGCGTACCTACTACATGAGCAACATAGTGCTTCCATACATGCTTTGAGGGATGCAAAAGCTCTTGTGCCATCTGACCATCGGTAGTAAAGAACAAAAGACCCGTGGTATCCATATCAAGACGTCCAACAGGGAAAAGACCCGGGTATCTGTCAGTGGGAACCATGTCCACAATGGTTGGTCTACCCTGAGGATCTTTCATAGTAGTCAGATACCCTGCAGGTTTGTTGAGCATCAAGTAGACGGGTTTCTCGGCAATTGAGCAGACAATGCCGTCAACTGCTACAACATCAACCAGCGGATCAACCTTGCTGCCAAGCTCAGTGACTACCTGGCCGTTTACCGTGACGCGGCCAGAGGTCATCAGGCGCTCAGAGCCGCGACGACTAGCTACTCCTGCACGCGCCAAAAAGCGCTGCAGACGCATGGGAACAATGCGCTCTTCTGCCACGGTCTATGCTTCCTCTTGCGTATCGTAGGCATCGCCCAAAAGCGAGCGCTCATCATCAATGTCTTCTGCGGCCTCTTCAAGCGTTGAAGTAAAGCTTCTACCAGAGAGTCTCTCGCGAATAAACTGCTTGGACTCCTCATCAGGGGCAAAGTCTTCCAGTGGTGGCAGCTCGCGCAAAGACTTGAGACCAAAGCGCTCTAAGAAAAGTGCGGTGGTTCCATAAAGAATGGCTTGTCCCCTATCTGCCTCTTTGCCAACTTCACGCACAAGGTTCTTCTCGCGAAGTGAAGAGATAACGCCGTCAGAGTTAACGCCACGGATAGCGCGGACGCCTTCACGAGTTACGGGCTGGTGATAGGCAATAACTGCCAGCGTCTCAAGAGCTGCCTGCGAAAGACGGCGTGTGTCCCAAGAAAGGACAAAGTCGCTAACAAGCTGATGGTGAGCGGGGTGCGTAAAGAGGCGCCAACCGCCAGCTACCTCTCTAAGCTGAAAGCCCCTGTTGCAGCGCGTGTACTCCTCTGCAAGTTCTTTGAGAGCTTCAGCTACCTCGGCGGGAGCTGCATTGGTGACCTTGGCAAAGTCAGCCGTGGTGATAGCATCAGTTGCAACTAAAAGCAGCGATTCTAGAGCGCCTTTAAGCGACTCGGAATCTAAATAGGTAAGCTCTTCTGCCATAAGTTATTCCGCCTCTTCCTGTACTTCATCGGGCGTATGAGTGAGCGATAAAAGAGTCTGCTGGACATCTTGAAGTGCGTTTTGAGACAAGTTAAATCCCTCAAGATCTGGCTCATCACCAGAAAGCTCTTCCAACTCCAAGAGCACCGATTCATCAAGCTGGTATGAATCTGCACCCTCTATGTGCTCAATTTCAATTTCACCAAAAATGACATCCTGCTGAACACGAACAAGACCGCGCTTAAAGAGTTCAAGTACTGCCAAAAAGTTTGCAACCAAAATTTCTGGCGTATCTTGACCGTCTAAGAGCTCAGAGAACGTTACCTTGCCCTTAGAGCGCGTGAGTCGGTCCACAGAAGCTACCGTCAGAGCTACTGGGAGCCTTTTTGGCGCCACATGTTCCGCTTCAAGCAAGAATGTCTCACGTTTTGAGTCAATGTCCGCACAGATGACAGCAAGGCTTCTGAGGGTAATGCCCTCAAGATAGTCTGGCATGAGGTTCAAGAAATCAGGATCTGGGCCCACTGAGCGTGGAAACATGTATGATTCTGCCTCCATGCGGCTACCCAGCGCAGAACCCGCATTTCTAAATTGCTTATAGGCAATAAGGCGAGCAATAAGAACTTCTCGCGCCTCATCAGGAGAAAGTCCGTCAAGCTCGTCATCATACTCATCCTCATCGTATGAGCTTTTGAGTGAAACGTCTTGAGGTACCAGGGCGTGAGCCTTCATGTCCAGAAGCGTTGACGCAACAAGTACAAAGTCACTGGCAACGTCCAGATCAAGCTCCTCCATGGCGTCAACTTCTGCCAGGTACTGATCAGCAACCTCAGAGATAGAAATGGAGCCAATGGCTACTTTTTGCCTACTTACCAACTGAAGTAGCAGGTCAAATGGGCCCGAATATGTTGCAGTGTTTACTTTGTACGACATTAGATGATTCTCGCAAGTAGACTCAAAATGACGTTAGAAATGCCCCCGATAATGGACGAGAAAAAGCCAGGCGCAAAGAACATGAGTCCCACCACGGCAATCATGCAGTAAGGCTCAATGGCATAGAACTTTTGACGGTTTTTCTCGCCAAGAAAATAGAGTAGCAACTTAGAGCCGTCCAAAGGTGGAATTGGCAGCATGTTAAAGACTGCCAGGCTTACGTTAATCTGAATGTAGAAGATTACCAGCGAAGAAACGTAGTACATTACCAGTGGATTTAAGGCCGTGCCAAAAGCAACAGCTAACGCATTGAGCAAACGCAGCAAGAGTGCGCCGAGAAATGCCTGCAAAAAGTTAGACGCTGCGCCTGCAAGTGCTACAAGAATCTCGTCACGACGACGATCTTTGAGGTAGTTGGGGTTATAGGGAACAGGCTTTGCGTATCCAAAGCTAGGTCCGCCCATCAATACCAGCATAAGAGGTAGAAGAACCGTACCAAACAAGTCAATGTGCGCCAGTGGATTGAGCGTCAAACGACCAGACATCTTTGCTGTAGGATCGCCACACTTATATGCCACAAAACCATGGGCAACCTCGTGAACCACGATGGCAAAAATTACCAGCGCAAGTTCAGCAAGCGTTGTCAAAAGCGATGGAACTGATGTTAAAGCAGATGGCACAACAATCCTTATCTCAACATCTGCAAAGACACTGCAGACAGACACGTACAG
>JABZHQ010000038.1:0-10621 GCA_015258765.1 Atopobium sp. | reverse complement strand
TCTCTGAACATTGTTACTGGTTATCTGGGACAGCTTCCTCTGGGTCACGCTGGCTTCATGTCCATTGGTGGTTATGCCTGCGCAATCTTTATCATTCGCATGATGCCACTCTTTGGTCTGGATGCTCAGTCCATGGCCTCAGGCTCTACACCTGCAGTTATTCTTTTTGTTGTGGGTCTTTTGTTTGGCGGCATTTGCGCCGCTCTGATGGGCGTGGTTATTGGTATTCCAGCACTTCGTCTTCGCGGTGATTACCTGGCCATCATTACTCTGGGCTTTGCAGAGATTATCCGCGTTGTCCTGGTAAACATTGACTCTGCTCTTGGCTTCAAGCTTACTGGTGGCGCATCAGGCCTCACGGGTATTCCTGCTTATACAGGCTACCTAAACACCGCAATTGTTGTTTCGCTTGCCATCTTTGCTATTCATACTCTTATGAAGTCTAGACATGGACGTGCTATTCTCGCCATCCGCGATAACGAGATTGCTGCAGAGGCATCAGGCGTTAACACCACGTATTACAAGACTTTGGCCTTTGTTTTCTCTGCATTCCTTGCTGGTATTGCAGGCGGCCTTTACGCGGGCTGCATCGGCGTTATGGCGCCTGCCAAGTTTGGCTTTATGAAGTCTGTTGAGATTCTGGTTATGGTTGTTCTTGGTGGCATGGGCTCTATGTTTGGTTCCGTTGTGTCCGCAACTGTCCTGACCGTACTCCCAGAGGCTCTACGTGCCTTTGCTGACTATCGTATGGTTGCTTATGCAATCGTGCTGATTCTGGTCATGATCTTTAGACCAGAGGGTCTGTTTGGCTCGTATGACTTCTCGCTGTCTCGCATTATTGAGCGAGTCATGAACAAGGATTTCCCTTGGAACAAGGATGACTCGGACGAGCAGGCGGGTGTACAGGTCAAGGCGCAGGCAGGCGCTCAGGCAAATGAGCAGGCGGATACGCAGGTAGAAGCCTCAACTGATTCGAAGGAGGCGTAAGAGCGATGGCAACTAAAAACACTACAAAACTTATTAGGCAAGAGTCTCCTAACCTCATTCCTGAGCGAGACCTTGGTGCAATTCCAGTTCTTCAAGCTGAGCACCTTGGCATTGACTTTGGTGGCTTGACTGCTGTTAACGACTTCAACATTGCTCTTGGTCCTACCGAGATCTCTGGCATCATTGGTCCTAACGGTGCAGGTAAAACAACTGTTTTTAACTTGCTTACCTGTGTCTATAAGCCAACCCGTGGTACCGTAATGATTGACGGCTACGACCTTGCTGGTAAAAGCGTTGTTGAAGCAAATCATATGGGTATTGCCCGCACCTTCCAGAACATTCGACTGTTCAACAACATGACTGTTATGGAGAACATTCAGGTTGGTCAGGGTAGCCACATGACGTCTCATTTCTTTGAGGACGTCCTTCGTCTTCCAGCTCACTGGAAGCAGGAGAAAGAGAGCGCCGATAACGCTCGCGAGCTGCTGCGCATTTTTGGCATGGAGAATCTTGCAAATACCCTTGCAGGCAACCTGCCTTATGGTGCTCAGCGCAAGCTTGAGATTCTTCGCGCTCTGGCAACGCAGCCTAAGATTTTACTGCTTGACGAGCCAGCTGCAGGTATGAATCCAGCAGAGACTGACGAGCTTATGGAGAATGTCCTTAAGATTCGTGATGATTTCAAGATTGCTGTTCTTCTCATCGAGCACGACATGAAGTTTGTTATGGGTATCTGCGAGGGTTTGGCCGTTCTTGACCACGGCAACATCATTGCAAAGGGAACGCCAGAAGAGGTTCAGAATAACCCTCGCGTTATCGAAGCATATCTTGGAAAGCAGGAGGTGCGCTAATGGCCGCTGAAACTACAAACACCCAGGCAGCTGGCGCAGGAAAAACACTGCTGTCCGTCAAGGACCTTAACGTTTCTTACGGTGCAATTCATGCAGTTCAGGGTATCTCTTTTGACATCCATGAGGGCGAGATTGTTACCCTTATTGGTGCAAACGGTGCAGGTAAATCAACTACGCTGAACACCATTGCTGGTCTAGTAAAGCCGGACTCTGGCACCATTACGCTTGACGAGAAAAACCTTGTAGGCCAGCGCGCTCACAAGATTGTTGAGGCTGGCCTGGCATTGTGCCCTGAGGGCCGCCGTGTGTTTTCTCGCATGAGTGTTGCTGAAAACCTTGAGATGGGCGGCTATACGCAGCCCGATTCCCAGAACGCTAAGACCGTCAAGATGGTCTACGAGCATTTCCCACGTCTTCGCGAGCGCAAGAATCAGCTGGCAGGAACGCTCTCTGGTGGCGAACAGCAGATGCTTGCCATGGGTCGTGCTCTGATGAGCAGACCAAAGCTTTTGATGCTTGACGAACCTTCCATGGGTTTGGCTCCTATCCTGATCGAGGAGATCTTCCAGATCATTCGCCAGCTAGGTGATGCAGGAACCACCATTTTGCTGGTCGAGCAGAACGCTAATATGGCACTTAAGGTTGCTGACCGTGCATACGTTCTTGAGCTTGGTAAGGTTGCTAAGCATGGCACCGGCCAGGAGCTTCTCCACGACGATGACGTTCGCAAGGCTTACCTCGGCGCATAAACGCAACTTACGGTAAACGCGACTTAAACAACAACCCGGCTCCCACACAACGTAGGAGCCGGGTTTTGTTGTCATGTCTGAACAGTTTGCCTGAAAAGCGCACCATATCAGAGCTATTTGCCGGTTTTTCTCGCCATGTCTGAGTAAATTTACTCAGACATGATGTAGTTTTCAGGCTCGCAAAATTTGGCGCGGCGCAGCCTATCTTCACGCGCCTGATTTCTTCAAAGAATCTGTAACTTTTGCCTAAATACGTAAAAGAAACTGTGGATTTGCCTGATTTCATCAAAGAATCTGTGCCTCAAATACAGATTCTTTACACTTTTTAGGCACGCAATGTTGTAAAGACGCACATGGCGAGAAGAACGGACGGGATTAGACCTCCTAGCGAGAAACCCGTGTTGTCGCAGGCGTACTTGTTAGTACACGCATTGACCGAGCGCAGTTGTCACGTTAAATCTCGTCGAAAGTGTTGTGGTGTTGCTGGCCGTCGTCCAAGGTAAGGACGGTACCCAGAAGTGCTGGCTCAAGAATCTGAATCCAGAGATCGCCTCTGACCTGCTTGGCATTCTCGGCAACAGCGCGAGCTGTAACAGGGGAGTCGCAGATGGCAACCATGGTGGCACCTGAGCCCGAGATAACAAAGGCGCAAGCACGAGCAAGCTTTGCTACCTGCTTAAGCTCCTCGTAATCGGGGATGAGCTCCTTGCGATACGGTTCGTGAATCTTATCGTTGCAAGCTGCTGCCAACAGTCCGCCGTTTCCTGTTTCAAGTGCATGGGTAACAGCAACGGTACGACCCATCTGATAAACGGCGGTCTGAAGAGAAATATTCTGTGGAACAACCTTGCGGGCATCCTCGGTGTTGACCGTGTACGGCGGTGCAATTGCAACAAAAGAGAGACCGCGCGCTACCAGCCTTCGAGTACAAACGGTATGCCCGCCCTCAACAAATGACGAGGTCAGGCCACCGTAAATTGCGGGAGCAACATTATCTGGATGGCCCTCAAAATGACAGGCAAAGTCGAGCGCACGCTCAGGATCCCAGCCGCCATGAGACTCAGTCATCGCGGCTGCAATACCAGCAATTACGCAGGTAGAACTTGAGCCAAGTCCGCCAGAAAGCGGAATAGGCGAGTCGATAGTGATGTGCTTAGGAGTAGGCTCTTCGCCCAGCTTTTCGCAGGCTCGAACATAAGACGTCCAGACAAGGTTGTCGTCGTTTCTGAACTGCTCGGGGCAGCCGTCAATGATGAGCGTAGGGGATTCCCTAAATGTAATCTTTGCGCGCAGGTTAAACGCAAGACCCAGCGTATCGTAGCCGACGCCAATGTTTGCAGAGGTAGCAGGTACAGAAACGGTCAAGATGGTGTTGTCGAGCATGTAGAACCTGCTTTCTCAGAGTCTAACAAGCAAAAATACGCCCGCATGCTTCGGAAACGTATGAAGCAAGCTGTTCCTTCTCGCGAACGTCAGTATGAATGATAACGTTATCATTCAGCGATGAAAGCTGGATTGGCGGATTAGTGCCCGTGATTTCGGCGAGCGTATGCATGCACGCAAAGTCATCCAGGCCAGCGGTCGAGTGTTCCAGCGCGGCAAGCACGTCGGACGAGAACTTATACGGGCTAGCAGTGGACAGACAAACGCGCACGTTACCCGCCTGGCGAGAAACCCTGTCAAGCACGTGCTTTGCGACGGCTGTGTGAGGGTCAATCAGCACACGACAATTCTCCCAGGTAGAATGGATAGTCTCACGCGTCTGAGCGTCGGTTGCAAAGCCAGCATCAAAGGTTTCGCGGATGGTGTCCATGACCTGAGAGGGGACCGTGTAGATACCCTTGGTTACCAGCTGGTTCATCAGATAGCTGACAAGCTCGGTGTCTTTGCCGGACGCAAGATAGAGGAGTCGTTCAAGGTTTGATGAAACCAGAATGTCCATCGATGGAGAGATGGTCTTTTCAAATGCACGTCTGCGATCGTAGATACCTGTTTCCAAGAAATCAGTCAGCACCTTATTGCTGTTAGAAGCCACAATGAGGCGATCAACAGGTAGTCCCATTTCTTTTGCAAAGTAACCTGCGAGAACGTCGCCAAAATTGCCGGTTGGCACGCAGAAAGTAACTTTTTGACCTTGGGTGATGACGCCCTTGGCAACAAGCTGGGCATATGCGTCAAAGTAGTAGGTTACCTGTGGGGCCAAACGACCAATATTGATGGAATTTGCGCTGGAAAGTACCGTGCCCTTAGCGGCCAACTCATGCGCCAACTCCTTGTTAGCAAAGATTGCTTTAGCGGCGTTTTGAGCGTCGTCAAAGTTTCCCTTAACAGCGCAAATAGCTACGTTAGAGCCTTTTTGAGTCACCATCTGCAGGCGTTGAATATCAGAAACCTTGCCTTCAGGGTAAAAGACGGTGATTCCCATACCGGGAACATCCTTGAAGCCCTCAAGTGCAGCTTTACCAGTGTCGCCAGAAGTTGCGGTCACAATCATGATGCTCTTGCCGGCGGTGGCAGCCACGCCCGCAGTACCCTCAGCGTCGACAGCGCCAGCTACGTCCGCGTCCTCGCGAGCAACACTCATCAGGCGGGGGAGCATCTGAAGCGCAACGTCTTTGAAAGCCGACGTTGGACCGTGGAAGAGCTCCAGCAGCCAGTCTTCACCGATAGTGGAAACAGGGGTGATGGCCTCGGTATCCCATTGAGCGCCATAAGCACCCTCAATACAGCGAGTCAGCTCTTCATCAGAGTAATCATCCAGCAGAGTAGAAAGCACGTCATAAGCGGTGGCTTTAAAGCACTGAGCGCAAACCTTTGCAAGATCAAGGGGTTTCTCGCCAATTGAATCTTGGATGTAAAGACCGCCATCGGGAGCAATTCCCTGCAAAATGGCCTGCTTAGCCAAGACGTTATGGTCAGAGCTTCTTGTGCTGTGATATGCAACGGCCATGAAACCACCAATCTGTTGAATGTGCCGCGTGTTGAACGGGTCGCGCTGCGCGTCTTGCTCGCGCCATATTGCATGTACCATGTTGCGCGTCTCGCGTGTTGCGTTTCTATTATTTTAACAGTGAGAAGTAAATGTCGCTTGTAACATAGAATTGTTCATAGCATTATGAAGACGAGAAAAACTGTCGATTAGATTCTGTCTAGGTTTTTGGTAGTTTTTGTCTATGAGATTGTTATCAGTGCAGTCACCTTTGCGTGCGGTTGTTTGCTATTCATTTAGCCTTGCCGGCAATCGGGTTTCTCGCAAAATGACTGCTAGATTTGGAGTTATATGCAAAACGTTGCCCTACTTGGATTTGGAACGGTTGGTGCTTCAGTTGCGCGCATTCTTGATGAGCGCGTTTCTGACGTTAACCTGACGTCCATCTTGGTTAGAGCTGGTAAAGAGCACGTTGACCCTCGGGCAACATCTGATTTTGATGCGCTCTTGTCTGACCCTGCACTCGATACCGTTGTTGAGTGCATGGGCGGCCTCACGCCAGCCTATGAATACATCAAAGCTGCGCTGACTGCTAAGAAAAATGTAGTCACCTCAAATAAAGCCGTGGTATCTGCGTATTTTGAGGAGTTCATGACCCTTGCTGCTGAGGCGGGTGTCAACTTTAAGATTGAAGCCTGCGTGTGTGGCGGTATTCCTTGGATTGCGGGAATTCAGAAAGTCCGCCGTATTGACGAGATTTCTGCGTTCTGGGGAATCATGAACGGCACCACTAACTACATTGTCTATTCCATGCTCAAAGATGGAACGGACTTTGCTGAAGTTCTGAGCAAGGCTCAGGAGCTGGGCTATGCCGAGCGAGACCCGTCAAGTGATATTGACGGCATCGATGTCCGCTCTAAGACCATGATTTCTGCGTCCATTGCTTTTGATGTTATCTGCACAGACCAGATTCCTATGTCTGGCATCAGAAACTTAACTAAGCGTGACCTTGCCATGTTTGGCAGCCATGATATGACTATCAAGCTCTTTGGACGCGGCGTTTCTAATAGAACATCTTACGCGGTTGCCGTTGAGCCAGTAGCAGTTTCGCTCTCAACCATAGAGGCCAACGTTCCAACTAACTTTAACGTTGCAACTGCCGTGGGAAATACCATTGGCGAGCTCAAGTTTTATGGTCAAGGCGCCGGTGGCGATCCAACGGCAAATGCCGTCGTGCAGGATATTATTGACTGTGCTGCGGCTCCTGCTGGGGGTCAGCAGACCTTCTCGTCAGATCTTTCGTATAATCCTGAGCTGCTTGTTTCCGACTATGTATTTAGGACGCAGGCCGATATTCCAGGCGGTACGTTCTGGGAGCCGGGTGCTCAGTTGGTTAAAAATCTAAGTGCCGAGAAGGCCCGTGATCTCCTTACCAGCGCACTTTTGCAAGACTCTACAACCTTTATGGCTGCACTTGAAAAGAGGAATTAGAAATGATCAAAATTGCAAAATTTGGCGGCTCAAGTGTTGCCTCTGCAGAGCAGTTCAAAAAAGTTAAAGCTATTGTTGAGGCTGACCCTGATAGACGTTTTATTGTTTCGTCTGCAGCAGGAAAGCGTCATTCGACTGATAACAAGATTACTGATCTTCTGCTGCTGGTAAATGCTCACATTGAGTATCACGTTGATTGCACGTCTTTACTTGCAGACATCGAGGCTCGCTTTGTGGAGATTGCTGATCAGCTAGGAGTTGCGTGGCCTGTTGCTGAGGAGTTTGAGAAGTTCGCTTCAAACATCAAGTCCTTCTCGCCAGAGTATGTAGTAAGTAGGGGCGAGTGGTTTACCTGCCAGATCCTTGCTGAGTATCTTGGCCTGCCTTTTGTTGATGCCGCCGACGTCATGCTGTTCCATCATGACGGCACCATTGATATGGAGCGCACCGCTTCTAGGCTTAAGGAAGTTGTTGCTCGCAGCGGCTCGTTTGTGCTGCCTGGTTTCTATGGCGCTACCGTTGACGGCGCAATTAAGCTGTTCCAGCGTGGTGGTGGCGATATTACCGGCGCTATTGTTGCTCGCTGCTTAGACGCAGATTTGTACGAGAACTGGACTGACGTTTCCGGCTTCCTGTCTGCTGATCCTCGCATTGTTCAGAATCCACGCGCTATTGGCCGTATTACCTTTGACGAGATGCGCGAGCTTTCTTACATGGGCGCTTCCGTTCTTCAGGAGGAGGCAATTTTCCCTGTTCGTGAGGCAAATATTCCAATCCAGATTAAGAACACCAATCGCCCAGAAGATGCAGGTACCGTCATTCGAGAGACCGCTGATGGCGATACAAACGAGCACTTGATCACTGGTATTGCAGGCAAGAAGGACTTCCTGGCTATTCACGTCAAGAAGGCTCACATGTCCAACGAGGTTGGCGTTATTAGCCGTGCACTCAATATTGTTGAGCGCTATGGCGTTTCTGTTGAGCACATCCCAACAGGCGTTGATTCGTTTGGTATCGTGGTGAACGCCTCCGATGTAAAGGATACGGTCTATTCCATCATCAGCGATATTCGCCGCGAGATTGAGCCTGATGACATTACGATGGTAGACCGCTTAGCTCTTGTTTCTGTTGTTGGTCGTAATATGTCTAGGCGTTCTGGCACCTCTGGTAAGATCTTTGGCGCGCTGGGCAATGCGGGCGTCAACATTCGCATGATTACGCAGAGCTCAGAAGAGATTAGTATTATTGTGGGCGTCGATAATGCCGACTTTGATCGCACAATTGGCGTCATTTATAACGGATTTGTTCGTGACGAAATGGTTTCGAGGTAACTATGGCTTTTGATCCAAACGGTAAGGTCGTTGCAATTCTTGGTGCTACCGGCGTTGTTGGTGCCCAGATGATGCAGTGCCTTGAAGAGCGTAATTTTCCTATCAAGGAGCTGGTGCTTCTGGCATCCGCTCGAAGCGCTGGTAAAACTATCGAATTTGCTGGCCAGCAGATTGTAATCCGCGAAGCAACACCAGAGGCTTTTGAGGGTGTAGACATTGTCCTTGGCGCAGCTGGCGACGAACAGGCAAAAGAGCTGCTTCCTGAGGCAGTCAAGCGTGGATGCGTCTGCGTTGACAACTCCCATGCATTTAGAATGGATCCAAACGTTCCGCTGGTAATTCCAGAGATTAATGCCGAGGATATCAAGAACCATAACGGCATCATCTCTAATCCAAATTGTGCAACCATTATTGGCTTGGTACCTCTGTATCCTCTACATAAGGCAGCAGGTGCAAAGCGTATTATTGCATCAACCTACCAGGCTGCATCAGGCGCTGGCCTTCCTGGTCTTACGAGCTTGAAGAATCAGATGGCTGACGTTGTTGCAGGTAGGGAAGTAACCGAGACCGCTCCTTTTGCATACCAGCTGGCAGTTAACCTGATTCCACAGATTGGCGGCTTTGACGAGGTTGGATACACTTCCGAGGAAATGAAGATGCAAAACGAGGGTCGCAAGATCATGCATCTTCCTGAGCTGCGCGTTAACTGCACCTGTGTTCGAGTTCCAACGATGCGCTCTCACTCTGAGTCCATCACTGTTGAGTTTGAGCGCCCTTTGAGTCCAGATGAGGCTCGAGCAATTCTTGAGGATGCTCCAGGCATCAAGGTTGTGGACAACCCAGCAGAGCTTCAGTACCCAATGCCTCTTGATACTTCTGACCAGGACCTTATCTATGTTGGTCGTATTCGCGAGGATCTTTCCGCTGATAAAGACACTAACGCGCTTACGTTCTTCTGCTGCGGAGACCAGATTAGGAAGGGTGCCGCAACAAACGCTGTCCAGATTGCAGAGTACCTGCTGTAATATCTGGCGTGCAGTCGTGCACGCATCATTTTCGTTGACCAAGTACCCGTTCGATTCTATTTCGTGGAATCGAACGGGTATTTTTGTGCGTCCGAGTGAAATTTTTCAGCGATAGAGTACCATTCGGCGGCAAAGTGGTAAAAAATGCGTTTAGTTGGAGTATCCAAAAATGCTTAGTTTCTATGCAAGCCATCTACCAGCAATTTTGCGTGGACAAAATTGTGGAAATTAGTACAAAATTTCTGAGCTGGGTAAACGTAAGTGCCAAAACTTCGAAGACCAAAAATAAACTCCAACTAAACGGATTTTTTACCCAAAACAGCACCTCTCATTTGATACATCAATTTCTTGATTAGTTTTCCTGCATATTGGCAAGTGTTTATGCAAAAATCGCCTATCTAAATAGTTAAAACTTTTATTCGAACAGGTATTCTACTTTTACAGTAGCCATACAGTTTGGAGGCAAAATGGAGGCAGCTGATAATAATTTTAACAAAAAAGGTAGACGGCAAGCCATCTACCTGGAGTTTTTGGTGCCTCCTGCGCGATTCGAACGCGCGACCTGCGGTTTAGAAGACCGACGCTCTATCCAGCTGAGCTAAGGAGACATATAGCGTCGTTCATTATAGCAATAAGGATTGCAAATACGTCGTGCCATCAAAGATTTTCTTATCAGAAGAATGACAAAGGAAAAGAAAAGTAGCTACACTAAAAGCAGCTACACTGATTACAGGCTTACGTGAATGGAGACACTATGTCTTACGATTTTGAATCACGCGTTGATCGTGCTGGTACTGGTTCTAGAAAATGGAACGTCATGTATGACGTTAATCCTGATGTAGCTCCTGGTATTCCACCTTTTTCTGTTGCTGATATGGAGTATCACACGGCCCCAGAGATTGTCGAGGGCCTCAAGGAATACATCAATGACGCAATCCTTGGCTATTCCATGCCAACTAATCAGATGAAGCAGGCTGTGTGCAAGTGGATGAAGACTCGCCACAATTGGGACGTAAAGCCCGAGTGGTTGCTCAACTCTTCAGGCGTAGTACCTGCGCTCTTTGCATCGGTTGCCGAGTTCACCAAGCCAGACGAGGGCGTCATTCTGTTTACCCCTGTCTACCATCCGTTCTACATGGCAGTTGAGGAGAATAACCGTGCGCTGGTAGAGTGCCCGCTTGTCCTGTCAGAGGGTCCTCACTACGACATTGACTTTGACCTGCTTGAGAAACTTGCCGCCGAGCCAAAGAACACCATG
>JABZHQ010000114.1:0-2259 GCA_015258765.1 Atopobium sp. | reverse complement strand
CTGTGAGCTGGCTTATAGCAAGGGTGGGGCATGGCTTGACGCATGCATCAAGGCCATCGACGACAACCAGAAGCTGGTCCTGGACTTCTTTGCCACCAAGCACCCTCGCGTGAAGCTCGCGCCAATCACAGGAACTTACCTTCAGTGGCTTGACTTCAGAGATCTTTGTCTTACGCCAGAAGAGCTTGACCACCTGTTGCAGTTTGAGGCCCAGGTCTTCTTCACCGACGGCGTCTTCTTTGGCGAGGCTGCTCAAGGCTTCAAGCGCTGGAATTTGGCAGCTCCTCGTGTGGAGATCGAAGAGGCGCTGGATCGTCTGGACGCAGTTCTTACGGCCCACGGTTTCTAAGCGCAGGCTGCGATTTCTGCGCGAGCAGTCTTTGATTTCTGCGAGCGCTGACTGCGGTTTCTTGGCACCGTGCCACTGCTGCACCACCATATACCTGCGTGTATAGTGCATGAAATCACCTGCGGAGAAGCTCGTTCTTCTCCGCATTTTGTTTGGCGAGAAACCCGTTGCACCGGCTGATTTTAAAGAAAATCAAAAAAGAGTTTGAAAAATCTGCGTTTCTCGCTTGCATCTTTTTCTGATTCTGTAATAATGATTTAGCTGCGTTTCATGAGGTGGCCAAATGGTGGGAGTAGCTCAGTTGGCAGAGCGACGGACTGTGGCTCCGTAGGTCGAGGGTTCGAGCCCCTTTTCCCACCCCATTCGAAACGTTAATTGGATCGTTAGCTCAGCTGGTAGAGCAGGGGACTCTTAATCCCAAGGTCCAGGGTTCGAACCCCTGACGATCCACCATTTAAATTTCAAACCCCGGCTTGCGTCGGGGTTTTTATTTTTTGTGAGTCGCTAGTTTCTAATTGTTTGTTGAGAGCGATTGCGTCATACTGAAGTCTCCATGATTTTATTGTAGTTCGGAGGACTCGCCGTGATTTACACAATGACGCTTAATCCCGCGCTTGACTATGTCATGCATCCAAACACATTGGACATGGGCTTTACTAACCGTTCCTCCTCAGAAGAGTTGCACTGCGGTGGTAATGGTATTAACGTCTCCACACTCTTAAATGAGCTTGATAAAGTCACCGTTGCCATGGGTATTGTTGGTGGCTTTACTGGTGAATACCTGCTCAGTGACCTGCAGCGTCAGGGAATTCCAAGTAACTTTGTCAAGCTGGATTCTGGCTTTACTCGCATCAATGTCAAGCTCAACGGCATTGTTATGACCATGGTCAACGGCAATGGTCCACGCATTCCAGAGAAAAAGGTTGATGAGCTGCTGGAGCGCATGGATGTTGTTGGCGCAGGTGACACTCTGGTTCTTACCGGTTCTATTCCAAGCTCGCTTCCAGAGGATATCTACACTCGCCTTATGGCTCAGCTTGCTGGTCGCGGCATCCAGTTTGTTGTCGACGCTCCTGGTCAGCTGCTTATGGAGGCCATCAAGGCTCAGCCATTCCTGATCAAGCCTAACAACCACGAGGTCGGCCGTATCTTTGGCGCAAACCCAGAGACTCCAGAAGAGTGCATTCCATTTGCAAAGAAGCTCCAGGACGGCGGCGCTCGCAACGTTATTGTTTCTTGTGGTGGTGCAGGCTCTCTGCTTCTGGACGAGTACGGCGCTGAGCACATTGTTCCAACTGCAAAGATTCGCCTTGTTAACGCAACCGGTGCTGGTGACTCCATGGTCGCGGGCTTCCTTGCAAAGACCACCGCTGGCTACGATTACGACACTGCGCTTATCTACGCTTCTGCTTGCGGTACGGCAACTGCAGCAAGCCGAGGAATCGCAAAGCGCGCAACCATCGACCGTGTTGTTACTGCTCTCTACAAGAAGATGGGCCGAGAAATGCCTGCTTCTATCGCAGAAGAGATTCAGCTTGCTCGCAAGAAAGAGGAGAGCCGCGAGGGTAAGTCTTCTTGGCTTGCAGATTCTGAGTAGTAATCGCAGCTAGAACACGTAGTTCTTTTGGCGAGAAACCCTCAGATGGTGCACTTTCGCCGCGCAAGAAATACTGAACGTTTTTACTATTGTGAACGTACAAACACTTGGCAAGAAAGATTTTCTTGCCAAGTGTTTTTTATTGAAATTTATTTAAAGATACTCACAACGTAACAGGTCAAAAAAATGTTACTCTGTAAAAAGACAGGTTTGTTTCTGCGACTATTGTCCAATGTGGATAGGCTTGCAGAACTAAATACACCGCTTCGCGGACAATGATTGGAGCAAGTATGTTTGAGGGAGTCAATGCGTC
>JABZHQ010000113.1:0-2262 GCA_015258765.1 Atopobium sp. | reverse complement strand
GAGGATGGGAACCATGACCGCTTGAGCCAAAACATGCCTCGACATTAATATTCTCAATTTCGTAATCCCTTGCTGAAAAAATTCCTAATCCCCTTTCTCCGGGACCGATTACGCGCCAAGAATCAGTCAAAAGCCTATAACCCAAAGACAAAATATCATGCTCTAGGTGTTTGTAATTTTCTTTAGACGTTGGATGACAGCGAAGAAACGTTGGCATGTCATGTCTTGGAGCTTTGTCACAACTTAGTTCTTCTCCATTAAGGTATGCCTCGTAATTAAAGAGATGAACATCAAACTGTGGCAACTCTTTAGCCGCTAACCATTCGTTATACCAAACAGAATCAACAACATTAGGGTTCTCTGCAGAAGATTCGAACAACAGAGCAATTTGCTCCATTACATTCTCCTTTAAAAAATGGCATCTCCATGCAATATGAAGATGCCAAAAAAGATAATTGGCTCTCTTGAGCCCGTACTATCCAGTACGCAATTTAGTAGCATTATTTTACATCAAATGAGAAGTGACGCGAGATAGTAAACTTAAATTAAATCCACGCCAACAAAAAACGAGACCGATTCCCGACAAGCAACTGCCCGGGCGTATCTCGTTTTTTATCAGTCTATGTAATAGTCAGTGCTTAGTCAAACCAGATCTTCACGACGTCGCCATCTGCGGATGTAATATCCACAAGTGTGCCACTCTCGCCAGTCTTTGCAGCGTCCATAAGCGCATCAAGATTGATGTTAGAGAGCTGCTCCTGAGTCTCCTGATTAAGATAGCTTCCGCTGACCTGGATTCCCGAGTTCAAAACAAACTTTGCCAGGCCAAGAGGTACGCACATATCAACAACGTCGCCGTCGTCGGAGACTACATACACGTGCAGACCGTGCTTTGCAGAACCGTTGCCCAGGCGAACGCCCTTCTTCTTGCTACCATCAGCCTCGTCGTTCTTCTCGACTTTGATCATGCTCTTACCAAAAAGCTTACCAAAGCTGAAACCTGAAGACTGAGTGGCAATACCCTGGTCAGCGTACTCGGCGGACTCTTCTACGATCTCTGCAGGCTCATCATCTGCAACGGAAACAACCTCAGCAGCACTCTCCTGAGCTGCAGCGTTCTCCTGGGCAGCAGTTTCCTGCGTAGAGGCGCTTGCACCGCTCAAAAGCTCGTCAACGGACACACCAAGGAAACGTGCAAGATCTGGCAACAGCGAGATATCCGGGTAGTTAATGTCGTTCTCCCACTTGCTCACCGCCTGCGGGCTCACATTCAGCTCCTTTGCCAGACGCTCCTGCGTTGCAGTTTTAGCCAAACGAAGACGTGCAATACGACGACCAAGGGTCTCAAATGAAGTAGTCATAGTTGCTCCTTTTCTCAACTCATTATTACTGAAATAGCTTGCGGGCCGCTGATTTCACTATGAGTCGTAACAATACGTTCAACAAGAACGCATCAGTTGAGTTAGGTATCGCAACGGTTTCTAACTACTCAACAGCAGGTTGAGTTAGCAGGTAAACTATGCTTTTTGACCGAAATTTACTTGCCCTAAAAGTATTCTCCAACTACCATTAAATCAAGAAACTTTTGATGTATTAGAAAGGTCTGTCTATGGCTGGCGAGAAGAACTGGGTGTTCTGGACCAGTGGTGCGCATATTGTTTCTGGTTTTGAGCAGTGCGCTACAGACGGTTTTGTTGGTGTTGACGCAGATGGTGTCGTGTACCTCTTTGATAACAATCAAAATGTCTTTGCTTCGGCTCATGCTTCAGATATTGAGGGAACCGTCAGTAGCTGGAGAGTCACCTGGCTTACCATTGATGATAAAAGATATGTCCTAGAGTTTGTTCCTCTTGCAGATAAGATTGCTCCTCGCCTGATTTTTGGAGCTATAAGCAATGTCTTTATGCAGGAGCTCCATCACGGAGATCAGGAGAAGGTCCCTCGTGAGCTCCTTGAAGACTTCAAGATTGCATTTGAGAACGCTAAGTATAGGCGCTAGCTCAAGCTAATTTTTTGAATTATTCATATCTTTGCGGAGGTAGGATCCACCGATATCGGCGCCGGCGGATGAACTGCCTCCCCTTTCTTGGACACGAGAAATGGGAGGCAGTTCAAAACACACCTAAGTCGGATAATCTGTCAAAAAGACGTATACATGACGCTGAAATTACCACAAACATGCAGATTATCGTCATTAGATGTGTAAAATGCCCGCATCTGAGCAGAATATCCGACTTAGGTGTGTTCCGTAGATACAGAATT
>JABZHQ010000112.1:0-2277 GCA_015258765.1 Atopobium sp. | reverse complement strand
CCTACGGTTTCATCACCGTTATTCTCGTTATCAAAGGTAGTGTCAACCTTGTTCTGGTCCTCTGTTGCCACTGCCATCACCTCCCTATGTGTAGAAGGCGGCCAAACGTTTCCGCCAGCCGCCTCCGAGTCATATCACATTGTCTACCAGCCGCTGCACCAAGTTACCCAAGCGCATATGCCGAGAAACTCAGATTAGTTCTGGTTCTTATCGTCGTCGACAACCTCGTAGTCTGCATCAACAACATCTGGCTCAGAAGGATTGCTTGCTGCGCCGTTGTTGCCTGCGGTCTGAGCCTGAGCGTCTGCGTAGACAATCTCTGCGAGCTTCTGACCAACCTCGGTGAGCTTCTCGCCAGCCTTCTTGATTGCCTCAATGTCGGAGCCATCAAGCGCGGCCTTTGCCTCAGCAACTGCCTCTTCAACAGCCTTCTTCTGATCCTCAGGAACCTTATCGCCAAGGTCTTTGACGGTCTGCTCGGTGCTATATGCCAGGGAGTCTACCTGGTTGCGGACCTCAATCTCGTCCTTGCGCTTCTTGTCTTCCTCTGCGTGGGACTCTGCGTCCTTGACCATGCGATCAACTTCGTCGTCGGACAGAGCAGTGGAGCCAGAAATGGTGATCTCCTGGGACTTGTCGGTTGCCTTGTCCTTAGCGGTGACCTTCAGGATACCGTTTGCGTCGATGTCAAAAGTAACCTCAATCTGAGGGATACCACGCTGAGCAGCAGGAATACCGGTAAGGTTGAACTTACCCAAGCTCTTGTTGTCAGAAGCCATCTCGCGCTCGCCCTGAAGAACGTGAATCTCAACGGAGGTCTGGTTGTCAGCTGCGGTGGAGTAAACCTTTGTGCTGGAGGTTGGGATGGTGGTGTTACGGTCGATGACCTTGTCAACAACGCCGCCGAGGGTCTCAACGCCCAGGGACAGTGGAGTTACGTCCAGCAGCAGGATGCCGGAAACGTCGCCGGTAAGAACGCCGCCCTGAACAGCTGCACCGTCTGCAACAACCTCGTCTGGGTTGACGGACATGTTAGGCTGCTTGCCGGTCATGCTCTTGACCAGGTCCTGAACAGCTGGCATACGAGTAGAACCGCCAACCAGAATGACCTCGCTGACATCGGAGAGCTGAAGGCCTGCGTCCTGGAGTGCCTTGGTTACAGGAGCCTTGCAGCGGTCGAGAAGATCGCGGGTAATGCGCTCAAACTCTGCACGAGTCAGAGTGTAGTCAAGGTGCTTAGGGCCAGACGCGTCTGCGGTGATGAATGGCAGGTTAATCTGTGCCTGCTGAGCGCTAGAGAGCTCCTTCTTGGCATTCTCTGCAGCCTCCTTGAGGCGCTGAAGTGCCATTGGGTCCTTGCGAAGGTCAATGCTGTTGTCGGAGTTGAACTTGTCTGCAAGCCAGTCGATAACACGCTGATCCCAGTCGTCGCCGCCCAGGTGGTTGTCGCCGTTGGTTGCAAGAACCTCAACAACACCGTCTGCAAGATCAAGCAGGGAGACGTCGAAGGTACCACCACCAAGGTCGAAGACAAGAACCTTGTGGTCCTGGTCCTTCTTGTCCAGACCGTAAGCAAGAGCTGCTGCGGTTGGCTCGTTGACAATACGCTGAACGTTGAGACCAGCAATCTTACCTGCGTCCTTGGTTGCCTGACGCTGTGCGTCGTTGAAGTATGCTGGGACAGTAATGACAGCGTCGGTTACAGGCTCACCGAGGTACTTCTCGGCATCTGCCTTCATCTTTGCAAGGGTCATAGCGCTGATCTGCTCTGGAGTGTAGTCAACGCCGTCAATCTCGACGACTGCGCGACCGTCGGTGCCAGCCTTAACCTTGTAAGGAACCGTCTTGATCTCAGACTGGACCTCGTCAAACTTGCGGCCCATGAAACGCTTGATGGAGAAGACAGTGTTTACAGGGTTGGTGACAGCCTGATTCTTTGCTGCCTTACCGACAATACGGTCACCGTCAGCACGGAAGCCGACGACGGAAGGAGTTGTGCGGTCTCCCTCTGCGTTAACGATAATAGTTGGCTCTCCACCCTCGAGGACAGCCATAGCTGAGTTTGTAGTACCCAGGTCAATTCCAAGAATCTTACCCATTGTGAATCATCCTTTCCTATGTACGTGTTCCGTTTGGCGAGAAACCCCACAGGTAGATGACCTAAAAAGGGGCACAAGCTAACCGTGAACACATACCGTGTTTCTGCTTTACGGTTTTGCTTATACCCCTATGTCTGACTTATATACATAATCTAAGTCAGTTTGTAGTAGATTTTTT
>JABZHQ010000111.1:0-2282 GCA_015258765.1 Atopobium sp. | reverse complement strand
AAAAGAGGTCGAAAGCAAAAAGCCTTCGACCTCTTAGGTTTGTCAGCTATCTGTCAAAAATCTGACAGCAGAGGTGTTACAACGGCAAAACACCGTCTCTGAAAGCACGAGCACTTACTCTGCCAGTGCCTCACGGATGCGCGTAGTAACTCCCTCAAGCCTATAGCACTCAACATACTGACGAAGAGGACGCTTAATGTGATCAACAACAAAACGCTGGCCGTCAATATTGAACTGAGCAAGGTTCTTGTACAGGTGCTCGGTTGCGGCTTTGACCTCGTCATCATTGAATGCATAATGACCAGAAATATCAAGAATATCCAGCGACAGTTTGTGATCAGCAAGAATCTGCTCAACAGTCAGATTGACCTGGTCACCCACCATCCACTTGCGCCAACGCTCAGTCTCAATTGCCTTGACCAACAGGGTGTTTCTCAAGCCAGAGACCTCGTCTGCCTTCAGGAGACCTTCTTTAACCAGAAGATCCTCTACATCGCAAAGCTTCAAATATGCGCGAGTCTCCTCTGTTCCGTACTGTGGAGCTACGTTTGAAGCGGTAACATTTGCAGGAGTATGCTCAAGCAGCGTCACGTCATCAAGGTAATCTGCGTTGTGCTCCTTAAGACCAACACCGTAGCTCTTGGCCATCTCAGCAAGGCTAATAGCAGCCTCAAAATCATAGTGGCCAACCTGCTCCGTAAGGCGGGTAAGAGTTCCCGTCTGTCCAACAATAAAGGTTGGCATAGGCAGGCCCTTAGCAGTCAGCTCACTCTTGAGCTGCTCAATAAAGGTGTGGTACTTGTCGGTGGAGGTCAAACCACCGTTTGTTTCCTCGGTACCAACCTCATAACCAATCTCAGGAAGACCGCGAGAAACACGTTCCTTCTCGCACCACTCAATCAAATCAACTGTACGGCGAAGAACCACATCAAGCGGAATAACCTTGCCAATCTCAAAAGGATCCTTAGTTGGGTCAATCATCAGCAGGTCAAAACCATTAAGCATGTCGGCAAGATAAGACTTCTTGGCAAGCTCCATAGCCTCATCTTCTGGAAGGTGAGCGTTGCGCTCCTCGTCACGCTGCCAAGGACCACCGTGGTCGCGGCAGAGGTAATACAGACCGTCAAAGCCAACCTTCTGAGCTGCTTCAGCAATATCTTCCGAGAAACGCTTCTGATCCCAAGAATTTACGTATCCCCCGCCAAGTTCATCAAGATCAACCTGGTTTCGAGACGCAATAAACATCAGAGGAAAATCGCAGTCCCTACCAAGTTCAAAAGCTGCCTGGAGCAGGTTGGGCGACATTGGTCCAATTCCTAACAGCGTGGCGGACTTTCCTGTGTCCTGAAGTTTAAGCAACCCTTCAACAGCTTTTTTGATTGGTAGCTTTTCCATAATTACCCCTTCCCAAGAGTGTTTCTTGGTAATAAGAAGGGCGTGGGGGTTGAATCCCTACGCCCCTCTCCTTTTAACTTCGATTTTTAAGGTCTAAGACCAAAAGGTACATGCGTTTCTCGCTCTGTGTTACTTGTTGTCCTCAAGCTTTGGCTTGGTAAGAACAAGAATTGCAACGCCTACTGCAACGCCAATTGCCATATCAAGGGTGTAGAGGGCAATGTTGTTTGTAGCTGCAGCAACAATCATGCCACCGTGAGGAACAAAGCACTCAATACCGTGCCAAGCAGCAAGACCAGCACCAACTGCAGAACCAATCATGATTGCAGGAAGGGTGTGTGCAAGATCCTTAACAGCAAATGGAATTGCGCCCTCAGTAATACCAATGAGTCCCATGAAGACTGCAGAGATACCCATCTGCCTATCGGTGTCGTCAAACTTGCTGCGAGCAATAAGAGATGCAACACCGCAGACCAGTGGAGGAATAGCAACTGCAACACGGAATGCGCCGTTAGGACCATAAACACCTGCGGTCATAAGAGCCATGGTAAAGGTAGAAGCGGTCTTGTTGACTGGGCCACCCATATCAAATGCGGTCATAAGGCCAATTACAATGCCAAGTACAACTGCGGAACCGCCCTGAAGGCTTGAAAGCAGGCTGGTCAGCCAGTCCATGAATGTGCCAAGTGGAGCTGCCAAAACGTAGATGTAGAGCATGCCAAGAGCCAGTGAAGACAAACTTGGGATAATCAGAATTGGCATGATGGTACGGATGGTGCTATTGACCTTCCAGGACTTCATCCACTGAACAAGGTAACCAGCAGCAACGCCGAGGACCATTGCGCCCAAGAAGCCAGTAGAAACCTGGACCTCACCTACAGGAACAG
>JABZHQ010000110.1:0-2287 GCA_015258765.1 Atopobium sp. | reverse complement strand
GTTATTTCCTGTCAAACTCCAGGTAGTAAAGTCGGTTGCATCGCTATTGATGACAAACTCTCTGAGTTCTGCATCGCGGTTGTTCTCGGTAATAGTTTCAATGTAGTAACGAGGACGATTCTCTCCCTCATAAGACTCATCAAGAGGAGTGGTGTAGTTAGAGAGCATCTGAGAATCTGCGCCCATATCTTTGAGCGTTTGAGCCAAGATATCGTAGTGCCAGACAGGAGCATCTGAAATCTGCATTGGTTGTTCGGCTTCTTCTGCGCTTTGACCAGCAGGTTTATAGAAGATTGCTGGAGCAGATGTCTCTGTAATATCGTTTGGTGTCAGATACCAGCGACCATGGTCAGCAGTCACAATAATAGAGGTGTTTTCGTAGAGACCAAGACGCTTAAGCTCTGCAATATAAGCATCTACGATTTTCCAAGCACCTCTCGTCTGTTCAATTTCATTCTCTTCGCTTGGATCTTTGGGGCGCTCAAGGTTCCTATTAAGGATAAAAGGACCATGGGAACCCATAAGATGGATGAAGCGGAAGCTTCCTGTATCGTTTTCATCATGAATAGACAGGCCATAGTGCTGGAGTTCCTGATAATACTTAAGGTCATCTTCGTTATAGCGCTGGGAAGACATATCAACCTCGTCATACGTAAATTTTCTCATCATACGCATGTTGAGGTCCTCGGTGTAATACCAGAAGCGGGGCTTAAACACCCAAGGCATATCTCTACAGAACGCCGTTTTGTAGAGAATGCGAAGTGCACCAAGCACATTAAGCTGGTTTTCTGAACCACGACCACGAAGCTCGTGATAGTTGATGGTGCGGTGGTGCATGTAGTCGGTATAAATTGAGTTGAAGTTATCGGTATACAGACCAACGGAATAGCCAAGCTTATTGATGTCATCTAGATAATGGCTGTTGTCCGCCCAACCATTAACAAAGTCTCCAAATGATTGACCGGGTTGTAGGCGATTCTCAAAGACAAGAGAAGGAATTCCGTATCGTGTAGGAATCATTGATCCTGCAGAGTTTCTGTACCAGGTAAAGCCTGTCATATGAGTGAATGTCTCGGGATACTCGTTATAGATTTGCTGTACAAAGGTCGTGTCAGTGGTATCCAAAACAAAGACCACAACATTCTTCTTGGAAGATACGTTAAAGAGTCCATCTCTTGTGGCATAGATTTGCTGAGATTCTCTTGTGTTTACGTCGGTAAAAGCAGCTACAGCTGGTCCCCATAAACTTGCAACGCCCACTGCCTGGACAATGATAAGAGCTGTTGCGGTTACCAGAAGACCTGTTCTAAGCTGTCTTGCTTTAAGGAGCGAGAAGACCACTGCTGCTGCAATAATTGCCAACCAGATGAGGCCAGAGACAATCATCTGACTGGTAAAGTTGGACCAAATGACCTCATGTCCATCCGCAAGGGGCATGCCGCCGTTCAAGAACACTGCCTGAACATATGACGCTATGCCGATGGCGCCTACGAGCGCAACTGCAACGTTAAACACGCGTTTGCGAAGTAATGAAAGCACTGCAGTAGAAATAAGCGTTAGTAAAAGACCAGCTAAAAATACAGGACCTGCTACGTCATTAAGACTAAACGATAAATCCTTTGCGTTGCTGGCTACCAGCTCAAGCGGAGCTACCACCAAGATAGTAAAGACCGTGAAGAACGAAACAAGAAATGCAACACCAATACGGCCCCTAGGCTTGAGGGTGCCCTCTTTTTGTTGTTTGAGACGAACGGCTTCTGCTGCGAGAATCTCTTTCATCTGAGCGTTCGCAGCTTCAGCGCCCTTAGTATCAACTTTATGAACCTTGCCTTCAACGATCTTGTTTGCGTTCTCGTCAATCTTAAGGATGCGGAATAGCACCTTACGAGAGCGTCTAAATGCCACACCAAGCACAGCGGAGAGTGCAACCACAACTACTGCTAGCGCTTGGATGGTGTAGGTCATAACTGACGGGTCAACGTACGCCTGAGCCGTTGCAGGCAGCAGTGCCCACCAGGTCAGAGTTAACACAAGTGTGTAGAGTGCCCCGTGAATAATGAGTAGTTTTTTATTGGCTGACGATGTGGTCATAGTCGAAGAAGTCCCTTGTTTAAGTGGAATAAATTTAAACAAGCTTATTTTATGTTTTCAAAAAAGCTCGTAACTAGATTGCGATAATGTGTATAAGTTGTTGACATACTCTATCATCACTAGCCGTTACTCTTCTGGCCACTCTTATAAGCCATGTTGATGAGCTTGGCCACAGGAGTTGGCCAGAACTTCTTGA
>JABZHQ010000037.1:0-11018 GCA_015258765.1 Atopobium sp. | reverse complement strand
TTGGATGGCGTGCCAATCAAGCAATTCAAAAGCGAGCAATATGCTCGATTTATAATCCCTTGCTCTCAGCAAACGTTTATTTTTAACGCGACTATCAGGGATAACGTAACGTTGTTTTGCCATGACTTTACGGATGAAGAAATTATTGACGCTATTACAAAATCGGGCTTTTCTGAGATTCTTACTAGATATCCAGACGGAATTGATCATGTGATTGATCAAGCTGGAAGCAGTCTTTCTGGTGGAGAACGACAGAGGCTTGCTCTTGCGCGAATCTTTTTGTTTAAGCCACAAATTGTGATTTATGACGAGAGCTTTGCTCATTTGGATGCCGACTCAGTTCAGGACCTCATTGATTTGATCTTAAAAGACGAAGAAAGAACCGTTATTATAACGTCTCATCAAGTGACCCCTGAAATAAGAAATCGCTTCCACTCTCTTGTTTTAAAAGACGGGAATATTCAGTCAGAAACCGTTTAGCTTTTTGCTTCTTGACCTAGTTGTAATACGTAAATACAATGATATAACTAGGCAAAGGAGTGGCCATGGACAGCATTGTAACTGCTCGTATTCCTGTTGAAGTTAAAAATCAGGTTTCCGAGGTTCTTGAATCGCTTGGGTCAAACACTACCCAGCTGATTAATGCTGCCTTTGAATATGTGCTGGTGACAGGCAGGCTTCCTGATGCTCATGAAAGCGCTTCGTTGGAATCTTCTGCTAAAGGGTCTTCTCGTCAATTGAGCGAGAAGGACAAAGAGCAGCTTGCGTCACTTTTTGGAAAGATTTCAGTTCCCGCACCGGCGTCATTTTGGAATGATTTAGGCAACAGCACCTACAAAGAGGCAATCAGTGAGTGGAGGTCAAGTGACTATGAAGCTCTTGATTGACACTAATGTTTTGCTGGACATCTTTTTGTGTAGGGAACAGTTTGTTGCTGATGCAAAAAAGCTTTTCATAATGAAGCAGTTTAGGGACGCTGAGTTGTGGATAGCAGCCCAGTCATATACAGATCTCTATTATGTGGGTGCTAAGGCTCACGGCTCTGCTCGTATGCAAGAAATCCTTAAAGAAGTATCTCCACTACTTAACATATGCTCTATTGATGGAGCGGATATTTCAAATGCGCTGTCTGAGCAGTGGGAAGACTTTGAAGACTGTCTTATTTGGCGCGCAGCTAAGAAGATAAAGGCAGATTATATCGTCACAAGAAATGTGGCAGATTTTGTTCGCTCGGATATACCAGTGCTTACACCTGCCAAGTTTTTCTCGACAATAGAAGCTGAACATAATCTGGTCTATGAAGAGGCCGAATTTTAGAAGCAATAAGGCGCGGGGCAGGGCTGCAAAAGCTTAAAGCTGGGTAACGCAAAAGCTTAATATTTGGCTGCGAAAAAGCTCAGTACAACTCGATAAGAAAATCTACTACAAACACACTTAGATATGTATTAAAAGTCGTGCTTGGGGGTATATAGAATCCGATGAAGATTCAGTCCCCGGCACGATTTTGTTTGGGGTAGGAGGGTGATTTTATGAGACTAGATAAATGGGCCGTAACCGCCCAGGAAGCGCTGCAGGCAGCTCTTGGTATTGCTGGTGATGTAGAGGCTTCCGAGGTTGCACCAACACACCTGCTCAAGGCGCTGCTGGACAGCAATGAGCGCAACCTGCGTTCTATCTTGGAGAAGATTGGCGCAGATCCTGATACTATTGCCACGCAGGTAGATCAGGCAATCTCTAAGGCTCCAAAGGTAAGTGGAGCACAGATTGGCATTGGCAATGACCTTCTCAAGGTTATCAACGAGGCTGAGAAGCTTGCCACTAAGTTGGGAGATTCCTACGTTACCTCCGAGCATCTGCTCACTGCGCTGGCAAACGACAACACTGATGCAGGTAGGGTTCTTCGCGACGCCGGCGTTACTGCTAAGCGCGTAGAAGAGGTCTACAACGAGCTCCGTGGCGATGAACGCGTAACCTCTCAGGATGCAAAGCCGCAGTTTGAGGCCTTGGAGCAGTACGGTCGCAACGTGACCGACCTTGCTCGCCAAGGAAAGCTTGATCCAGTTATTGGCCGCGTCGAAGAGATTCGCCGTACCATTCAGGTTTTGAGCCGCCGCACCAAGAACAATCCTGTTCTTATCGGCGAACCTGGTGTTGGTAAGACCGCAATTGTGGAAGGCCTGGCAGAGCGCATTGTTTCTGGCGACGTTCCAAGTACCCTGCGCGACAAAGAACTTGTTGAGCTTGACATGTCTGCCCTGGTAGCAGGCGCAAAGTACCGCGGCGAGTTTGAGGATCGCTTGAAGAGCGTGGTAAAAGAGGTAGCCAAGTCTAACGGCCAGATTATCCTCTTCATCGACGAGCTTCATACCATCGTGGGCGCCGGCGCTTCCGAGGGATCTATGGACGCTGGTAACATCTTGAAGCCAGCACTTGCTCGTGGCGAACTCCGTGCAATTGGTGCTACTACGTTGGATGAATACCGCAAGTACATCGAGAAGGACGCTGCTCTTGCGCGCCGTTTCCAGACCGTACTTGTCTCTGAGCCTTCTGTTGAAGACACCATTTCTATCCTGCGTGGCCTTAAGGAGAAGTACGAGCAGCACCACCGCGTCCGTATTACGGACTCAGCCCTGGTTGCGGCGGCAGACCTCTCTAACCGCTACATTTCTGATCGATTCTTGCCAGATAAGGCAATTGACCTGGTAGATGAGGCAGCATCAAGGCTTCGTATGGAGCTTGACTCCATGCCAGCAGAGATTGATGCGGTTGATCGTCAGCTCACTCAGATGCAGATTGAGGAGCAGGCTCTGATGAAGGAGGAGGACGCTGCTTCAAAGGAGCGCCTGGAAAACCTCCGTGCAGAGATTGCTACGACGCAGGAGAAGCTTGATGGCATGAAGGCCAACTGGCAGAACGAGCGTGGCGCAATTGACCTGGTACAGGACTTGAAGTCCCAGATTGAAGACGCAAAGACGCAGATGGAGCGCGTGACCCGTGAGGGTGATTTGGCGCAGGCATCCGAGCTTCGTTACAGCACCATTCCAGAGCTTGAACGCAAATACGATGAGGCAGAAAAAGCCCTTCTCGCCAAGCAGGAAGACGGCGGAATCCTCAAGGAAGAGGTCACTACAGACGAGATTGCCGAGGTAGTTTCTTCGTGGACCGGCGTTCCTGTGTCCAAGATGATGCAGGGCGAGATGGACAAGCTCAAGAACCTTGAGGACCAGCTTCACCTGCGTGTTATTGGCCAGGACGACGCTGTTTCCGCAGTTGCAGCAGCAGTTCGCCGTTCTCGCGCAGGTCTAGCAGATCCAAACAAGCCTCTGGGCAGCTTCTTCTTCCTGGGCCCAACCGGTGTAGGTAAGACTGAGCTAGCAAAGGCACTGGCAGAGCTACTGTTTGACGACGAGCGCTCACTGATCCGCATTGATATGTCTGAGTACATGGAGAAGTTCTCGGTCCAGCGTCTTATTGGCGCACCTCCAGGATACGTGGGCTATGACGAGGGTGGTCAGCTCACCGAGGCAGTTCGCAGGCATCCATACTCCGTCATCTTGCTGGACGAGATGGAGAAGGCTCACCCCGACGTCTTCAACATCTTGCTGCAGGTGCTGGACGATGGCCGCCTAACCGACGGTCAAGGTAGGGTAGTGAGCTTCAAGAACACCATCATTATCATGACCAGTAACGTTGGTTCGCAGTTCATTGCTGGTGCTGGCGAAGAGGGCCTTACCGAAGAGTCCAGGAAGCAGGTTATGGAGGCGCTGCGTAGCTCCTTCCGCCCTGAGTTCTTGAACCGTATCGACGACGTGGTTGTCTTCCAGCCTCTGGGTCTTGAAGACATTGAGCGCATTGTGGACATTCAGCTCAAGGATGTTCGTAGCAGGCTTGCTAACGAGCGCATGACGCTGGAGCTTTCCGAGGCTGCTAAGCAGTCGCTGGCTCTTGATGGCCTGGATCCTGTTTATGGTGCTCGTCCTCTGAAGCGACTGATTCAGCGTCGCGTTGTTGACCAGGTAGCAAACTTGATTATTGCAGGTGAGCTGCATGAGGGCGATACTGTTCTGGTTGATACTGACGAGAACGGCAACTTGATTGCTCGCAAGAAGTAAGTGAGGCTGCGCATGTGTGACGAGGCTGGCAAGCCAGTGAACCAAAAGCCAAAGGCCGAGGTGCAAGCTGCCGCGACGGCTGCCCCGCAGGCTGCGGCGCAGGTCACGGCGAAGGTTGCGGTGCGCAAGGACGCGGATTCCAAGAAAGCGCAGGTTGTTGACCCGGAGTTCGCTCGCGCGGAAAACGAGGACGATGACGGCTACGACCCGTATTCCGATCGTCGTCCCGTGAGCGAGCCGCTCTTTGAGCGCGATCCCTGGAGCTAGACGGGGGTTCTCGCCACACGCTGAGCTTTACAAACAAAGCCGCTGGTACATGATGTATCAGCGGCTTTTTGCGTGCGGTTCGACGGTTAGTCCATGATTGCGAGCCTGAAAAGTGCGTCATGTCTGAGTAGATTTACTCAGACATGACGAGAAAAACCGGCAAAACACTCAGACTTGGTGCATTTTTCCGGCAAATCGTTCAGACTTGGCGAGAAAATCAGGCTCTATGTGAGTGCTCATGGAAGAGCAATCTCGAGCACGCTTCAAAGTCCGCCTGAAAAGTGCAAAGAATCTGTGTTTGGGACACAGATTCTTTGATGAAATCAGGCAAATCCACAGTTTCTTTTACATTTTTAGGCAAAAGTTACAGATTCTTTTATGAAATCAGGCGCGCACTGGACGGCTCAGCTGTCGGCACATCGCGCGACTTCGTGACTTTGCGGTTACCGCTAGCGAACCGCGCGGCTTTGCAGTTTAGCGAATCGCAACGCCCCAGTTGGTAGACATCCAGGTCCAGAGGAAATAGAAAACTGCGGCAATGATGGCCAAAACGATGATGGCGGCAATCAGCGAACCCGCATTTGAACGGCGCTCTTTCCTGACAAAAATGTCGCGCTGGCCCTTAGGAACCTGCAGGTATTGGCCGTAGTGAACGTCTTTGCGAAGGTGAGCAATCTCGTTCTTTGGCTTGCGCCAACCCTTCTTCGCGTAAGCGCCCTTGCTGGATTCAAAGCCAGCAGCCTGGTTCTCTGGAATCTCGAGTTTCTCGCCCGGCATCGTAAAATCGCTGATAGGCTCCACTGTTTTGTGATGACGGTGCTGACGAACGTATGGCTGCTTTGCAGCGTCCTCGTTCGCATGCTCAGAAATCTCAGATGACGAGAAGTGCTGTGCACCAGTTGCGTGAAGCTCGGCTCCATCAGCTGGCTGGGCTTCCCGCTCAAAAGCTTCAGCGTATTCAAACTCCTGCTGAGCGTCAGAACGAGGGTCTTGATCCGCAGGTGAAACGTTATTTTCAAGGTTGTTCGAGGTGTCCACGATGGTCCTTTTGTCGTAGTCTCGCAAAACATTGATATAAAACATGATACCGCAGCTCGCGCAATCCTGCACAGTTTTGCTCGGATATTTGGGCGATTGCAGATTGAGTGGGTGTCGGCCCGCGTGTTGGCTCGTGTGTCGGCTCGCGCATTCATTCGTACATAACCGCAGGATAATCTTAGTCATTAAGACTTAGAAATTTTATAAAAAGTTGTATAAATTCGTGCAAGCAGGGTACAACAAATGATGAACAACAAAGTGCCAATAACGGCATCTACCAGTAAAGGAGTGGTTACTATGAAGAATGTAGTTCCCTATGATCGTATTGCAAGGAATCTGAGCACGTGGCCATTTGGTTCATTTGATTCTTTCTTTGACGCGCCTTATTCCGCTCTGTCTTCCGTCTCGTCCGATGCTTTTGTTATGAACGTTGAGGATGCAGGTCAGTCTTACGTGGTAACGGCCGAGCTCCCTGGCGTTTCTAAGGAGAACATTGACGTCGAACTCAACGAGGGTAGGCTTTCAATCACTGCTACTCGCAAGGAGTCCGAGGAGGAGAAGGCCAAGAACTACCTGCACAAAGAGTCTTCTGAGTGGCAGGCAACTCGTGGCGTGTATCTGAAGGACGCAGCTCGAGAGGGCCTAACTGCAAAGCTTGATGGCGGCATCCTGACCATCACTGTTCCAAAGCAGGATCAGCAGGCTGGCGTCACAAAGATTGCAATCGACTAACACTAGAACATCTGAGCAGCGGCTTTGGCGGTAAGCCAGGCTTCTACTCAGTCAGTAAGGTGCCTGGTAGTTGACCTGCCAGGCACGTATAGCTGCAGCCGAGCGTACGGCTAGACGTGCCTGTTCAACGCCCGATTACAGGCACCTCGCATAGCGAGAAGATCTTGGAGCTCCAAGGTTTTCTCGCTTTTTTGTTGTCTCGGGTCCCGAGATGTGCAGTGTGTCAGTGCGCATACACGTAGCTTAGAGCGACATCGGCCAATCTTGACTAGCTACGCAGACGACAAGCGAGCCGTCGGGAGTCTGCGCCTCGGTGAACGCGTCGTTGAGAGGCTGCGCGCCAACTGCTTCTGCAAGTGTTTTCACGGCGACGCTTGGACGGTTATTCTCGTGAGAGAGGTGCATGCCAACCACGCAACGCGTATTTGGGCCTACGAGCTGCGACAACGCCTGCGCAGTGTACTCGTTTGACAGGTGACCGGAGTCTCCGTGGACTCGCTGTTTGAGCACGTACGGATAAGGACCTGTGAGCAGCATATGCTCATTATGGTTGGACTCGATAGCAAGAATGCGCACGTCAGAGAGGCACTCGAGAGCCTTGGGCGTCAAAATACCCGTGTCGGTGCAATAGCCCACGGAGTCCACGATGCGTCTATCAGGACCAGCGAGATAATCAAAGCGCATGCCCATAGGCTCGCAAACATCGTGCGAGGTGGGGAAGGTGCTTACCTCAATGTCTGGAGCGGCATCAATATGGACAGAACCTGCCTGGTCAACAAGGGTAAAGGTGACGTTGGAACAGGGCTTTCTTGAAAGTACGGCAGCAGTTCCTGTTGTAGCGAATACGGGAACATCAAAAGTTTTACTGACTACCGAAAGACCCGAGACGTGGTCGGTGTGCTCGTGCGTAATAAAGATAGCTACGAGCTCGGACAGGTTAACGTTCAGTTCTTTAGACCGACGCAGAATTTCTTTTCTAGAGATTCCGCAATCAATCATAATGAGACCATCAGGCGTTTCTAGCAGGCTGCAGTTGCCCTTTGATCCGCTCGCAAGAATATGTAGGCGAAACGTGGGATTCATGAATTTCTTTCTACTGAGTAACTTTCGGGTATAACTGTAACAAACACACCGGACAGAAATTGGTGCTAAGTGCCATCCGTACACGCATACTTCAACAAAAAGAACACTCTCGTCGCAAAAGACCAGGCAGAAGGCTCGCGCCGAGGCCAGGTCGCCGCGCCCGTTATCCTTATGGTCTCGGGCGGAGCCGACTCGATGGCGCTGCTTCACATGGCGGTAACGGAGCCGCTTGATCTTGGCGACGGCGCAGGACTTTCGCGCATTGCAAAAGAGCGCTTGCATGTGTTGCACGTAAACCACCTGCTTCGCGGCGAAGATGCGGACGCTGACCAGCACTTTGTTCAAGAGACTTGCGACTCGCTAGGCGTTCCCTGCACCGCGTTGCGCGTGGACGTGGCAAAGTTTGCGCAGGAGCGTGATGGCAACGTGGAAGATGTTGGTCGTCGGGTGCGGTATGACGCCGCGCGAGAACTCGCTCAAAAACTATGTACTGAGCAGGGGATTTCTCGTCAGAAGGCAAAGATTTTGACGGCGCACACGGCGGACGACCGCGCGGAGACGTTCATGATGAACGTGATGCACGGGTCCGGCATGAGCGGCCTGGCGTCGATTCCTAGGCATCGCGGGCTGATTTATCGTCCGCTGCTCGACTACACGCATGACCAGCTCAAAGACTGGCTGAAGGCTCGCGGCCTGGACTGGCACGAGGATGCTACCAACACCGACACCCACTATCTACGTGCGTATATGCGCCACAACGTGCTTCCGCTTCTTAAGGCGAGAAACCCGATGTTGGTGCAAACGGTGTGCAAAATTGCAGATTTGATGACTGACGAAGACGATTATCTTGAGGCGAAGGCCGCTCGCAAGCTGAGGCAGATTACGCTGCGCAAGAGTGAGTTTTCACTGGTACTTGACGCGTTGAAGCTGAGCTCTACTGACATGGTGATTGCCCGCCGCGTGGTAAGGATTGTGGCTCGGCAACTAATCCCTGAGGCCTGGCTAGAGTTCAGGCACGTAGATGCCGTGCTTGAAGCGGTTGCTGCGGGAGTTGGCGTGGCTAACTTGCCGCAAAACCTTGAAGCGCGCGTTCGTTTGGGCACCGTGACATTCTCGTTCACGGGTGCCGCGAGAAGTGCGGGCGCCGCGAGAAGTGCGGTCGGCGCTGCGACTGCGGTCGCGGCCAGCGGTGAACCAGCAGCTACGTCGCCTGCTGCAGCAACATTTGGCGAGCACCTTGCGGTTCCGGGAACGCTGGAGCTAGCAGACGGCCGAGTGCTCTCGGCGCGCATTCTCCCTGTGGAGCACGGCTTTGACGTCGTGTCCTATGCAACCGCGCATAGCCAGGAATGGTTGGGCGAGTCGGTTCTTCTCGACGCACGCGCCTGTGGGGTAGATCCGGTTCACGGCGGCAGCCTGTGGGTCTCGGGACCCGAGGCTGGGGACACCATGCAGCCCCTGGGCATGCATGGGCAGTCAAAAAAGATCTCTGACCTGCTGGGCGAGTCGGGCGTTCCCGTTGAATCCAGGAGTATGATGCCTATTGTGCGCACAAATATTCGTGGACATGTGGTGTGGGTTGCGGGAATTCGTCCCGATGAACGAGTAAAATGTACGCAAGATACAAAACAGCTGCTAGAATTGAACATCTATTCTGGTCATAAGCCATTTGAGAGGAGCCAGTAATGGCGGAGCTTCACCCTGATATTGAAGAGATTCTACTTGACGAACAAGACATCAAGGACATCGTCAAGAAGGTGGGTGCAGAGATCACGCGTGACTACGCGGACAAGAACCCCCTAGTCATTGCTGTTCTTCGCGGAGCTGTTGTCTTTATGGCCGATATCATGCGTGCCATTGAGTGCCCGCTCTCCATCGACTTTATGGCTGTTTCCAGCTACGGCGACGGTGTTAAGAGCTCCGGCGTCGTGCGCATTGTAAAAGACCTTGATACCAAGATTGAGGGCCGCCACGTCATCATCGTTGAGGACGTCCTGGACTCCGGTCTAACCCTCTCTTACCTGGTCCGCATGCTCCAGTCTCGTAACCCCGCTTCCATTGAGATTGCCGCTTTCCTGGTCAAGGACATTGAGGGCAAGCGTCCAGCTATTGATCCTCGTTACGTAGGCACTCACGTACCCGACAAGTTTGTTGTTGGTTACGGCCTGGACTATGCGGAGCGTTACCGCAACCTGCCATTCGTTGGCGTTCTGAAGCCTTGCGTGTACGAATAGGCTGAGGCCGGCCGGTCTGCTTCAAAAATTTGCTGCAAGACCGTGCAATAGATACAAATTTGTTAAAACTTTTAAAGCTTGGGCGAGAAGATCGATTTTCTCGCCCAATATGCTATCTATCAAAGGTTGTGCGCGGCTAGACGCGCGGCGACGTCATCCACGCCTCCACCCAACGTTTTACCAGGTAGGTACTGTAGGCTTCGAGAGAATCGAGACACCATGGTCAATCAGACAAGTCTTGCATACGGATCAGAAAAGTCTGCAATCCGCGAGATTGCAGGTTATGCGATGCAGCGTCGCGCTGAGATTGGCGCTCAGAATGTGTTTGATTTCTCGATTGGCAACCCTTCCGTTCCTGCTCCTGAGTCTGTTCGTACCTCTATCGAGGCCGCCATGCAGCTGCCTCCACAGCAGGTCCACAGCTACACACCTGCAATCGGCATTCCCCAGGCCAGGGAGGCAATTGCTGCGTCGCTCCGACGTCGCTTTGGAGATCACGCAGCTCAGGCAGACGATCTCATCTTGACTTGCGGAGCTGCAGCTTCCGTTTCTATGGCGCTCAATTCCGTTGTTTCTCCAGGTGAAGAGGTCATTGTCATTGCACCATACTTCCCTGAGTATCGCGTGTGGATTGATCATGCACAGGCTACCTGCGTTGAGGTTTTGGCTGATGAGAAAACCTTCCAGATTGATGTTGATGCCGTTTGTGCAGCTCTTGCGCCTAAGACTCGCGCGGTGATTATCAACTCTCCAAACAATCCTGTTGGTGCTGTGTATACCAGAGAAAACCTGGACGCATTTGCTAATATGCTCCGCAAACGCTCTGCTGAACTGGGCACCGACATCTACGTCATCTCCGATGAGCCTTATCGCGAGATTGTTTTTGGCAATATTGAGGTCCCTTGGGTTCCTGACGTCTACGAGCGCACCATTGTGTGCTATTCCTACTCCAAGTCCCTCTCGCTTCCTGGCGAGCGTATTGGTTGGGTGCTGGTTCCTGCTTCTAATCCGGAGCAGAAGGAGATTTACGCAGCTTGTGCGGGTGCCGCTCGACTGCTGGGCTTTGTTTGTGCGCCAGCGCTTTTCCAGCGCGTCATTATCGACTGTGTTGATGAGCCAGCAGATGTTGAGGCCTATGCAAAGAATCGAGAAGTTCTGACCGAGGGCCTCACCAAGCTTGGTTACGAGTACATCCAGCCTGATGGTGCATTCTACCTGTGGGTTCGTGCTCCTGGTGGAGATGCTCAGGCATTCTGCGATATGGCCAAGCAGTTTGAACTGCTGCCTGTTCCTTCCGATTCGTTCGGCTGCCCAGGTTGGCTGCGCGTGAGCTACTGCGTTGCGTATCAGACCTGCGTGGACTCGCTTGCTGCCTGGGAAAAGACTCTTGCTGCAATGAAATAAGCGCTGCAACAGGCGAGAAGATCACCTGGAGAAGGTCAGCCGTCAATGGCGAGAAAATCAACCGACTGCAAACGACAAAGTGAACTGCCTCCTATTTCTTGGACATAAGAAATGGGAGGTAGTTCATATGCAGGTGATTATGATTCTG
>JABZHQ010000109.1:0-2369 GCA_015258765.1 Atopobium sp. | reverse complement strand
GAACACACTTAAGTCAGATATTCTGCTCAATTGCGGGCATATTACACTTCTAAGTTAGATATTCTGCATGTTTTAGCTATTTTCGGCGTAATGTATACGTCTTTTTGACAGATTATCTGACTTAGGTGTGTTTTGAACTGCCTCCCATTTCTCGTGTCCAAGAAATGGGAGGCAGTTCACTGCGGGCTGGATGGGTTTCTCGCCTTGGATTTGATACAGAAAAAGACGTGAGAGTTTGTCTCTCACGTCTTTCTTGTTAGCTCGATTTGCGCGCACGAAATATATGTTTGTGCAGCTAATTTGTGCAGGTAATTATGCAGCCTGCTTACTCGCTGAACTCCAAGAATGCACGGTAACCGCGATATGCTTCAAAGATGTCAGCCTTGTTTGCAACCTCCCAAGGTGCGTGCATGGAGAGAACAGGGACGCCACAGTCGATGACGTGCATGCCATATTTTGCCAGCATGTATGCGATAGTTCCGCCGCCACCAGCGTCAACGCGGCCAAGCTCAGCGGTCTGGAACTGGACGCCAGCGTTGTCCATAATGCGACGAATCAGTGCAACGTACTCGGCATCGGCATCGTTAGAGCCAACCTTGCCGCCACTACCAGTGAACTTGTTGAAAGCAAGACCGTGACCCATGATGGCGGAGTTCTTGATTTCAAAGCTACCAGCAAAGCTTGGGTCATAACCAGCAGAAACGTCGCTGGAGAGCATGTAGGAGTTAGCCATGCAGCGGCGCAGGGAAAGTGGAGACTCAAAACCAGCAAGCGCCAGAACCTCTGCCATGATATTCTCAAAGAAGAGGGAGTTCATGCCAGTAGCGCCAACGGAGCCAATCTCTTCCTTATCGGTCAGGATAGTTACCGAGGTTCGTGCAGGAGTGTCGCACTCAAGCTGCGCAATCAGGGAAGGGTAGGAGCAGCTGCGGTCGTCGTGACCGTAACCCAAGATCATGGAGCGGTCAAAGCCCATGTCGCGAGCAGGTCCTGCAGGAACAATCTCAAGTTCAGCGGAGAGAAGGTCTGCCTCCTCAATGCCGTAGAGGTCCTTCAGGATGTTGATGACGTTAGCCTTAACAGCTTCCTTTGGCTCGTCGCCCTCTGCATCAGCGGGTTTCTCGCCATTTTGGCCCCAAACAAGTGGACGGTTGCCAATAATGAGGTCGAGCATCTCGCCCTCGATGACCTTAGAAGCAGTCTTTCCAAGCTGCTCAGCACTCAAGTGGATGAGAAGGTCGGAGATGCAGAAAACAGGATCGGTTGGGTCCTCGCCAACGCATACGTTTACGACGCTACCGTCTTTAAGTGCAAGAACGCCGTGAATTGCCAGAGGAATGGTGACCCACTGGTACTTCTTGACGCCGCCGTAGTAGTGGGTGTCAAAGGTGGCCAGCTCGTTGCGCTCCTCAAGAGGGTTCTGCTTGATGTCCAGGCGAGGGGAGTCGATGTGAGCGCCAAGGATGTTCAGGCCCTCTTCCAGGGATTTGGTACCAATCTGGACAAAGATGACGGACTTGCCGCGAATGTCTGCGTAGACTTTGTCGCCAGCCTTGAGGGTTTTACCTGCAGCGATGGCGTCGGAAAGCTTGACGTAACCTGCTGCCTCGGCAAGCTTGATAGCGCTTGCGGCGCACTCGCGCTCAGTCTTGTTCTCGGAGATAAAGTTTCTGTAGCCCTCGGTAAACGACTGGAGCTTCTCCAGGTCCTCCGAGGTGTACTTTTTCCATGCGTTTGTGGTTTCCATACTCATCCTTTCTGTAGCAAGCTCTGTGTGAGCTGCTGCTTGTTGTTGCTGTAAGGTGCGTCGTAGTGGCTGCGTGGGCAGCTGCTGGGCCGGTAGTTCTGCGACCGCGGCTGCCGTACTGGCGACTTAGTTGCCGCCGTTGGAGCTGTTCGAGCCAGAACCGTTAGATCCGCTGGTAGAACCATTGCCAGAGCCAGAGTTCTGATTGGAACCAGAATTGCTGTTTGAGTTGCCCGTTCCGGAATTGTTGCTGGAAGAGTTGCTCTCCGATGAGTTGTTTGAGCTGCTAGAATCGCCTGTCTTTTCCGAGCTAGACGAGCTGTCGGAGCTGGTGGTCTCTGACTTCTTGGAGTCAGTGCTCTCCGAAGAGGAATCCTTGGAATCAGTGGACTTGCTAGACTCGTCGGTCTTCTCGCTAGAAGAGCTGGAGTCGTTCTTCTTATCCGTTGAATTGCTGGTATCCGCAGTTTTTTCTGTTACAACTGGGGTAGTGCTGACCTTTGGCCCAAGGCCAGATCCGTCGGTGATATAGCTGAGGAACATGGCGTAAAGAATGACAGCAGAAATGGTAAAGATAATTGAAATAATGGTCACGATAGTCAGCGCTCTTACACGCTTGCGC
>JABZHQ010000036.1:0-11366 GCA_015258765.1 Atopobium sp. | reverse complement strand
TCAGATATTCTGCTCAATTGCGGGCATTTTACACACCTAATGAAGATAATCTGCATGTTTGTGGTAATTTCAGCGTCATGTATACGTCTTTTTAACAGATTATCTGACTTAGGTGTGTTTTGAACTGCCTCCTATTTCTCGTGTCCAAGAAATAGGAGGCAGTTCAAAAATCTTATTTCTAGAGGCGTATTTGTTACTTATTAGCTCTTGCAGTTTATTACTTCATTTTCTTGCGGAGACCAAAGGCGGTCAGTACAGTACCAGCTGCTGCGACAACGCCTGCTACAGAGCTTGCGTCGCCCGTGTTAGGCAACACGCTTTTCTCGCGCCTTGGCGCTGGCTGCTGGACTGAATCGGACGCAGGTGCAACTGGTGCTGGTGCTGGCTCTGGCTGAGGCTCTGGCTCTGGTGTTGGCTCTGGCTCAGGATTTGGCGCCCAAAGAGGAGCAAAAAAGTAATAGTAAGTTGTAGTGTCATCACGCAGGTCATCAGTAACGGACCACGTGGTAATATCAGCAAAATTCACGTGAACAAATCCATTAGCATCAACGGTGTAAGGCATCGACTGGTCCGCAGTTGCATTATCCCTTTGATCACCGAGAAGTGTTTCTGACGAATATCCTACCAGCGTGTAACCATCTCGATGAATATTTCCATCAAAAGTAAAACTCTTATGATCGTCTGAAATCGTTGCAGGGATATAGGCATTTCCGTTGTATTGAGTGCCGTATGCGCCGACAACAAGATTGATCCTAGTGTTCCAACCAACTTCAGGATCATAAAAACGAACAATAGTTGCACCATTGTCATCTGTTGAAGTGGTGCTAGCAGCAGCTTCAGCTGAAGTGGTTGTCTCAGTTGTTGCAGTCGTCTCAGCTGCGGTGGCTGCTTCAGTCGCCTCAGTTGTCTCAACTGTGGTGGTCGCTTCGGTCGCCGCAGACGACTCAGTCGAGACGGTTGCCTCAGCTGTGGCAGTTGCTTCTGTTACCTGCGTACCTTCAGCAAGCGCAAGAGAAGAAAGTGCTGGCGAGAAAACCAATGCTCCTGCAAGAACACCAGAAAGAATAAGAAGCTTTGTGTTGTTGTGAAAATACTTAGACATAGGGATTTATTTCTACTAGGAAGCTACTATTTACTGCTGCATTTTCTTGCGGAGGCCAAGTGCAACCAGAGCAGTACCGGCTGCTGCGACAACACCCGCTACAGAGCTTACGTCACCGGTGTTAGGAAGAACGCTTTTCTCGCGCCTTGGTAGTGACTGCTGGACTGAATCGGACGCAGGTGCAACTGGTGTAGGCGCTGGCTCTGGTTCTGGCTGAGGCTCAGGCTCTGGTGTTGGCTCTGGCTCTGGCTCAGGATTTGGTGCCCATAAGGTAGTTAGATGATAGCGAATTGTAATAGTGTTTGTATCAATATTGTCGGTAATGCTCCAGGCAACAATATCATCAAAATTCATATGAACATTGCCACTCTCATCGATAGTATATGGTTTCGACATATCTGGTGTTGCATTGTTCACTTCCTCTTGCGAAAAATAACCTGTTGAAAAACCTACCAGTGTGTATCCCTCACGCTGAACATTGCTACTAAAAGAAACACTCTTAAAATCACCTGAAATAGTTGGTGGAATATAATCATTTCCGTTATAAGTGCCGCCATCTGTTGAGACTGAAATGTGGATTTCACGCATTATGCCATCGGCGCCCATATAAGATCCAACTGCCTCTGCATCACTGTCGTCATCTGTTGCGACAACTGCAGCGGTCGTCTCAGTTGTGGCAGTTGTCTCAGTTGTGGCAGTTGCCTCGGTTGTTGTGGTAGCTTCAGTTGTGGCGCTTAACTCAGCTGCCTCAGTACCCTCAGCAAGAGCCAACGCAGAAAGTACTGGCGAGAAAACCAACACGCCTGCCATAATGCCGGCAATTGTGAGCAGTTTTACGTTGTTACGCAAATACTTTGACATTTCATATTCCTTAACTCGTGTATTTCAAGAAAAACTATTGTTTTTTGAACATGTTTCAACGGATAGTTAAGTATATATGAAAAAAATCGCAGGTACACCGCCAAAATACCCAGCTATAGATATTCTTAAAATATCTACAACTGGGTAGCAAAAACGTTATTTATTCAGCAATTACAGAGACTGAATAATCTCTTCTCCACGAGCATTCTGTGGGATAAAGCGAACCTCGCGACGAGGCTCAGCGTCGTCAGATCCTAGCTCTTCCTCAGACAGTCTAGAAACGTACACATCAAGGGTTCTCTCGCCAATTTGCTCTGCAAATTGCTCTCCCCACTCGATGATGGTTGGACCGTCAGACTCAAGCGCATCGTACAGGCCGGTATCCTCAAGCTGGTCAGGATCGTTCAAGCGATACAGGTCAAAGTGGTAGAGCGGCATGGCTGTGCCCTCGTAGACCATCTCGATGGTAAAGGTTGGGCTGGTCACGTCGTCCGTGACGCCCATGCCGGCTGCAATACCCTTGGTAAGCTGCGTCTTTCCTGCGCCCAGGTCTCCCGTGAGCACCAGCACGTCTCCAGCTTGCAGGAGTTTGCCAAGAATCTGACCAAGAGCAATAGTTTGCTCGGTGGTAGTAGAGACATACGTGCCAGCTGCAGTTTTCTCTGGCAGGTTGTGTGCGCTGGCGTTGTTCGCGGCAGCGTCGTTATTTACAGCGTCGTTTGCGCTGGTAGAAAGGTTAGTCACAAGAGCCTCCTCGAGGGTGTTCCTCAAGCCAATCAGCAAGAAGTCGCAGGTCATCTTTGAGGAACTGCGCCCACTCCTTGCGGTAAATAGTTGATGCGGGATGCATAGTAGGCAGCACGCTAAAGGCGCCTATCTGGTAAAACTTGCCGCGCAGCTCCGTCACGCCCTTATCGGTATGCATGACAAACTGCGTTGCAAAATTACCCAGGCAGACAATAACGTCTGGCTTAATAGCGCGAATCTGGTCGCGAAGGTACGGAGAGCACTCCTCCACCTCAGCTACCTTGGGATTTCTATTTGAAGGTGGTCGGCATTTGACCACGTTAGAGATAAAAACATCCTGGCGAGAAAGGCCAACTTCTTCTAACAGCGCGTCAAGCTTTTTGCCCGATAGGCCCACGAAAGGCTGACCGCTTAGATCCTCGTTTTTACCAGGAGCTTCTCCCACAATCATGATGCGAGCCGTGGAATTTGGGCCACCAAACACAATGTTGGTGCGCGTTTCCCAAAGCGGACACTTCTTGCAATCAGCTATCTGCTCACGAATCTCATCAAGCATTTTACCTGCTTGTTTAGAATATGCGATTTTCGCATATTCTGCGTTTGACATGCGTTTTCTTCCTAAAGCGTTTTTAGGAGAAGCAGGAGTTGCTGCCATTAGATGTACACCTTATCGAGGCGCGCGCCAAAATTGCAAACAACCTCGTAATTGATAGTCTCGCGAAGATCAGCCATCTCATCTGCGGTGATTTCTTGGTCGCCGTCTTTGCCAATGAGAGTAACCACGTCACCATAGCGAATCTCGTGCGCAGGCTTATTAGCGTGTGTACCTGCGGTATCAACGGCAATCATAAACTGATCCATGCAGATATTGCCCACCTGGCGGACACGGTCTCCGCGCGTCAAAACATCCATGCGGTTAGAAAGACTGCGTGCAAGACCATCGGCGTAGCCGATAGGCACCGTAGCTACCTGGATGTTATTGCGAGGAACGCGCCACGTCATGCCGTAGCCAACGCCATCGCCAACAGCTGGATACACCACGCGCGTCACACGACCGCGCACGCTCATAACGGGCTGCAGGTCAATGCGGGGAATGGTGAGCTTACTTGGGTGAAGTCCGTACAGACCAATGCCCACGCGGACCATATCAAACTGGATATCTTTATGCAGGATGGTACCAGGGGTATTATCAGCGTGAACCAAGCCCAGCTCATAGCCTGCGTTTTTGAGCGCGGTAACCGCTTCAATAAAGCGATTAACCTGCAGGTCAAAATCCCAGTTGTCGAGCACGTCGGCCGTAGCAAAATGCGTAAACGTGCCAGCACATTCAAGACCCCTGTGGAAATCGATAGAACCGCGTACCTCGAGAAGATCTTCTCGCCTGACGCCAATGCGGGTCATGCCGGTGTCAATGGCCAGGTGATAGCGACCAACCTTGTTAGCTGCGGCAGCAGCCTCGCCGTAGGCAAGCGCAAAGTCAACCGTGTAGACGGACGGCATGATGTCAAAGCGGACGAGGTCTGGAATGGAAGTGACCGGCGGCTCGGAAAGTACCAGAATGGGATTATCAATGCCAGAACAGCGCAGCTCAACACCCTCATCAACCGTTGCAACAGCAAACTGATCGGCGCCCACGGACTGCATGGCTTTAGCGCACTGAGCAGCACCATGACCATAGGCATCGGCCTTAACCACGCACATCATCTTGACACCGCGGTTAAGCTGGGCCTTAAACGCCTTTACGTTGTGGCGGACGGCAGAAAGATCAATCTCTATCCAAGCCCATCTATCCTGGGGATATGCCGACATCAGGCTCACCTACTCCGCAGCTTCTTCAAAGTCTGCCATAGGGAATGCAATCTGCTCCTCAAGCGCATCGGAAGCAAGGCCAATAACGTCGCAAATGTCGCCAGCCATAGCTCCGCGTACACCGAACTTCTCGGCAGCCAGCTGACCTGCGTATGCGTGAACCTCGCACGCAAGCGAGCAGAACGTAGGCAGATCATCAACTTGACCAGCAACCTGAGCCAAGCGGCCAGCAATGGTACCAGCAAGAACGTCGCCAGAGCCAGCGGTTGCCAGCGTAACGGGACCAGGCTTTGGCAGCACGGCTTTCTGAACGCCAACGCAGCCAGTAGCGGTTCCCTTAGCAACAATGACCAGTTCAGAGCCACCGTCTGCCCAGACAATCTTGCGAGCAGCCTCAAGCTGACCCACCAGGCTTGCAGGAGGATTATCTACCTGATTAACCAGGCGACCAAGCTCGCGACGATGCGGCGTCATGATGAGCGGAGCGGTACGACGAGTAAGCTCGGGGAAATCTGGGAGGTTGTTATTGGTGAGGCGAGCAATGCAGTTGAGTGCGTCAGCGTCAACAATAACGGGCAGCTCAGAGTCAAGCAGCGCGGAGGTAACCTTGACGGTTCCACCAGAGACGCGCATGCCAGGGCCAACCAGCGTAACCGTACGCATGGCGGCAAGCTGCAGCACCAGTGGAGCTGCTTCCTCGGTAAACACGCCCTCAGCGTCGCAAGGAAGGCCAATAACAGGAACCTCTGGCAGCATCATCTGAACGCAGCTGACAATGGCCTCAGGAACTGCCAGCGTAACGTAGCCAGCACCCGCGCGAGCAGCTGCCTTAGCAGCAAAAACAGCAGCTCCAGGGAAGCGACTAGAGCCGCCAACCACCAGAACGGAGCCACGAGAGTATTTATCGCAGTCGTTAAGCTGGGCAGGAACAGAAGCAAGATAGTCTTCCAGGTCAACGCGCCAGGCAACAGGATCAGCCTCAACAACCAGGCGCTCAGTCTGCTCGGCCAGAGGCGCCACAACAATGGAGCCGCAGACATCGCGACCAGCGTCGGCAATAAGGCCGGGCTTGAGTGCAATCATGGTAACGGTAACGTCAGCGACAACACACGCGCTTTCTACCTGGCCCTTCTGCGCAGAAAGGCCACTGGGAACGTCAACGGAAAGTACGCGAGCACCAGACTGATTCAGGCACTCAATCCAAATATCAAACGGAGCACGAACTTTGCCGTGGAAGCCGGTGCCCAGCATGCAATCAAGCACCACGTCAGCCGTTGCCAGCAGGTCAATCAGCTCCTGGCGAGAAGGGCCGACAAGCACGGAAACTCCCGCGCGAACGGCGCGCTGCGCCATCTGACGTGCAAGATCGCCGGAAATCTGATCAGGCTCAAGCGGAGTGACTACCTTAACGTTGCAGTTTCTAGAGCGCAGCGCTTCTGCTGCCACCCAGCCATCTCCACCGTTATTGCCAAGACCTACGAGGATGACAACATTAGAGATGTCCCCTCCCATGCCAAGGGCCTCTTGAGCAGCAGCGTAACCTGCGCGGTGCATGAGCTCGGAAACGCTCACGCCCACGCGTGTCAGCGCAATCTCTACGCGCTTGATGTCCTCAACATTTAGTACCGGCTGCATAACTTACTCCTCGGATTTAACAACATCATCAAAGGTTGTCTCAATTATAGGTTCTTGCACGCGCTCAAGCTCATCCAACACAGAACGAGCTTCTTTGAACGAACGTGCCAGCTCTTGGGCAGCATCTTCCTTTTGATCTACCTTGGGTTTTACGGCGTTGGTTACCGCAACCGCATTGGCTACCGCCACGTCTCTGGTGTACGAGATAGAAAGCGCAATCTCCTGCACGCCCTGCTCAGCTGCAATCTGTGCAGCTTTGCCCGCTAGACGAGCCTGTGGCCTGCCCAACTGATCTCTCTCAACAGAAACATCCTGAAAACCAATACCAGACGAGAAACCCGTTCCTAAGGCTTTGAGCACGGCTTCTCTTGCTGCAAAGCGAGCAGCATAGTGCTCCGCAGGACGAGCAGTGCGCTCACAATACGCACGCTCGGCATCGGTGAACATACGGCGAATAAAGTGAGGGCGTCTCTCAATTGCCTGCTGCATGCGGGCAATCTCAAGCATATCTACACCTATTCCTGCCAGTGCCATCGTATCCCCTGGATCTATCTGCGCTTAAGCGCTGAGCCTATACTCCTCGAGTGCATCGAGCACAATCTGATTTGCCTGCTGGCAGAGCTCATCGGTTGGAGCTTCTGCAAGAACGCGCACCAAAGGCTCTGTTCCGGAAGCGCGGACCAACACGCGACCATTGCCCTCAAGGAACTTCTCGGCAGCTGCAACTGCGTCGTTGACCTTAGGAGACTGCATAGCAGCCTCTTTGTCGGTGACGCGAACGTTAACCAACTGCTGTGGATATAGTGTAACGGGACGAGTCAGCTCAGAGAGTTTCTCGCGCTCTGCTCGTAAGACCTCCATAATACGGAGGCTGGTCAAGATACCGTCGCCGGTCTTTGCCAGGTCACCAAAGATGATGTGACCACTCTGCTCGCCGCCCAGGCTGTATTCGTTTTCGTTCATGCAAGCGTAAACATACTTATCGCCTACGCTGGTTTTCTCGTAAGAGAGCCCAGCGTCGTCAAATGCCTTGAACAAGCCAAAGTTACTCATAACGGTGGTAACTACGGTCTGCTTAGCCAGGCGACCATACTTGTTAAGGTAGGTGCCGCAGACGTAGAGGATCAGGTCTCCATCAACCACGTGGCCGCGCTCGTCAACTGCCAGGCAGCGGTCAGCGTCACCATCGTAGGCAAAACCCACGTCAAGGCCATTCTGAACTACAAAACGCTGCAGCTGATCAATGTGGGTAGAACCGCAATCAACATTGATGTTGAGGCCGTTTGGAGCGTTGTTGATAACATGGGTCTCAGCGCCCAGGGCGTCAAAAACAGGGCGAGCAACACTAGAAGCTGCGCCGTTAGCGCAATCCAGGCCAATCTTCAGGCCCTGGAGGCTAAAACCGCAGCTAGCAATAAGGCTGGAGATGTAGCGGTTGCGACCCTGCATGTAATCAACCGTGCGGCCAATGCTGTCACCGGTTGCCAGAGGAACGTCAAACTCGCCGTCAATATAGGACTCTACCTGCTCAAGGACGTCCTCGTCCATCTTGTAGCCGTCTTTGTTGACCAGCTTGATGCCGTTATCGGTGAATGGGTTGTGGGACGCAGTAATCATGACGCCGCAGTCAAAGGCACCGTCTACAACCTCGTAGCTGACGCCAGGCGTAGGAATGACGTGCAGCATGTACGCGTCGGCGCCAGAAGCAACCAGGCCCGAGACAAGTGCGGACTCAAACATATAGCTTGACCTGCGGGTATCCTTACCAATAATGATACGAGCCTTGCGAGCCTGCTTAGCTCCGTAATACCAGCCAATGAAGCGGCCAATTTTATACGCGTGATCGACGTTCAGACCCTCGTTTGCGCGGCCTCTAAAGCCGTCGGTTCCAAAGTACTTCATAAGCGTCTCCTAGCTGCGAATGTAATGTTGTCGGGTGGAGAGCAACGTGCGCGCGAAGCGCCAGCGAACTACTCGACAGGTGGGGCTTCTCGCCAGATGGCGAGAAGAACGTGCGGACTAAAACGGTTGCGCACATATGCAAAATGCAACCATTTAAAAGTATACAAAAAAGAGACCTGCCGATATACAACAGGTCTCTTTGTGAGGACTTTTTTGGGTCCAGCGGCCTTAGCGCTTGGAGAACTGAGGACGCTTACGAGCCTTCTTCAGACCGTACTTCTTACGCTCGACCGCACGAGAATCGCGGGTGAGGTAGCCGGCCTTCTTAAGGTCATCACGATACTCGCCAGCCTCGAGAAGAGCGCGAGCAATGCCCAGGCGAAGAGCACCGGACTGGCCGTTGATGCCGCCGCCATCGCAGTTTGCGAGGACGTCGAAACGACCAAGAGTATCAGTAATGCGGAGAGGTGCGGTTGCGTTGTCTACGAGCTGCTGGCGACCAAAGTACTGGGTTGCCTCGCGGCCGTTAACGGTAACCTTACCAGTTCCAGGAACAAGACGAACACGAGCGACGGCCTCTTTACGACGGCCGGTGCCGGTGTAAACAGCGGTGTTATCTGCCATCGTTTAGCCCTCCAGCTCAATCTTGACGGGATTCTGTGCAGCATGTGGGTGCTCAGCGCCGGCGTAAACCTTAAGCTTCATACCCTGCTTGCGACCAAGAGTGGTCTTAGGAAGCATGCCCTTGACTGCGTGCTCAACAACACGCTCTGGGTGCTTCTCCATCTCTTCCTTGAAGGAAGTGATCTTCAAGCCACCAAGGTAGCCGGAGTGACGCCAATACTCCTTGTGGTCAGCCTTAACACCAGTAAGGACAACCTTGTCTGCATTGATGATGACAACAAAGTCACCAGTATCAGCGTTTGGGGTGTACTGTGGCTTGTTCTTACCACGAAGAATCATGGCAGCCTTTGTAGCCAGACGACCGAGCGTTGCGCCCTCAGCGTCGATGAGCACCCACTTGCGCTCGACTTCGCCAGCCTTGGCGAACTGAGTCGACTTCTTCACTTGACTCCTCCTACGAATTACGAGTTGATAACCCCTGGACGGGTCATCGATGCTTTTTCTTGTCAGAGATTACGGGGCTCTGTGGAAAAGCCTTAAAAGTATACTCCACTCTTTAGCAGTTGTACGCGGGAATTTTGAGCACTTCACGAATGCAACAATTCGTTCAAATTTGACGGGTTTCTCCACATTGCAAAGCCGTCCACAGCACACGCCACGAGTGCGCCGGGTTTCTCGTCAGAAAAGACCGCGGATATGCGCGTAACAGCGCTGTCCGCGGTTACTTTTTTGCCGAAACTGAAGTATTATCAGCGTAGATAACTTGCGCCGCTTGCGGCGCCGCAAACCGAGGAGCGATCATGCCCAGCATCTACACCGTCACGCTCAACCCCGCCCTGGACAAGACCGTCCAGGTGCCAAACTTTGCCGTTGACCAGGTAAATCGCATCACGTGGCTCAGGCGAGACGCGGGCGGCAAGGGCATCAACGTCTCCAAGGTTATCGCTAAGCTGGGCGGAGAGTCTACCGCTATCGCCGTTCTTGCAGGTCAGACTGGCAAATGGATTGCTGACACGCTTGGCGAGAATAACATCAAAGTCCAGGCGATTTCCGTTCCCGGCGAGACGCGCACCAATCTTAAGGTCGTCGACACCGAGGGTGGCACCAACACCGACATCAACGAGCCTGGTCCCGAGGTCACCGACACCGTACTTGACCAGGCGCTTGCTGACGTGATTGCCAAGACTTCCGCTGGCGACATTGTCGTTCTTTCCGGCAGCCTTCCCCGCGGAGCTTCCGCCGATACGTATGGCCGCTGGACTCGCGCGCTGCGCGACGCCGGACTGAAGGTTTACCTGGACGCCGACGGTGCGGCCCTCTCAGCTGGCCTTGAGCAGAAGCCGTACTTTACCAAGCCAAACGATCACGAGCTCTCCGCCATGCTTGGCCGCGAGCTGACCGACGTGGACGCGATTGCCGCTGCCGCGTCCGAAATTGTTGCTGGTGGCATCGACACGGTCTGCGTTTCCATGGGCGGCAACGGCGCCGTTTACGCTACGGCCAACGAGGTTTGGTATGCAGGTCCAGTAAAAGTCCAGGTAGGAAGTACTGTCGGTGCCGGTGACTCCGTTGTGGCGGCGCTTGCCTTTGCGGATGCACAGGGTCTCTCGACAGAAGACGCGCTGCGACTGGCCATGGCCACGGGCGCCGCAAACGTCATGGAGAGCGGAACTCAGGCGGCGGAGCGCTCGGTTGTGGATTCGCTCATCGAGAAAGTGCAGCTCACGCGCCTGCGCTAACGTGCGCGAGCGCGCGGGGAGCTGCGGGTGCGAGCCGGTTACAAGTGCACGGGGTTTCTCGCCAGGCGGGCCTGTCTAGCAATGTGCGCCTAAAAAGTGCAAAGAATCTGTACTTGAGGTACAGATTCTTTGCAGAAATCAGGCAAATCCACAGATTCTTTGATGATTTTAGGCAAAATTTACAGATTCTTTGACAAAATCAGGCGCGTGAACGATAGGCGCTTTGACCCTAAATTTTGAGCCTGAAAACTGCACCATGTCTGAGTAAATTTACCCAGACATGGTGAGAAAAACCGGCAAATAGCTCAGACATGGAGTACTTTTCCGGCAAATCGTTCAGACATGGCGAGAAAATCAGGCGCGCATAATGTCGTGCGCATAACGTCGCGGGCATAACGTCTCACTCGAAGCGCCGTCGTGCGAAAACGCTCGCGACCTTTCCGCAGTTAATCAGTAGCACCCGCGGTTTTCCTGCGGTTGCATTCGAGCTTCCAGCCAATCATCCAACCAACTGCAAGAACGTAATTCTCGATAGCGCCCACCAAATTTACCGACTCGTGAGCACTCAAAAAATGGATGAAGTGATTGGTTCCAATTCCAATGCCGCCCAGAATCAGCGCGAGCAAAATTGCACGTAGATAGACCCAATCGTAGTAGAAACAAGTGGTGACCAAAATGATGAGCACCGCGAGATTCCAAAAACCAATCTCTCGCTGCCATCCGGTCGAAATGCCATAAGCGGCGTTGCTTCCCATGTACTCGGGGGCGACGATCTGCAGAATTGCCGCACCAGTCATCGCAACGATAACCAGCGCAAACATTACCTTCAAAAACCTGTTCATCGGTGTCTTCAAAACAAACTCTTTTCGTATCAATTTGTGGTTCCTGCACAGGCAACGTGAGCGTCGCTCGCGTCCCTACTCGATAAAACTTTCAATCTCTTCGAG
>JABZHQ010000035.1:0-11667 GCA_015258765.1 Atopobium sp. | reverse complement strand
AACACACCTAAGTCAGATATTCTGCTCAATTGCGGGCATTTTACACACCTAATGACGATAATCTGCATGTTTGTGGTAATTTCTGCGTCATGTATACGTCTTTTTAACAGATTATCCGACTTAGGTGTGTTTTGAACTGCCTCCCATTTCTCGTGTCCAAGAAATGGGAGGCAGTTCATCGAGAAGGACTTTTTTGTTGTAACAAAAAAGGTACGCTAAGCGTCGAGCTTACTCTGGTGCAGCTCAACAAACCTCTGCAGCTTTTGAACAACCTCTGGCGTGAGCATGTCCTTTTTAACCTGCCAAGACCAATTTCCTTCAGCTTTACCAGGAATATTCATGCGAGCATCATCAGAAAGGCCCAGGACATCCTGAAGTGGAAGGATAACCACTGCATTAGAAGTGCTAACTACTTGCTCCATAAGGTGGTCGAAAATCTGGTGTGATTCATCAGTTGCCTGGCCACCTGTAAAACGAGCTTCTACAAAACCCATGAGCGTTTGCGTATCATGCGTGCCGCTGTACACAATAGACTCCTGAACTGGCGCAAAAGAGTATCTACAGTCTCCATCAGCAAACTGAATGACGCTCATGCCCGGAAATCCCGTCTGAGAAAGCAGTGCACGGACCGCAGGAGTAACCGCTCCCAAATCCTCCGCAATAAAAGGCAGTGAACCAAGCTGCTTATAAGCGACCTCAAACAACTCATAGCCAGGGCCAAACTTAAATGAACCCTCGGCAGCAGTCTTTCCCTGTTCAATGGCATAGTAAGACGTGAAACCAATAAAGTGATCCAGTCTGGTGTAGTCGTACAGATAGAAAGACCTGCGGAAACGTTCAATCCACCAACGGTATCCCTCGTCTTTATGAGCCTGCCAGTTATACGTTGGATTACCCCACAGTTGACCATCTTGAGAAAACGCGTCAGCAGGAGCGCCGGCCTGAAGCTCTGTATGTCCAGTAGCATCAAGGGCAAAAAGCTCTGGATGTGCCCAAACATCAGCGGAATCCTCTGAAACAAACATAGGCATGTCGCCAATAATCTGAATGCCTTTAGCACGAGCCTCCGCTAATGTCTGACTCCAAATTACGTCAAAAGCAAATTGCTGCTTTCGGTGAAGTTCGATTGCCTGAGCAAGCTCAGGACGCTCAAGAAGCTCTTGCGACCAGCTGCGATACTGCTTAGGCCAATCCTGCCATACTTCCTCTCCCAGCAGGTCTTTAATAGCTCGAAATGCTGCATACGAATCAAGCCAATATGAGTTTCTCACGCAGAATTCCTGGTATTCAGCGGCTCGCCTACTCTGAGTATCATCGCACTCAGAGATAACTCTCTCCATTGCCGCTGGATCAAGTAGATTGATATTTCCTGCAAAAGCAGAAATTCCCGCGTAAGGAGAACCGTATTCATCAGTTGGACTGACAGGCAAAATCTGCCAATACTTCTGGCCAGATTTGGCGAGAAAATCGATGAACTCGGAAGTCTCGCGGCCGATAACACCAAGCTTCTGGCCTGGCGTAATTGCGGAGTCCTCATCGGCAGGTAGAGAAGTTATATGAGCAAGCACTCCCATGCCGGGCTCAAGGGGCTTTTGCAGCCTGTGAGCTGGCTGCACGTTTAGGACAGTGCATCCAAGCTGCCACAAAAAGACCTCTGCTTTGCCGTCCTTAACGGGGACTGCTTGGCCACTAATAACATCAATAACCTGCATGTTTTGAGGTACAGAAACATATACTGTTTTAGCATCTGAGCGACTCTTGTTTACTAGAACACAAATGCCAGAAGCGGCTTTGCCCTGCTGCTCTTGCTGCTTATCTTTTTGAAGAGGCTTACGCCAAAATGCCAGAACGTCATCAGATCCACATTCTGGAACAAATGGTTCAAACGAGCCATCTACCAGTAGTGGCAGCGTTTTTCTGAGCGCGATGGCATTGCGATACATATGCAAGTAATCCAAGTCCGCACGAGGACTGCTTTCAGGCCATGGCATAGTTGCGCGATTTGTCGGATCAACAAATCCCTCAACACCCATTTCATCGCCGTAATAGATAGACGGAACACCGGGAAGTGTCATCTGAAGCACAGCTGTCTGCCACATACGAGCCTTAGAAAGGCCGCGTTGATCAGCAGAAAGTCTGTACGTTACCTGCTCTTGAGCAGAAAGAGCATCAGGAGCAGGAGCTCCAGCAACTACGTTAATTAAGCGCTCTTTGTCATGTGTTCCAAACACATTCAGGCACGCATAAAACGCCTCGTGGGGATAGTTTTCCCACAGTTCCTCAAGAGCAGAAGCCGTTGCCTCAGCACCAACCTCATTCATCAAAAATGAAAGAATAGATTTACGCAGAGGGTAATTCATAGGACCGTCAAGCTCTGAGCCCTCAAGATACTGTCTGAGTTTTCCATACGCTCGCTTATTACTTGCGTCCTCCCAGACCTCTCCAATAATGACTGCATCACTGCGTTCGGCAAGCGCGGCTGCACGAATCTTCTGAATGAATGAGTCAGAAATCTCGTCAGCAACGTCTAAGCGCCAACCGCGAGCTCCACGACGAAGCCACGTTCTAATAACGCCATTCTCGCCACAAATAAACTCCTGATAATCAGGGTTATCAGAGACAATCGTCGGAAGAGCATCGACACCCCACCAGCTCTCGTACGTTCCATCCTCATGGAACGTAAACCACTCGTCATAGTCCGAGCCAACCTGCTGAACTGCTCCTGGTTCAGAGTAGTTAAAAAACTTATTAAAGTATTTTGAATCAGCGCCGCAATGATTAAAAACGCCATCCAAAATAATGGAAATACCATGCTCGGCAGCTTTAACACAGAGGAGTTCAAAATCCTCTACAGTGCCTAACACGGGATCGACTTCCAAATAATCCGCAATATCGTAGCGATGATTACTGGCAGCAGCATTGATTGGATTCAAATAAAGCGCAGTTATTCCAAGGTTTTCCAAGTAGGAAAGCTTCTCTTCAATACCAGCCAAAGAACCGCCGTAGAAATCCCACTCAGTCACGCGGCCGTTGGCGTCGTGCTGATACTCAGGGGTCTTCTCCCAGTCTTCAACCAGCTGGCGAGAAACCCCATTTCTTGGAACAGCAAGCGCCTGCTTGGTACGTTCGTGCCAGTTTGCATCTCGTGCAAACCTGTCAGGGAAAATCTGGTAGACAACTCCACCCTTGTACCAGCTAGGGTCTTCTACACCTGCAAAGCTGCCACGAGACTTATAGCAAGTAATCTGAAATGATGGTGGCTCGCCATAGGCAAAGCTACCAACACCGGTGCATCTATTTTCTTGAACACCATATGACCAAACTGCTCCGTCAGAAGCCTGAAGCTCAAAACGATACCAAATAAGGCCCGTAGCAGCTGGTTTAACAATTGCCTCAAAGCACTGCGCATAGTCAGGTACGCCAGTCGGAAGCGCGCCAGCAAAATCACTCTTTTGCATCACCACGCGTTTCTCGCCAGACAGAACTTGGGCCTCTGAAGACGATTCAGGGCCATACTCTTGCCAGAGACGAAGCGTTACTGATTGAACATCATCGTCCCAAGCAAATATTCTGATTGTTGCTGAAGTACCTAGTTCTACCGCGCCTTTTGGATCTCTACAAACAATGTTTGAGGTGTTGTGAAAAGCCTGCATTCTTACCAATCTCGACGACGTACATACCTAATAATCTCAGGGTGTAGTAAATGATACACGTCAAGATATTCATTTGCAGCATTATGCCAACTAAAGTCCTCTGCCATCGCCTGTTTTACAAGATTTGCCCACGCTTGTTTATCGTTTCTATAAACATCGGCGGCGTACAGAATAATATCTGCCATTTCATCTGCGTTTTGATTGGCAAAACTAAAGCCGGTTCCTTCTCCCGTAAACTGGTTGTACGGTTTTACAGAATCTGCCAGACCGCCCGTCTCGCGAACAACAGGAAGCGTGCCATAACGCATAGAAATCATCTGAGAAAGGCCGCAAGGCTCAAACTCTGAGGGCATCAAGAACATATCCGCACCTGCGTACATGCGGTGAGACAGCGCAATATCAAACTCAATACGTGCAGCCATACGGTTGCCATAGTGCTCATCAAAGAAGCGCATAGCATCTTCTTGTTCAGTGTCACCAGTTCCTAGAACAGCAACCTCAATACCTGCACAAATAAGACGGTCCATCGCATAGCGAATCAGGCCCAAGCCTTTCTGGTTAGTCAGGCGCGTAACCATTACCGCAAGAGGTACATCTGGATTTACCTCAAGACCCAGCTCTTCTTGCAATTGACGCTTACACTCAGCCTTACCTTCCATATGACGTGCCGAGAAGTTCTGTGGAATATAAGAATCGCTTGCAGGCGACCACGCACCAATATCAATGCCGTTCAGAATTCCGCGCAGAACGCTTTGACGGCGGCGGAAGATGTCATCCATGCCCTCACCGAAGTGCTCTGTCTGCAGCTCACGAGCATACGTTGGGCTCACGGTGAGCAGATAATCAGAGTAGCAAAGCGCACCCTTCATAAAGTTGATAGAGCTTGCGTCACATCTCAGTTGATCAACCGCAGCTGGAATATCAGCAAGGCCAAGCACGTCGCTCAGCATCTTGTCAGTAAACTGGCCTTGGAACTTGACGTTATGAATGGAGAAGACCGTCTTAACGTTGTGGACCTCAGGGACGCCCTGATACTGCTCACGCAGAAATACGGGTGCCAGTGCCGTTTGCCAGTCATTGCAGTGCAGAACGTCGCAGGAGAGCTCTGGGACGTGTGCAATCAGCTCACACAGAGCCTTGGAGAAGAACGCATAGCGCTCTCCATCATCAAAGTAGCCATAAAGGCCATCACGAGCAAAGTAGGACTCGTTATCTACAAAGTAAAAATCAACGCCTTCATGAACCAGATGCCACAGCCCACAATACTCAAAGCGCCACAAAAGAGGCACCTGAAGCTCGTAGACCTTTTTCATCTTTTGTTTCCACTCGGGCTTAATAGAGCTGTAGAGTGGCGAGATAACCGCCACTCTTGCTCCTACTTTTTTAAGTGCTTGTGGCAATGAGCCCGAAACATCTCCAAGACCACCCGACTTGGAAAAAGGCGCTACCTCTGAAGTTGCATAGACAACGCGAAGTTTGCGACGCTTGGAGACTTGGGACATTGTTACGCCACCCTCTTATTGTTTTTACGCTGAATAAGAATTTCTTCGCTGGTACCACGAAGCTCAGTACCCGCAGGAATAACGTTAGAGCGATCCACAATAGCGTGCTCGACTACAGAGCCTTCCTTAACAATGCAGCCCTCCATCACAATGGAATCACGAACGATAGCACCGCGCTCAATAATGACGTTACGGCCAAGGATGGAACCAGTAACCGTTCCGCGAATGCGGCAGCCTGCAGAAATAGTGGAGTTACTTACCTTTGAGCCAATCTCAAACTTTGCAGGAGCAGTATCGTGTGCCTTTGTCTTGATGGAGCGCTCTGGAGTAAAGAGTTCATTTGCTGGCATGGGGTTCAAAAGCTCCATGTTAGCCCGATAATAAGAGTTCTTTGAGAAGATAGATGCTACATGACCTTCAAAGTGGAAGGTGCGAACCTTGACACGGTTATAGTCAGCGTGGAGTGCCTCAAAGAGGTCAAGATAATCAGTAGCTCTATACCAATCAAGCATGTCAATAAGCAGGTCGCGCTTGATAATAAAGCAATCGAGAGAAGCCTCGTCTCCGCGCTGAACACCATTGTGCGTTTTAACTACACGGTCACCGTCAAGCTCAACACCAACAACGTCTCTATCGTTATAACGAGTGGTGTAGGTCATCATAGTGATGTCTGCATCGGACTCAAGGTGCCGGTCAAGCAGCTCGGTAAGATCAGAGTTGAAAACAAAATTTGAAGTAGACAACAGAACATACTCTGCATCAGTTCTCTCAAGATATGGCTTGTTGGAAATCAGATCTCTGAGCAGGAAACGAGCACCTGTGTGAGAGGTACCAAAAGCGGATCCTGGCAGGATAAACAAGCCTCCGCTCTTACGGTCCAAGTTCCAGTCTTTGCCAGAGCCAAGATGATCGATAAGTGAGCGATAGTTAAAGGGCATGATTACGCCAACGGTACTAATGTCCGAATTAACCATATTTGAAAGAGGAAAATCCACCAGGCGATATCTTCCCAAGAAAGGCATGGATGCAATTGGGCGTACATCATTGGCGATTTCCATGTTAGTAGACGCATAATTGCAGGTAATAAGACCAATTACTCTATTCATTATTGCTCACCTCTTTCGACTACTACATCATTTCCAACAACAGCAATCTCCTTGTTCAAATCAGAGCTGCCAATATGGACGTTCTTCTCGACCACAGCGTTCTCACCAAGAATTGCACGAATTACCACCGCACCAGGCTTAACTTCTGCTCCAGGAAGAAGCACGGAGTCAATAACGCGAGCTCCCTCACCAATAACGGCATCGGTAGACAAAATTGAATGGCGAGAATAACCAAAGATCTGGCATCCGTTGCTTACCAGACAGTCGTCTACCTCGCCAAAAGCGCCAATGTACGCTGGTGGACGGGTGGAAGCATTGGACAAAATAGGGAACTTATCCGAGAAGATATCAAACTTAGGCTCAGAGCCAAGTAGATCCATGCTGGTCTCGTGATAACTTGCAATGGTGCCTACATCGCGCCAGAAACCCTCAAAGCGATAGGCAAAAAGACGTTTACCATCATCAAGCAACGTCGGAATAATATCGCCGCCAAAGTCATGAGAAGATTCAGGATTCTTTGCGTCCTCACGCAAGGTCTCAAGAAGCAGGTCTGTGCTAAAGATATAGATTCCCATGGACGCCAGGTTGGATTCTGGCTCTTTGGGTTTCTCGGAAAACTTGGTGATTCTATCCTCATCATCAATGGACATGATGCCGAAGCGAGAAGTCTCTTCCCAAGGAACAGGCATAACAGCAATGGTGAGGTCTGCGTTGTTCTTCTTATGGCAGGCGAGCATCTCGCCGTAGTCCATACGGTAAAGCTGATCGCCAGAGAGAATTAGTACGTAATCAGGGTTATTCTGCTCAATGTAACCAATATTCTGGGTGACGGCATCTGCGGTTCCCGCATACCACGCACCACCAGACTGTGTTGCGAAGGGAGGAAGAATAGAAATTCCACCACCGCGCTCATCAAGGTCCCAAGCACTACCTGATCCCACGTAAGAGTGCAGCAAATACGGACGATACTGTGTCAAAACACCTACCGTAGAAATTCCTGAATTTGCGCAGTTGGATAATGCAAAGTCAATAATGCGGAACTTGCCACCAAACGAGACAGCAGGTTTAGCTACTTTTGAGGTCAGAGCACCTAATCGGCTTCCCTGTCCTCCTGCAAGTAGCATTGCAAGACATTCCCTTTTGCTCATATCCAAATCTCCTCTCTCCCCAACAGAGGTCAATATTCTCAACGTCTTACGACGATTGAACCTAAACGCAGATCCTTACACGTGCCAAATATCTTCCATGTACTCCCTGATAGTTCTATCAGCCGAGAAGAAACCAGAGTTTGCAGTATTGTGAAGTGCGCGAGCATTCCAGCTACGACGATCTGCATAGGACTGAGTAAGCTCTTCCCATGCCTTCACGTAGGCGTCAAAGTCAATAAGCACCAGGTCAGGATCATTGTTGATCAGCAGATAGTCGTGAATTGACTCAAAGTTGCCAGAGAGTCGGCTCAACGAACCATCGGTCAGCATATTTACAATGCGAGCCAGCGTTGGGTTCTGGTTAAGCAGGTTTTGTGCAAAGTAGGTGCCGGAAGCATATACCTGCTGGACCTCGTCTGCACGAAGACCAAAAATCTTGATGTTCTCTGGTCCTGCAAGCTCAGAGATCTCAATATTTGAACCGTCATATGTTCCAAGTGTCAGAGCCGCATTCATCATAAGCTTCATGTTTGAGGTACCAGATGCCTCTGCACCAGCAACTGAAATCTGCTCTGAAATATCAGATGCAGCATAGATAAGCTGTGCATTTGAAACAGCAAAGTTTGGAATAAAGACAATCTTCAGACGACCTTCAATGCGCTCGTCGTTGTTAACCACGTCTGCAACGGAGTGAATAAGTCGAATGACTTCCTTTGCAAAGGTATAGCTCTGAGCAGCCTTGCCCGAGAAAATAAAGGTTGTTGGAGCTGGCTTATAGCTTGGGTCATCAAGCATGCGGTTGTAGAGATACAAAATCTTAAAGACATTAAGCAGCTGACGCTTATATGCATGGAAGCGTTTTACCTGCGTATCAAAGATGGTATTGGTATCCATCTCAACACCGGTTGTCTTCTTGACGTATGCAGCAAGACGCTCTTTTTCTTCTTTCTTTGCAGCGTCCATCTTTTCCAAGAACTCAGCATTATTCTCAAAAGCAAAAAGCTTCTGAAGTTCATTGGCATCATCAAGCCAGCCGGTACCGATAGCCTCAGTAATAAGCTTTGCGTAAGCGGTATTAGCCTGTGCCAAGAAGCGACGGTGGCAGATGCCGTTAGTCTTGTTATTAAAGATTTCTGGACGAAGCTTGTAGAAATCCTTCAAAACACTCTGCTTCAAAATGTTAGTGTGCAGATCAGATACACCGTTAACCGAGTGGCTAAACAAAATAGAGAGGTTAGCCATACGAACGGTGTTATCCCACAACACAGCTGTTGAGGCGAGAAGTTCGGTGTTGCCGTTAGAGTCAACAAGCAGCTGCTCCTTATAGCAACGATCAACCTCGTCGATAAACATATACAAGCGAGGAAGCAGCTCACGGAAGGTGTTAATAGGCCACTTCTCAAGAGCCTCAGGCATAACGGTGTGGTTGGTATAAGAAATTGCGTTTCTCGCGATATCAAATGCCTCGTTAAAGTCAACGCCATGGTCATCGACAAGCAGACGCATAAGCTCTGGTCCGCACATTGCTGGGTGCGTATCGTTAGTGTGGATGCAGACGTGATCTGCAAAGTGGTCCCAATCCTCACCGTACTTATCCTTGTAAGCACGAAGAATGGTCTGAAGACCAGCGGAGACAAACAGGTACTCCTGCTTCAAACGAAGAATGCGTCCGTGCTCACCAGAGTCATTTGGATACAGAATGGTTGAAATTGCCTCAACGTCAGAGCGGAACTTATTAGCACGGGCATAATCGCCGGCGTTAAAAGCATCAAGATCAAAGTCTTCCTCTGCTGGCTCTGCAGACCAAAGACGCAGCTTATTTACGGTCTTTGCGCCATAGCCAACAATAGGCACATCGTATGGAACAGCCCTTACTACCTGGCCACCCTCTTGCGAGAACCAGAAATTGCCATTCTCGTCCTCATGCCTTACAACTGTGCCACCAAAGCGCACCAGTACGCTAGAATCGTCTTTTCTGACTTCCCATGGATATCCATTTGCCAGCCAGTTATCGGTACGCTCTACCTGGCGTCCATCCTTAATCTCCTGGCGGAAGAGACCATAACGGTATCTCATACCGTTACCAAAGCCAGCCATGCCCTCGTGCGCCATGGAATCAAGGAAACAAGCGGCAAGTCTACCCAGACCACCATTGCCAAGGCCAGGGTCTACCTCCTGAGCAGCAAGCTCCTGAAGCGAAGTACCCATTTCTTTAAGGCCCTCTGCAACAACGTCGGTGATACCAAGATTGAGTAGATAATTCTCAAGTAGTGGTCCTAGAAGGAACTCAAGAGAGAAGTAATAGACCTGCTTGTCAGCATGAATATAGGAGGTTGACTGAATTTCTCGCGCCTTTTCTGCAATGAGGTGGGCAAGAACGTTATAGCGCTCCTGATCAGTGCATTCTCCATAGTATTTGCCAAGAATCTTGATGAACTTATCGCGATACTGCTCTTCAAAGTCTTGTTTATCGTTAAAAATGTTTTGTCCGTTATTTACGGCCATGCTTCCCCCTCTTTGGAAGTTCTTTCTCAAACGCTAAAACAATGCCACCAAGCGGAGGAACAGACAGCTCTACCGAATAATCTCTTCCATTCCATGCCACTGGCTTGGTGGAAAGTTTCTTAGTATTCACAATACCCGAACCGCCAAACTCTTTTGCGTCGGAATTAAACACTTCTTTCCACACACCTGCAGAAGGCATGCCTAAACGGAAGTTCTGATGGGTTGCAACGTCAAAATTGATGAGAATAACCAGGTCCTCGGAAGGCTTTCTTCCGTGACGAACAAACGAGATGATTGATTGCTCATTATTGTCTGCGTCAATCCAATCAAATCCACGGTTGTCGTAGGCATGCTGCCAAAGTCCTGGATGATTCTTATAGAAATGATTAAGGGCCTTAATAAATGCCTGCTGATGAGCGTGAGTTGGATACTCCTCAGTCAAGTAATACTCAATACCCTCGTAGTAGCGCCACTCAATAAACTGCGCAATCTCGTTGCCCATAAAGTTGAGCTTAGCGCCCGGATGAGTCATCTGATGAAGCGCCAAAGCCCTCATGCCAGCAAACTGTCTCCACCAATCTCCCGGCATGCGCTGAATAAGACTGCACTTACCATGAACAACCTCGTCATGGCTCAGTGGCAGTACAAAGTTCTCATTGAACTGATACATGCTGGAGAAGGTCAGAAGACGGTGGTTACCTGGTCTATAAGGGAAATCAGTCTGACAATAGTGCAGCGTATCATTCATCCAGCCCATGTCCCACTTAAGGTTAAAGCCAAGTCCTCCAACCTCAGGAGGATAGGTAACTAGCGGCCACGCTGTGGACTCTTCTGCAATCATCAAAATATCGGGATGTTCTTTTTGAGCAGTCTCGTTGCAGAGACGCAAGAAAGCGCTTGCATCCAAATCTTCCTCTGTGCCCTTATGGTTAAAGCGCTTCTGAGAAGGATCGTCGATACCAAAATTCAAATACAGCATGCTACTGACACCGTCAACACGAATGCCATCAGCGTGATAGTCCTTCAGCCACATGAGCAGGTTAGAAACAAGGAAGCTTCTAACCTCACCACGAGTAAGATTAAACTTAAGAGTTCCCCAGTTAGGATGCTCTTTTTCTTCAAAGAGCCTAGTGCCATCAAACTCTGCAAGACCATGAGCGTCTTTGCAGAAGCCTCCTGGGACCCAGTCTAAAATGACACCGATGCCAGCCTGATGGCAGCAATCAATAAAGTGTTTGAACTGGGCAGGATTGCCATACCTTGAGGTGGGAGCAAAATAACCCGTTACCTGATAACCCCAAGATCCATCAAAAGGGTGCTCCATAACGGGGAGAAGTTCGATGTGGGTGTAGCCCATCTCTTTAACGTAAGCTACCAGCTCTTCTGACAATTCATCATAGGTGTAGAAAGCATCTACGTTGGTATCAAAGTAATCTTTAGGTTCTTCAGCCTGCTCTGCAGCTTCTGCATCAGCAGAATCTTCCTCTTGGGCAGTCAGGTCAGTATGCTGCTTCCAGCTTCCAAGATGAACTTCAAAGATGTTAAGAGGACTATGCAGGAACTTAAGCGATGCACGCCTTTTCATCCATGCATCGTCTTCCCAAACATACACGTCTGGGTCAAACGTAATAGATGCCGTATGTGGCCTGACCTCTGCATATGTACCATAGGGGTCAGCCTTAAAAATCTTCTGTCCAGAAGCGGATACAATCAGGAATTTATACAATACTTCCGAGGTGATTCCTGGAATAAA
>JABZHQ010000108.1:0-2524 GCA_015258765.1 Atopobium sp. | reverse complement strand
AATTCACTTTTTATGTGAATACTAATTTCTCATATGTTTTGGCTATCAATTTGTAAGAAAATATAGATGTAATATGCACATCTTTTTGAGGGGCCATCATGAAAAAAGGTTTTCTTAAGAGAATCTCAGTCTTTCTCACCATGGTTGTGGCATGCCTGTTTATGTCTATTAACACAGCTCAGGCACTTGATCGCCAGAAAGACGATAGTGATCTTACCCAGATTAACATTTACCAGTTCACGCTGACCAGAGACAACATGACTGTTCTCTCGCAGGGAACTGGCGTTAAGCGTGTAGAGATTCCTGCTTCTGATACAGGCAGACTGCCCTCAACCGCTTTTGTTGTGCAGCCAACTAAAGACGGTTCCAACCAGCAGTATAACCAGCCTCTTTCGCTGAAGTTTTCTAACGCTGGTACTGTTGATGGCAAGGACGTTGACGTCTATGTCACCATCAACTCTCTGGACCTTACCCTTAAGAATGCCAACGCAGATTACAACAACCCTAATAAGACTGATGTTGCATTTTTGACCGTTGATGAGAACTGGGGAACTAAGTCCTTCCAGATTATGGACTATATTGACGTGAATCACCCCAGCTATACTGCTGATATGTTCAGGTCCTACGCAATCAACGCAAACGTAACAGTAGAGCTTAAGTACACCGATGGCACCCCTTGTAATCTCAAGCTTGTTATGCAGCCAAGTGATATTGACGTTGTCGGCGACTCTGGCGCAAATGAGACCTTCTCGCTTATTAACGCCAATAGCACCATCGATAGCATTGTTATGAACAACAGGAACATTCTTGTTGAGAGCACCAGCGGCAGCAATATTACCTGGAATCCTGTTCGTGGAACCTCTGGTCCTGACCAGGAGAAGAACCTTGCAGGTTTTGCTGTTAAGTCCAAGTCAAGCAGTATGACGTTTGAGTCCACCAGCGCGGCTACCAGCGGCAGCCTTTTTGGCGTATACACCGAGGCAATTACTCCAGCTCCAGTAAAGGCCGTTGATCCAGAGCAGGCTCCTGCTAAGGCCGGAGAAACCATTACCTATACCGGCACCTTTACGCTGCCAAAGCAAGGCATTGATACCATCGGCAAGATTAAGTCGATGAGCATGGTTGACACCTTTGACGAGCGCCTTGATTTCCAGAGCCTTACCGTAAGCTTTGACGGCCAGACCCTGACCGAAGGTACTGACTATACCGTTTCTGTTGATGGTCAGAAGGTTACCGTCAACATCAAGGACCACCTGCTCACCAAGGCAAATGGCGGCAAGAAATTTGTTATTACCTACAAGACTGTTACCAACAGCAAGGTAGAGACTGATGGCTCCAACATTGATAACGAGCTCACACAGGTCGTTGACGGAAACGTTGCTCACTCCAATAAGGTAACCACTGAGCTTCTGTACGAGAAGACCCACGAGTTTGTAAGCGGCACTCCTAACAGGGAGCTTCCTCAGGAGGTCCTGGATTTGCTTCCTGGCAAGCAGACTAGAATTCCTAACGGAACCACTGTTACCCCTGATCAGCCTCTTGGTGGCGTTACTCGCGTAGAGACTCCAGATGGAACGTGGGTGTTTATCGGTTACGATCACGATTCTGAGGTCATCGACCATAAGAACGCTCACTTCATTGGCGTTTGGGTAGTTCTGCCTCAGCCAAAGAAGGACGTCCTGGACGGTCAGGGTAACTCCATCGACGGCAACAAGGTAACTGCTGGTCAGGTGCTTACGTACTCCGTTACCTACACCAACACCACCAACACCGCTCGCGATGTCACCATCACCGATGTCATCCCAGAGCACACAACTTACGTTGATGGCTCCGCTGATAACGGCGTCACCTACGACCCAGCTACGCGCACCGTAACTTGGACTCAGAATGTTGCTTCGGGCGACACGCTCACCGTAACCTTCCAGGTCAAGGTCAACAAGGGCGAGAAGGACGTCACGGTTGTAAACACCGCTCACGTCAGTGATGGCCTTATCGACACAGACACCAATACCACCACCAACCCTGTTGTCCCTAAGCCTCGTAAGTCCCGCACTCCTTATACCGGCGACGATGCATTGCAGAACACGCTTATGTTTGCTATTGCAGGCGGCGCAGCGGTTCTCTTTGCATTGGGTACTCTCAAGCTTCACGCAGCTAAGAACTAAGCTGCGGCGAGGTCGACACGCTCGCAGGCATAGCGCACGGTAACTTCAAGCCGCTCTCATTTTGAGGGCGGCTTTTTGTGTAGGCGCTCGTGGGTGCTCACAAGTGCGAGCTTGGGGCGCAATTGGGCGCGTAAAGCGGCATTCAAGAGCACAGCCGATGCCTAAAGCGCAAAGATTGCATTTCACGAGCCAGTTAGTGCATTTGAGTGACGCGAAGTCCCGCATAAGAGCTGCAACCGTTATTCTAAAGATGCCTTAAGGCAAGGAAGCAAGCGGGGAGCAGTTCCGCTGCAGCAAGAAAACGAAACGTTAGGTCAAGTAAGTTGTTTGGAAGTGTCATGGAAATTCGTGTAGTTGAA
>JABZHQ010000034.1:0-12090 GCA_015258765.1 Atopobium sp. | reverse complement strand
GCGCTCAATGGAGCCAGCGTCGTGGGCCTTGGAGGAACCGGTTGCGCCGCCAATGCCGTCGCGACCAGTGCGGCCGCCGAGAAGAACGATGATATCGCCATCTTCTGGACGCTCGCGGCGAACGTGGCTTTGAGGAGTTGCGCCTACAACAGCACCAATCTCCATGCGTTTTGCAACGTACCCTGGGTGGTAGAGCTCAGAAACCTGGCCTGTAGCAAGGCCAATCTGGTTGCCGTAGCTGGAATAACCTGCCGCTGCCGTGCGCACAATGGTGCGCTGAGGAAGCTTTCCAGGAAGTGTTTGGGAAACAGGAACGGTTGGGTCTGCAGCGCCCGTGACGCGCATTGCCTGGTAGACGTAGCTGCGGCCAGAAAGAGGGTCGCGGATAGCGCCACCGATGCAGGTAGCCGCGCCACCAAAGGGCTCAATCTCGGTTGGGTGGTTGTGGGTCTCGTTCTTGAAGAGGAAGAGCCAGTCTTCGTCTTTGCCATCTACGTCTACCTTGACTTTTACGGTACAGGCGTTGATTTCTTCTGACTCATCAAGATTGGTGAGGACGCCCTTCTCGCGAAGGTACTTTGCACCAATGGTTGCCATATCCCAGAGAGAAACCGCACGGTCTTCTCGTCCAAGCTCTTTGCGCATGGAGAGATACTTCTCAAACGCGGCCTTTACCAGGTCATCATCAATCTGCACGCCGGTAATTCCGGTGTTAAAGGTGGTGTGGCGGCAGTGATCTGACCAGTAGGTGTCAATGACGCGAATCTCGGTGATGGTGGGATCGCGCTGCTCTTTGGTGAAGTACTGCTGGCAGAAGGTGAGGTCAGCCAGGTCCATAGCAAGGCCGTGAGAAACAATGAACTCCTTGAGACCGTCCTGATCAAGAGCGTTAAAGCCCTCAAGAACCTCTACATCAGCAGGCTCTGGAATGGAAATCTTGAGAGTCTCGGGCAGCTCAAGGGAAGCCTCGCGAGCCTCAACGGGGTTGATCAGATAGTTCTTGATGGCGGCAACGTCTGCCTCTGTGAGATTTCCGGTTAGCACGTAAAGGCGAGCAGAGCGAACGAGTGGACGCTCTCCCTGACTGATGAGCTGCACGCATTCAGCTGCAGAGTCTGCGCGCTGGTCAAACTGGCCAGGCAAAAACTCAACAGCAAACGTATGAACAGCCGCACCTTCAGAAGAAAACTCTGGCATGGTACGGCTGGCAAGATCGGACTGTGGCTCGGAGAAAACGGTGGGGATGCAGGACTCAAAAAGTTCCTCTGAAATTCCCTCAACATCATAGCGGTTAAGCAGGTCAATGCGTTGTAACTCGGTAATACCAAGAAGGTCTTTCACTTCTTTGAGCAGGGCTTTTGCCTCGCCCTCGAAACCAGATTTTCTTTGGACGTAGACGCGCAGGACCATGGGGCCACCTTTCAATGCAAGCCTTCAACGCTTTTACTGGCTTTATTGTACGTTACTTAGGTGGCCAAATTGGCGGTTGTCGAGAAAAGAAAAATGGGTTGTAACAGAGCGTTAAAAATACAAATTATTTAGTTAAAAGTTTTACGCCAGCACAAAGATAAAGGCGATAAAACAAACTGTGACGACCAGGGCAATTGCCTCGCGAGCGCCAAAGGTTGGTTGATGCCAACGTGTACGAGAAGCCCCTGCTACATAGTGTCGAGCGTCAAGTGCCTTAGAAAGGTTGTTGGCATGCCTGAGCGAACTGGCCAGAAGCGCCACCACAATGGAGAAGGTAGCACGGAGTCTTTTGGGCAGCGAACCTGAAGCAACGTCTCCTGCACGAGCAGTTTGAGCCTCTGAAATAGATACAGCGTCGCCCGCAAGCGTTGGAATAAAGCGCAGCATAAGCGAGAAAATCATGGCAATTTCTTTGCCAGGAAGACCAATCTTAGAAAGTGGCGAGCATGCTGCTTCAAAGGCATTGCCTAGATCCGTTTGAGTTGTGGTAAGCAGGAGTAGTGCGCCCATTAAAATTGCAGCTAAAATGCGTACGGGGTAGAGGAAAGCACTCCATGCTCCCACATCAGTGATGGTAAAGATTGACCAGGAGACAAGCACAGTTCCTTCTCGCGTAAGCAACAGATTGAAGAGCGAGAGAAAGATGAGCAGCCAGGCAAGTGGGATGATTGACACAAGCACCTGTTTGACGGGGATTTTTGCGAGTGCCAGCAGGCAGAGCACGCCTACTACCAGCAGTGCAAGTTGTGGTGCGTTGCGGATAAAAAACGTTGCGAGCATCAAAAGGAGTGCAGCTAGGCACTTGACGTTGGGATTAAGCCTATGGATGAGCGAGTCCCCGTGATAGTACTGGCCCACAGAAATCTTAAGCGCCATAGCGGCCTCCTTGTGTGAGGTCGTTGGACTGTGCAGCGTCGCTTGGTTGTGCGGTGCCGCTGGTTTGAGCGGCACTAGGGCTGGTCGTCACCACATCTACCAGCACATCTACCAGAGCATCTACCAGCTCAGACAGAGTTAAAGGTTCTCCCAGATTTATTCCTGTATCGTGGGACAGGCGTTGCGCCCAAGCAAGCGCATGAGGAATGCCCAGTCCAAGCTCCTGGAATTCTGCCTCTGAGAAATGAGTAAATGTTTGATGTGGTGTACCAGAGAAAACCAGGTCACCCTCATGAAGCACGATAATCTGGTCGGTTTCTGCCGCATCCTCCATCGAGTGTGTGAGCTCAATAACGGTACAGCCGTCCTCAAGAACGGCGTTGATAATTTTTCTGAGCTCAGAGCAATAGTGGGGATCAAGTCCGCTGGTAGGCTCATCGAGCACAAGTACCTTTGGATGCATGGCAATAACGCCTGCAAGTGCGCAAAGTCTCTGCTGACCACCAGAAAGCTCAAAAGGGGATGCGTCTGCCTTGTGGGAAAGTCCCACAAGTTCCAGAGCAGCATTCACAGCGCCTGTGACGTCGCAGGCAGAAAGGCCCAGGTTAGTGGGGCCAAACGCCACGTCTTCGGCAACCGTTTGTGCAAAAAGTTGTCGCTCTGGTCGCTGCATGACGTAGCCAACAATGCCGTGGAGTTTTCTGCGATTTTGCTTCTGTCGAGTGTCCAAACCAGTTACGCAAAGGATGCCGGTGTCAGGCGTATCAAGTGCGCAAATCAAGCGTGCCAGGGTAGACTTGCCGGAACCAGTTGAGCCAATCACGGCAACATGCGAGCCTTTTTGCACGTCAACCGAGATGTTTTTAAGCACGGGTTTCTGGTACGAGAACGTCACGTCGCGCACAGAAACTGCTGCTTGCTCGGACGCGCGGTCGGCTGCAGCCACGCCGCCACAACTCGCGGCCATCGCGTCGCAGCTTTCAGCCACGCCGCCCTTCTCGCCTCGCGACCCCGTGGCGAGAAGCCCCGTCAGCTCGTCAAGCACGCGCTGAGCCGAAGGGGATTTGCACACGACAACTCCGCGGTTGTTGAGCGCCTGCGCCACCTGATAGGCAAACGGCTCCTCAAGATGCAGGCATTCAACCAGCTCATGCTGTTCAAAGAGGGCTTCAGGCGTTCCTTCAAACGCAACGCGACCGTCGTCCAAGGCAATCACGTGGTCAGCGGAAACCACTTCGTCCATGAAATGCGTTACGTGAACAATAGTCTTTCCAGCTGCACGGAGTTTCTCGACAAGGCCCATGACGTTATTTCTATGCACAACGTCAAGAGCTGCGGAAGGTTCGTCAAGAATCAGAATCTGCGGCTTCATGACCAGCGCGCCCGAGATGGCCACGCGCTGCTGCTGGCCGCCTGAAAGCATCTGTGGATTTTCTGACGCAAACTCGGTGAGAGTGCCAAGTTCAATCTGCTGTTCTACCAGCGGTGTTATCTGATCGCTGGGTACCTGAAGGTTCTCTAGACCAAAGGCAATATCGTCTGCGACCACGCTGCAGATAATCTGATCTTCAGGATTTTGGAAGACTAGGCCCAGCTGCGGACGAATAGTTTTGTACGCTTCAAAGTCAACCTTGCCATCGTTGACAACGGTGGTTCCCAAAAAGGTAACGGTGCCCTCGTCAGGCGCGGTAAGGCCAGAGAGAATCGAGGCCACGGTGGACTTGCCCGATCCGTTCGCGCCAACAATACAGGTACGTTTACCTGCAGGAATAGAAAACGAGACGTGGTCTAAGGCAACTACGCCTTTTGCGTGCACAAAGGTCACGTCCGAAAGCGTCGCAGCTACAGGCAGGTCCTGAGTTTGTGCGGTGCTTTCAGACGTGTGTGTATCTGGGGAGTTGTCGAGCAGACTACTCACCGTTTTTGATGCTCTCAAAAAGTGAGGTAGCTGAGCGCATAATCACAACAAAGATAATGCTGTTGACAGCAACCTTTACCACGTTGAAGGGGAGAAGAGCAGGGACAATCAGTCCGCTTACTGCCTCCACGCTCATGCCGGTGTAGATTGGGGTAACTACAAGGTTGCCCAGAATGCATGCGACAACGCTGACAACACTGCCCACAATCAGGGCAAGTACTAGCTGCTTGATCTTCTCGGAACGGTTGTACACAATCAGCGAGACAGGCAAAACGTAGGTAAGCGTTGCCAGAATTGCCATGATAGTGCCGTAAATTCCGGACTCCGTAGTGAGGTGCATAAGGTAGGGAAGCACCGAGACAATCGCGCCCGCAGCAGGGCCATAAGCTACGCCTGCGAGCAGGGCAAAGACGCCCGATGGATCGTACTTCAAAAACGTCACGCCTGGGATCAGAGGGAACTGAAGCACCATGGTGCTGATTGCAGCAGCTGCACAAAGCATGGCGAGAATAGCAATTCTCTTGGTGGACCAGCCGTTAGAAGATGCGGTTGTTGCGTGGGTTGAGTGGGATGAAGCCATAAAAGTCTCCGTTTCTGACATCCGGACTGTACCGTTGGTCCTGGACTTTAACCAGGTTAACCGCCTTTGCGGGTCGCGGACTTGATGGCTCTTTGAACTGGGCTGTTATAAACCCTGAAGCTCGGCCACCTTACCACCAGTAGGTAATTGCAACCATTTCTGAAACATATCGATAAGTACTATAGCAGAGTTAACAGCTGATAACACGCAAAACAGGATGGACATTTATTCGACAGAAATGAGAGATAACCCCAAAATAACCCAATAGAAATCTAAAAACATTTTTGAGACATAAGGCGTTTATCTTCCTCGACTCCATGTTTTTCTCGCTTGCGATAAACTATAAAAAGTAACTTACTAAGGAGCGTGTTACATGTCTGAAAGTGGCTATGACTTACAAAGCCTGGCCGGAAAGCTTTGCTCGATTGTTGGAGAAGAGAACGTCCTGGTAGACGAGCCAATGAGTGAGCACACCACTTTTAAAGTGGGTGGACCCGCAGATCTCTATGTCATCCCTGATGACCCTGATGAGGTTAAAGAGGTTCTCCTTGCGGTTAAAGACGCAGAAGCTCCTTATTTTATCCTTGGCTACGGCTCTGACCTGCTTGTTTCCGACGCAGGTTATCGTGGTGTGATAATTGCTGTTGCCGATGGTCTCACCGGCGTAAGCATCGACGATACCGAGATGACCTGTCAGGCCGGCGTCGGCCTTAAAGAGGCGTCCGAGATGGCCTGTGAGCTGGACCTTTCTGGACTGGAGTTTGCGTGCGGCATCCCAGGTTCTGTGGGCGGCGCATGCTTCATGAACGCAGGCGCTTACGACGGCTGCATTGCTGACGTGCTTAAATCCGTCCGTGTTCTTCTGGCCGACGGCACTTTTGCTACGCTGGACGCATCCGAGCTTGACCTAGGTTATCGTCACAGCAGAATCGCTGATGAGGGCATGATTGTGCTTTCCGCCACGTTTAATCTTCATCGTGCAGATGGCGAGAAGATCCGTGAAAAGATGGAAGAGTTCACGCGTGCGCGCGAGGAAAAGCAGCCTCTTGAGCTGCCTTCCGCTGGTTCAACCTTTAAGCGCCCTGAGGGTCACTTTGTGGGCAAGCTTGTTACCGATGCTGGTCTTAAGGGCTATCGCTTTGGCGGTGCCGGTGTTTCCGATAAGCATGCTGGTTTTGTAGTCAACTACGATAACGCTACCGCTGCTGAGGTTCACGCGGTTATCGAGCATGTCCAGGCCGAGGTCAAGCGCCAGTTTGATGTCGAGCTTCACCCAGAGGTGCGTTTCCTCGGGGAGTAGTGAGCCGCGGATTGCACGCGTCCGCATAGCGCCGTCGCATCCGCCACGGATTGCACGCGTCCGCACGGCACTGTCGCGTCCGCGCGGTACTGTCGCATCCGCACGGTACTGTCGCGCCCGCAACGAATCCCTACGATAGCTCCGCAAGAAAACGGGGAAGTCCGTCGGTAGAAATCGGCTCCTCCATGCCCGCGACAAGAGGGCGCAGATATATCAGAGCAGCATTGGTAACGTTGAAGCCGTCCTCAGAGATCATTTCTCGAGGTACAAGCTTTACCTTGTTTGCAACATCGGCGACAGGGGTGGTGCGAATCTCCGTAACGTATGGGTCATCCGAAATTCGGTGAACGCCAACCATAACACCCGTTTTACCTTGGAGAACAGCCTCAACTCCCGCGGCGCCGAGCACCTCTGCCTCGTCCAAGTCAACCTTACTAGCAGCGTGCGAAGCACAGCGCTGCAGCGTATTGAGCTCAATGCCGCGAGACTTTACGCCCAGCTGATCCTTAGTCAGCTGGGATAAGTATGCCGCTGTTCCAGACTGCGCTGCAAGGTGACCAAACGTGTCAATTGCAACGGATTTTGCATCAAAAAGGAAACTACCATCTGCGTGATGGACACCTTCGCTAACGACTACAATCACGTTGTTTTTCTCGCGAAGTCGCTGTTCAATGGCGGAAAGTAGTGCATGCTCATCAAGAGGAATCTCTGGCAGGAGCACAAAATCCGGAGCAGTTCCGCAAATATCTTGCGCGAGCGTACCAGCGGCCGTGAGCCAGCCGGCGTCGCGGCCCATTGCCTCGATGAACGTTACATTTTTGCTGTTGTAAACACCTCCGTCGCGGGTGAGCTCGGCGGTTACGGATGCGACGAATCGCGCTGCGCTACCAAAACCGGGGGTGTGATCAGTGCCTTCAAGGTCGTTGTCGATAGTTTTTGGCACGCCAACAACACGAACGGAGCTTTCTACCTGGGCAAAGTAGCGAGACAGCTTGTCTGTGGTGTCCATAGAATCGTTGCCGCCGATGTATAGTACGGCGTCTACCTGGTATTTCTTGAGCTGCGCATCAATCTGCTGGTAGATAGGGGAGATTGCCGCGGGTTCTGAGCTGGAAGCAAGATCCGTCCCAAATTCCGGCAGCTTAAAGCGGCAGCTACCCAACCAGCTCGATGGCGTTTTTCTTAGGAGCTGGAGGTTCTTCTCGCCAGGATTTGTGGCGGCTTGATTGGGCACTTCTGGTTCAGATTCGGTGAGTTCAAGCACTTCCGTCAGGTCAACAACCTTGCCCTCAAGAAACCCTTGGATTCCGTTGCGCATCCCGAGTACGCGAAGACCCTGGGCGTGAGCGGCGCGAACAACGCCCGCAAGCGATGCGTTTATGGCGGCGGTTGGTCCACCCGACTGTCCGACCAGGATTGTGCGAATTGCGTGCTCTGATGTGGTGTTCATGGGCGCCTCGGATTCTCGAGAGTTGACGTATCAAGTATAGCTGTGGCAGACGGTTACGGCATTAGTAAGACGCCTTGAGAAAAAAGCGTTTTTCCTCAATAAATCGCAAGAGCTGCGGTGCTGTTATATCGGCTGACGGGAGATTGGTAAGAATCTGCAGATAAAGTGAAGCTTGATGGCTCGGATACATTGTGAAATGGCTTAGGCAATGTGATTTGAACTCATCTGTGTTTGCTCAATTCATATTTATGCATAAGTGCTGTCTTATATACATAATTATGAATGAAGATATATCAAAGATTTAATTACCCTAAATTTCAGGATTAAGCAAACACACCTAAGTCAGATAATCTGCAAAATCAAAGGTGAAAAACACATCAAATGAAGATATTCTGCATGAGATGAGCGTTTTAGGCGGAATGTATAGGCATTTTCAGCAGATTATCTGACTTAGGTGTGTTCGAGCGTTTCGAAGCTAGACGCGACCACGCTTTTGAGGCCCGTGTGCCCGCCAAGTCATCGCACGTGGCGAGAAACCCGCAGGTCTCGCAGCCGTTCCTTATCCCATTCCGCGCTCGCACCCGACGCCCGCGGCGAGAAACCCGCAGGTCTCGCGGCTGTTCCTTGTCCCATGCCGTGCACGCACCCGACGCTCGCACCCGACGCTCGCACCCGTCGCGTCGTGCTCGCCGATTGCCGCCTGCGGCCACAAAAAAGCCGCACCTCAAATGAGATGCGGCTTCGTAGCTTCTAGCAGCCTAAACGGCGTTGCGGCTCGGTCGGGCCGGACGCGCGCCGTCTAGCCCACAACCTGCGGGTTTAGCGAAGGTTGTAGAAAGCGTCCATGCCCAGGTACTCAGCACCCTCAGCGAGGTCATCCTCGATGCGGAGAAGCTGGTTGTACTTAGCAACACGCTCGGTACGAGCAGGTGCACCAGTCTTGATCTGACCAGCGTTGGTTGCAACAACAAGGTCAGCAATGGTGGTGTCCTCGGTCTCACCGGAACGGTGGGAGACAACTGCGGTGTAACCTGCGCGCTTAGCCATCTCGATAGCCTCGAGGGACTCGGTCAGGGTACCAATCTGGTTGACCTTGATGAGGATGGAGTTACCAGCGTGAACCTCAATGCCCTTCTTCAGGCGCTGAGTGTTGGTAACAAAGAGGTCGTCGCCGACGAGCTGGATCTTCTTGCCCAGACGCTGGGTAAGGACCTTCCAACCGTCCCAGTCCTCCTCTGCAAGGCCGTCCTCGATGGAGACGATTGGGAACTTCTCGACCATTTCCTCGTAGTAAGCAACCATTTCCTCGGAGGTAAGGGAGCGACCCTCGCCCTTGAGGTCATACTTGCCGGTCTCCTTGTTGTAGAACTCAGAAGAAGCTGGGTCCATAGCAAAGCGGAAGTCCTTGCCAAGCTCAAAGCCAGCAGCCGTAACAGCCTCGGAGAGAAGCTCAAGTGGCTCCTCGTTGGACTTAAGGTCTGGAGCAAAGCCGCCCTCGTCACCAACACCGGTGTTGAGGCCCTGGGACTTCAGAGTGTCCTTGAGGGTGTGGTAAACCTGTGCGCACCAGCGAAGAGCGGTGGTGAAGTCAGGAGCACCAACAGGCATAATCATGAACTCCTGGAAGTCAACGTTGTTGTCAGCGTGGACGCCACCGTTGAGGACGTTCATCATAGGAACAGGAAGAGTGTGAGCGTTTGCGCCACCGAGGTAAGCGTAAAGTGGAAGCTCAGCAGAAGCAGCTGCAGCGTGAGCAACAGCAAGAGAAACGCCGAGAATAGCGTTTGCGCCGAGGCGACCCTTGTTTGGAGTGCCGTCAAGCTTGATCATAGCGAGGTCAAGGCCGCGCTGATCCTCTGCGTCCCAACCAATAACGAGGTCGCGGATCTCAGTGTTGACGTGCTCGACTGCCTTCAGAACGCCCTTGCCCAGGTAACGGCTCTTGTCGCCGTCGCGAAGCTCTACAGCCTCGAACTCACCAGTGGAAGCGCCGGAAGGAACGATTGCACGACCAAAGGAGCCGTCGTCAAGAACAACCTCAACCTCAACGGTTGGATTGCCACGGGAATCGAGGACCTCACGTGCGTGAACATCAAAAATCTGGCTCATAGCTCACCTTTCTTTAGGTTTAACATTTTGCTGATTGCACAGACATAACTAGTATACCCATTCTGTTATGAGGTGTGTATTGTAATTACACAGAGTATTTGGCTGGACAGAGATAGTATTTGACCAGGCAGACGCACTGTCCACCTGGTCAAAAAGAAAATACCTGCGGAATTGTTGGGTAAATATATAAATTATTTCTGAGGATACACAACAACCAGCAGCATCTTAAACTCTTCTGGAGCCTGAAGTGCATGTGGGTGACCAAGTGGCATCACAATAGACTGACCAGCTTCAAGGGTGTAGACATCGTCATCGATGGTGATGTTTGCGCGTCCCTCAAGAATGGTGACAAATGCATCGCCGCCCGCGCGATGGCTTGCGATCTCTTCACCTGCTCCAAAACCAAAAAGGGTGACGCTGACGGCATCGTTTTGCGCAAGAGTCTTGCTGATAACCTGGCCAGGAAGGCATGCAACCTGGTCTTTGAGGGTTACTACGGTCTTTGCGTCGATGTTCTTCATGACACCAGGAATCAATTCTTCGGACATATTAACCTCCAACGGTAAATGTTATCGATGACTAGCATTTACCCGAACTAGCCGTCTTCAATCACTAAATTTCAAAAAAATAGCAGGTAGAAATTGCTTTTTTTAAAGCAATTTGCTGAGCAGCGAAGTCATCTTTCCCTGAGAGACCACCATCACATGATGCATCGCGCGCGACAGGGCGGTATAGAGCCTACGGCGAGAAATTCCGTCTGCTTTATACACTTCCTCTTGTGCGTCGGCAACAATGACCTGATCAAACTCAAGGCCCTTTGCCAGCGCAAGGTCGAGAAGAACAACGCCCTTCGCGGGGAGGGAATCGTGGCCGGTGAGCACCTTGGCCGTAGACCCTTCCAGCTGTTTGGCAAGCCAGCGAACACGAGACTTCTCGGTACACACAATGGCGGTCAGCCCGTCAAACTCTTGTGCCTGCTCAATAAGGGACTTCATAGTCTGCAGGTACTTGGTGCGCTCAGCGTCTTTGTCGTCGGCTACCACTTCAAAGAACTCAGGTTTTTTGCCGCCGCGTTGAACGGAGCTTGTTTGGCCGCGCTCTTCTTCGCTCAAAAGCGAGGTAAACAGTGCGGTAATCTCGGGAGAGGAGCGGTAGCTGGTCAGAAGCTTGCAGGTAGAAACAGCGTCCTCGCCGTGTGTTGCGCTAAAGATTTTCTCAATCTGCCCAAACGTTGCGGTGTCTTCCCAAATTGCCTGGTTAGAGTCACCCAAAAGCAGGAAGTGCGCGCGCGAGAAGTACTTTCCTAGCACCATAAGCTGCGTTTCGGTGTAGTCTTGAACCTCGTCAATCATGACAAACTTGACGTTTTTCTCGCCAGCGCCTGTGATAAGAAGGCGCAGGTAAACGCATTCGGCGCCGCTGAGCGCGGAGGCGTTGAGCATGCGCATGCCAATGCGGTCGATGCGCAGCCAGGAAGCGGACTCGATGACCTCGTGCGCAGAGGCAAAGCGCCAGTTGAGAAACTCGCGGGTGCGCGCCAGAACTTCTTCCTCGTCGGAAGGGCTGATGGTACGACCAAAGACCTCAAGCTGCTGCTCAACGTCAAGGGAGAGCATCTCTTCTTGGATTTCGTCGTTGTGGGCCATCTGACCAAGCCTGCGCTCCAAGCGGGTGTGTAGCTCGTCTTTGGCAAGCGCAATGAGGCGTGGTCCCACAGGAAATTGCGAGAACTTTGCCACAGAACTAGCCACCTGAGCTGGCTTAATGAGCGTGGTTCCCTCAACAGAAATGGCCTTGAAGTCGTCCTCGTAGAGCTCAAGTGTGGCAAGTTGCTCTTCAAGTTTCTTCAGAGACTCGGGGTTGTTGTGGGCGCCCGATGCGTGGTCGGCCAGACCCAAAGCCTTGAGGAAAGAACCCCAGGTAAATACCTGCGGATTGTGCTCGCCCATGCTAGGCAAAACGGTATTGATGTAGCGACCAAACATCTCGTTAGGAGTGAACAGGTACACCTGATCTGCGGTAAGTGTGGTGCGCTGCTGGTAGAGAAGGTACGCAATACGCTGCAGCAAAACGGACGTTTTGCCCGAGCCTGCAATACCGTTGACCAGCAGAACCGGCACATCCTCGTGCCTGACAACAACGTTTTGTTCGCGCTGGATAGTTGCGGTGATGGCCTGCAGTTTCTCGGTGTGTTGACGTTTCAGAGCGGCAAGCAGCAGAGAGTCTTCAATGGCAACCGTTGTGTCAAAGTAGAGGTTCAGCTTGTCGCGCGTGATGTCAAATTGTCGTCTAAGTTCCAGTTCAACCGTTCTTTTCTTGCCGTCTACCTGGTACGACGTAGTTCCCATCTCTTGGTTGTAATACGTCTCGGCAACGGGGCTGCGCCA
>JABZHQ010000107.1:0-2540 GCA_015258765.1 Atopobium sp. | reverse complement strand
TGTCAACAAGCATCTGGCCAAGGATCTCTGGGGTACCCTGAGAAACCATGAGGGTACGATCCTCTGGGTTAGCGTCAGAGTCCCAAGTGGTAACTACGATACCAGCAGCGGTTGCCTTCTTCAGTGCGTCGGAAACGCCCTTTGCGTCAACGGTGGAGATGCTGATTGCGTCTACGCCGTTAGCAACTGCCTGGTTGATGACGGAAACCTGAGCGGAAACGGATGCGGTTGCGTCGCCGATGTAGTCAACGGTGAAGCCCCACTCCTTGGACTTGTCCTGTGCGCCCTTGTTTGCGGACTCGAAGAATGCGTTGCCGGTGACCTTAGGAATAAATGCTACGGTCTTACCCTTGACGTCTCCGCCACCCTCGGACTTCTTGGTCTCTTCCTTCTTCTCGCCACCACCATTATTGCAGCCTGCCAGAGCGAGGCCAGCGCTAACTGCGGTGATACCAGCGGCACCAATAAAACCACGACGAGTAATCTCTTGCATAGGTAACCTCCCTTGTCTGTGCCTAAGGCACAATTTCCCCAAAGCTTATGCCTTGGCTTTACTGCTGCTTGAAAGCAGCGATTTCAAAAACGTACCGATATTTGTTCCGCTTGCTGCCGATCGAGCAACGATGACAACAACCAGCAGGACACCAACAGGAATATCCAGATACTGTGGGCTTACCTTGAAGCACAGTGGCAAGCCGAAGCGCAAGAACGCAATAACAAACGAAGCAAGCGCGGTACCAACAATGGAACCCTTACCACCAGTGGAGAGCGTGCCACCCAAAACAACTGCGGTGATGATGTCCATGGTAAGGTCAGCACCAAGATCGGACTTAGCGGTACCCAGGTAAGCAGTCAGAACAACACCTGCAATAACAGCGGAAACTGCGGTGAGCATGTAGGTGGACATGATGACTGCTCGACTGTTAATGCCAGAGAACTCAGCTGCGCTCTGGTTAACGCCAACCAGGGTGATGCGGCGACCATACTTGGTCTTATGCAGCAGAATAAACGCGATAACCAGCATCAGGATATAAATGAGCAGCTGGAATGGGATGACACCAAAGAGCTGGAAGTTAGATACAAACTTGAAGTCCTCGGGGAAGCCACCAATTCCCTGGTAGCTCTCGGTTTTGGAGAGTGTGGAGATGAGCAAAGCCAGACCGGAGTACAGGAAGCTGCCGCCCAGGGTAACAACCATTGCTTGCACTCGGCAGTATGCAATCAAGAAGCCCGAAAGCGCGCCGCAGGCAACAACCAGGACAAAGGCAACGCCCACGGCACCCCAGATAGGAAGGCCAAAATCCTGCCAGCCAACGCCGATAGTAATGGACGTCAGACCAACCAGAGATGCAACCTGGATGTCGATGCCGCCCGTAACCATAACAAGCGTTACAAAGAGCGAGATCATAAACACCGGCAGGTTGTCGTTAATGCTGGTAAACAGCAGCGCTGGACGCAAAAACTTGCCGTTTGCAGCACCAAAAATCACAAATTCAAGCACAAGCAGACCGATGAGGATCATGTTCCAGCTTGTCTGACCCTTGGACAAGAATCCCTTAAGTGTCTTCATCATTAGCGAACACCGCCCTTCTTACCCAAAGGGCTCATTGCTTCCTCACCAAAGTCTGCAATCTGCTCTGCAAGAACCTCAGAAGTTGCCTTTGGAGAAACACGTGCGTTCAGACGAGCATGCCTGTTCTGAACAATGGAGCGGTGCTGAAGCAGGGCGTCCACAACAACAATGACAATCAGAATAACGCCGGTAATTGCGTTGTCGTAATTTGACGAGAAGCCCATGAAGACCAACAGGTAACTGATGGATGCCATGATGACGGAACCGACAGCTGCACCAAGGACGGAGCCAACGCCACCAAGCAAGCTAACGCCACCAAGAACGCAGGCTGCAATAGCCTTCATCTCGTAACCATTGCCGCTCATTGGGGTAACAAAACCAATACGGCTGCAGAAGATGATGCCGCCGATAGCTGCCATAACGCCACAGATGACGTATGCCAGAATCTTGGTCTGAAGAGCTGGAATACCAACCAGAGTTGCGCCGTTAGCGTTATCGCCAACTGCTGCAAACCAGCGACCACGACGGGTCTGGGTTAGTGCAAAGTGAATCAAGATAACCAGCGCGATAACTGCGCAATAGTAAACGGTGAAGTCACCAATACCAGTTACTGCCGAGAAGTCCTTGAACTCCTTAGGAAGGTTCTCAACCCACTGACCATTGGTGTAGACGTAAACAATACCGCGCAGAACGCCGTTAGTACCCAAAGTAAAGATGAGCGATGGAGCCTTCATAACGGCAACGCCCCATGCGTTGACCAGGCCAATTGCTACACCAATAAGAATACCTACCAGGCAAGCAACAGGAAGTGGAGTTCCATCTCTCAGCATGCTGCCAACTACCACAGCAACAAGACCCAGGTTGGAACCAACAGAAACGTCAATCTCACCAATGAACAGGGTGAAAGCCACACCAACAGCGACCAATGTGTAGACAACGGACGTGTTAAAGCAGGCAGCAATTGTTG